>CALZGZ010000237.1 GCA_945787105.1 uncultured Gammaproteobacteria bacterium
CGAATTACAAGGTGTTACGACAGTCACGCCTATCCCGGCCCTGGCTGGTTCTCGCACAGCTGCGCTTGGCCTTCACTCCACCCATAGCCCGCTATGGGTCTCGTTCCAGGCGCGGCGCGCAAGCTGCACGAGTCCGGCGCCAGAATCCGGGATCCTGGTGACAAATGTGGGCTAGCCATGACACGCAACGTCCTGATCATTGAAGACGATCCCGATATTTCGCGATTGATTAAGATTAATCTGCAGGATCTTGATTGCGACGGGACGATTGCGGGCAACGGACGTGAAGGCCTCGACGCCTTCAAACAGGGAAGGTTTGATCTGGTTGTTTTGGACTTGATGTTGCCGGGGATGGATGGGCTGTCGGTCTGTCGTGAGATGCGAAAGGGTGGTGCCTATGTTCCGATTCTGGTGCTCACCGCTAAGTCCACTGAGCTAGATCGTGTGGTGGGGTTAGAGATGGGGGCGGATGACTATCTGACAAAACCATTCAGCATCCCCGAGTTAATGGCGCGGATTAAAGCGTTATTTCGTCGCGTGGAGGCCCTTACCCACAAAGCCATAGAAGAAAAAGGGGTAAAACAGTTAATCGAACATGCCGGCTTGAGGATAGATGTCCAGCGGCACAAGGTATCGATCGATGACGTATCGGTGGAGCTGACTGCTCGCGAGTTTGACCTACTGGTTCACTTTGCGCGCCATCCGGGACGGGTGTTCAGTCGGGTTCAGCTACTCGACGCCGTATGGGGCTACAGCCACGAAGGCTACGAGCACACCGTCAACACCCACATCAACCGGCTGCGGGCGAAGATTGAAGAAGATCCGTCGAAACCTCGCCACATTCAGACGGTGTGGGGTGTCGGCTACAAATTTGCAGATTGAGCAATGTTGAAGACCCTCTACGCTAAATTATCTTTGGGTCTAGCGCTACTGTTGATCGTGATCGGTCTGCTCTACGCCTTTATCAGTAACACCATCACGCGCAATTATTTGCAGGAGGTCAACCAGCAGTTCAACCGTAACCTTGCGCGTGACTTGGTGGCCGATCGCAATCTGGTGGCCGAGGGACGCATCGACCAACAGGCACTGTCGGAAACCTTTCGCCAATACATGGTGATCAATCCCAGCATCGAAATTTATTTGATCGACCTTGAGGGCAACATCCTCTCTTATTCTGCTGATCCCGGAAAGGTTAAACGAAAACGGGTATCGTTAGCACCAATCAAATCTTTCTTAACGATGGATGAGCACTATCCACTGCTGGGCGATGACCCACGCAGCCACGATGGAAAAAAAGCGTTCTCGGTTACACCGGTACCCAACCAACAGCGGCCCGAGGGTTATCTTTACGTAGTGTTGCGGGGCGAACAAGTTGATCGGGTGGAGCGGATGATACGAGAGAGCTACTTTCTACGCATGAGTGGGTGGGCGGTCGCAGCGAGCCTCGGGGTCGGTCTGCTGGTAGGGCTGGTGGCGTTTCGCCTGTTGACGCGACGTCTGCAGCGTCTGTCGGCGGTAATGGAGGAGTTCGAGCAGACCAGGTTTGACTCGGAGCGCACCTACGGCGTCGATGTGGGCCGCTCGGTGGACGAGGTTGATCGACTCGGTATCACCTTCGACCGCATGGCCCATCGAATCCGCGAGCAAATCGAGCAACTACGGGAGCAAGATACGCTGCGCCGTGAACTTATTGCGCAGGTGTCCCATGATCTGCGTACTCCTCTTGCCTCGATGCAGGGTTATCTTGAGACCCTTCAGATCAAGGGACAAGAACTGCCCGAAGAGCAACGCGCGGATTTTATCCGCACGGCTCTCAATCAGGGACAGCGACTCAGCCGTATGGTCGAGGAGTTGTTTGAGCTGGCCAGCCTAGATGCGCGCGAGAAAGCGCCGGTGTTGGAGCCTTTCGCCCTCGCCGAGTTGGTACAGGATGTGGTGCAGAAATATCGTTTGCGGGCGGAACAAAGAGAGATTGCCCTGGAGTTGGTCACTATGCCGGGTTTGCCCTTTGCGCAAGGAGATATCGGCATGACCGAACGGGTTCTGGATAATCTGCTGGACAACGCCTTCGCCCATACCCCCGATGGTGGCCGCATCGTAGTCAAGCTCAGCGTGGATGAGGGGATGCTTTCGGTTTCCGTGACGGACAGTGGGAAGGGTATTGCCAAAGACGATCTGCGCGCGGTGTTCGAGCCTTTCTTTCGTGCCGATGCGGCACCTGCGGATGGATCTCATGCCGGACTCGGTCTGGCAATAGCCAAACGCATTATGACATTGCAACACGGTGTAATTTGGGCGGAGAACGCCCCGCGGAACGGCGCTACCTTTACCTTTGAGTTGCCTTTGGCACGTACCTGATACGTACGAATTTATATTGGTCATTCTAAGGTTGCCCCGATTTCTACAGGGCCGGACTGCAGGGCGGAAACCGGGTACAGAAAGCGTTTGCCGGATGGTTTGATCGCAATCTGCAAAGCCGTGGCCAGAACCGGCTTTTGAGCGATATGCTACGCTACGATGGCTCTCGGCACCGCCCGATATCATTACGATCATATGGCTTGAATATGACGCAACCACCCATTCTCGATGTGCGCGATCTGCACAAGCGGTATCCCGGTGTTGTCGCCGTCGATGGCGTGAGTTTTTCCATCGCCAAGGGAACCTGTTTCGGGCTGTTGGGCCCCAACGGCGCCGGTAAGACGACCACGGTCGAAATCATGGAGGGAATAACCGAGGCAACCGCCGGTGAAGTTCGCTACCGCGGGGCGCCTCACGACCGGCGTTTTCGCGAGGAGATCGGAATTCAGTTTCAAACCACTGCGTTACAGGATTTCCTGACCGTCAAAGAGACGCTGGAGCTGTTTCACCGCTTGTACGAGCACACCGCCAATCTCAATGAGATAGTCGAGGTGTGCGCCCTGGAAGAACTGCTTGCTCGCGACAACCGCAAGCTCTCCGGTGGCCAGCGCCAGCGCTTGTTGTTGGCTCTCGCGCTGCTGAACGATCCAAAGGTACTGTTTCTCGATGAGCCGACTACCGGTCTGGATCCGCAATCGCGCCGTAATTTTTGGCAACTCATCGAACGCATCAAGCAACAAAAGAAAACCATCGTGCTGACCACGCATTACATGGAAGAGGCATACCGGTTGTGTGATGAAATTATCATTATGGATCACGGCAAGATTATTGCCGAGGGATCACCGGCCGAATTACTGGCTGAACACTTTGACGAAACGATTCTACAATTGCCGGCGGAAGACTTCACCGCCTCGGCGGATCGTTTTCCATTCACCGTTTTGTATGGCAACGGCTGCGTGGAGATGTCCATCAGAGATGTCGACGAGGCCATCAAACAACTGCAGCAACAGGGCATTTCCCTACAACGGCTTGAGATTCGCCCGCGCACTCTCGATGACTTGTTCCTAGAACTCACCGGCAAGGAGCTCCGCCCATGATTCGACGCTTGCTAGCAATTCTCCACGCCCGAAACATGGAATTCCTACGGGATCGATCCTCGCTGAGCTGGAACTTGTTGGTTCCGATACTGCTGGTGTTGGGAATGGCTTGGATCTTTTGGGAAGACGATCGACCCTTGTTCAAGGTGGCGATTTTGGGTCAAACCCAGCAGATTGACCGGGGGGCGCACCCGTTTTTATCCACCCGGCATATTCATTTTTATACCGTCAGACATGAACAGGAAGCGCTACATAAGGTCTCCCGCCATCAGATCGACATGTTGATCAGGCTCGACGGAATACATACTTACTGGATCAACGCGGATTCGCCGAGGGGTTATATCCTCGAGAAGATGTTGCTGGGCAGCGGGGGTGCGCCGTTGAAAAAGGCCGCCGTTTCCGGGAGCCCGGTCCGTTACATCGACTGGCTGTTACCCGGAGTCCTGGGCATGAATATGATGTTTTCTTGTTTGTTCGGCGTGGGATTTGTCGTCGTACGCTATCGCAAGAACGGCTTTTTGAAGCGGCTCAACGCCACCCCGCTTCGTGCCGTGGAGTTCCTTTCCGCACAAATTGCGTCGCGGCTGGTGATCACGTTGACGTCCGTTGTGCTGGTGTTCTGGGGCATGGGTGCGTTTCTCAACATCCGCATGGACGGCAGTTACCTTCTGTTGTTCATGGTTGCCGCCTTGGGTGCGGTTTCGATCATCGCCTTGGCGTTGGTCGCCACATCACGCGTCAGCAGCGAAGAGCTGGCAAGCGGCTTGTTGAATTTCCTTGGCTGGCCGATGATGCTGTTGTCCGGGGTCTGGTTTTCGATGGAAGGCACTAATGAGTTCTTGCAGGCGATTGCCCAGCTCCTTCCACTGACTCATGTTTTAGAAGCCGCCCGCGCAATTATGATTGACGGCTACGGTTGGGCGCATATTGCGGAAAATGTCATGGTACTGGTGGTCATGGGTGCGGTTTTTATGGGGCTGGGTGCAGTATTGTTCAAATGGCGCGCGGATAGTTGAGATCACAATGCAGCGGAATCAAGGTGACTGTTTCGGCAGCCGCTTGTTTGGTCTTGGTTGGCAACCGTGGTCAACTCACAATCGGTGCATGGCACTACAGGTACGAAGTTGAAGAGCGTATCGAGGTGTGTACATGAATCACCGACGACGGCTGCTGCAGACAGCTGGTACGATGGTTGTATCACTCTCTCCGTGCTTATCGCCCCATGGCCAACCGACGCAACCTCCGCTGGAATATGCTGCGACTAAAGCGCCGCAAACCGTCGGCCCAGATCCTATTGCACTATCTTGAGAACTACGCAATCGCCAAGGGCGAACATCAGCTAACGGGAAAAATCGACCGTCTTGCGCGCGCCCCCTATGCAGCCTACAACGACGGACCCAGACAGTGGAAGCGCTAGCGCAAACAATCCACATCTCGTACGATTCGCGCCATCGATCAAGCGTTTTACAAACAGTGTCGCCTCACCAAAAAAGGTAACGGGCTGGCGGTAGCCGACTGCCACTTGGGTTAGCACTTTTGTCGCCTCCCACCTCTGGTATGCGAGCCGTATGGATTCGGTCTTCCCATTAACGATTGTTAACACCGAGACGGCAGGTTGTTTACGCTATTAGGGCTGCTAGACTTGAGTAATTAGCCCGCATATCGTGCCGTGGTGCAAATTGCGGGCTAATTCTGTAACAGAATCGTGATTTTTTCTGATCGACAATCAAATAGTAATAGGGTAGCAAGTGAGGGCAGCACCTGTTCCTAGCGATGAGCGCAAACGCCTCCAATCATTGCGTGCGCTGAATATCCTCGATACTCCGCCCGAAGAGCGGTTTGACCGTGTGACACGTCTTGCACGGCGCTTGTTTGACGTACCAATTGTGTTGGTTAGTCTGGTTGATGCGAACCGGCAATGGTTTAAATCCTGCCAAGGTTTGGATACGGCGGAAACTCCTCGGGATATTTCGTTTTGTAGTCACGCGATCCTCGGTGATGACACCTTGGTGGTCGAAGACGCCAGCAGTGATGAACGCTTTTCCGGCAATCCTCTGGTAACCGCTGACCCCCCCATCCGATTCTATGCCGGCCACCCGCTGTCATCGGCGGATGGCAGCAAACTCGGTACATTGTGTTTGATCGATCACGAACCGCGCACCATGACTACGGACGATTTGGCACTATTGCGCGACCTTGCCGCCATGGTAGAAGGGGAGTTCAGTGCCCTGAAACTCGCGACCACTGACCCGCTCACCGGCCTGTCGAATCGCCGGGCTTTCGAAGCCATGGCGCAACACACCCTGGTATTGTGCGAGCGAGTCAACCAACCATGTTCGGCGGTATTTATAGATCTCGATGAGTTCAAACAAATCAATGACAGGTTCGGACATGCCGAGGGAGATCGTGTCCTTGCCGACCTTGCGCAACTTTTGTTGGGCACGTTCCGCGAGTCCGACGTGATCGGGCGGCTCGGAGGTGATGAGTTTTGCGTGCTGGTAACCGGTGGAGGCCAACAAGGTATTGCCACTGCGTTAGACCGGCTTGACGAGGGCATTCGTATTCGTAATTCAGATCCCGCACATCATTATCGAATCTCCTATAGTGTCGGTATCTGCACTTGGGATCCACAGCGGCATGGTTCAATTGCAGAACTGCTCGATGATGCGGACGCTAACATGTACGTGTCCAAGCGAACCAAGTGAGCAACACAGAAAAGCAGATCGCGGCGGGCGAGACCGAGCCAGCGCGGGGATATCCCCGCCTCTATTCATGGTTTGTATCGGAGAGACCCGCAGCGTCTCTTCCAGGAAATGGTGATATTCGATTCTTCACGTTGCTTGGCAAGAATAGAGGCGGGGCGCCTGGGTGCAACATACGGGTTATATCTCCAATCCCCGCTGGCCGATCTTCGGCCGCTGAATTATCGAAAATTTAGAACCTAACTGTTGGTTGGGGTGTCTAACTCTTTTTCCAAGACTAACAACGCCATTTCATATGTCTGTGAATCCCCAAAGACGTAACCTAGTCATGGGTATCGCCGGTCTGCTGCTTGCCGGGCCCGCGGCCGCGCGGTTGCTTCAGCCGACACCCCGACAAACGGCAGGTCCGTTTTACCCGCTGCAGCCCCCCCTCGATGACGACAATGACCTGATCCAAATCCGTGGCCGCAGCGGCGTGGCACAAGGCCGCATTACCGATCTTTCCGGGCGGGTGTTGGATGTCAACGGACGGCCGGTGCGCAATCTACGTGTCGAGATTTGGCAGTGTGATGCCAACGGGCGCTACCATCACCCGCGGGATCGCGGCCGAGCGATGGATGAAAACTTCCAGGGTTTCGGGCATAGCGTCACCGATGGGATCGGCCGTTACCGGTTTAGAACCATCCGGCCGGTGCCCTATCCAGGCCGCACCCCGCATATACATGTCGCTGTTTTTGCGCCGGATACAGCGCCATTCACAACCCAGCTTTATGTCCGCGGCGAGCCTCGCAATGCGGAAGACTTTATCTTCAATCGTGTACCGGTCGATCGCCGGCACATGGTGTTGGCTGACTTTGTACCGGCCGCCAACGATGCGGCGGAGTTGAGTGCCAAGTTTGATATCGTACTGGCCGGCATAGGCGGCACCCCCAGCGCCTGAACATCCATACGATAAAGATAGGGATTGGAGACGTGACTTCGACCGCTGTTTTCCAGTGCTTCTTTTCCTTTTTTTACTGCCCGCACTCCGCACTCCGCACTCCGCACTCCGCTCCTCGGTCCTTAGCCTTCACTTATTGGGGGTAAACAATATCTTTCCATTGCGGCGTTCACGTTCGGCATGCTTCAGGGCCCGAGTGACGTCTTCCAGTCCGTAGGTTGCTTCGATGGGCGCCTGAATGGTTCCCGCGGAGATGAGTCGGGCGATATCGGCATACACGGCTTCTACCTTAACGCGCGGACCCTGAAACAGTTGCCGCACCAACCAGAAACCCTTCAAGCTGATGTTGTGCACGATGGCGTGATGCGGCGTGATCATGCATGGTTCACCGCTCAGGAACCCGTAGTTCACAACCGTTCCACCGTCAGTGAGGCAGTCGGCAAGCGCCAGACAAGACCGCCCGCCCGCCGCATCGAGGGCGAGCGGTACGTGGACGTTACCGATGTGCGCGCGCACCCGTTCTCCCAGGTCATCGCCTTCGAGCACCACTAGGTCGGCCCCTGCCGCAGTTAGGGGTTCGAACAGCGTCTCGCGCCGCACGACATTAATCGTATGTACGCCGCGGGTTCTCGCGAGCCGGATCACGTGATAGCCAACCGCCGAGTTAGCGGCGTTTTGTATGACCCAGTCGCCTTGCTGCAGATCGACATACTCGTCGAGCATGAGCAAGGCGCTGGGCGGATTGGCCTTCATCATTGCTGCCTGCAGTACGTCGAGATCATCAGGAATCTTTATCGCCTGGTCGGCCGCAATGCGGACTTTATCGGCCCAATTCGCCCGGTCCAGGATCATCACGCGGTCGCCGACCGCAAGACCAATGACCCCGCTACCGATTGCCTCCACGTGACCGGTGCCTTCGATCCCGACGCGGGCGGGGAGCTGGCTCGGCCCTGGATAGCGCCCCTCTATAATCAAGAGATCGGCGGGATTGATGGCGCTGGCATCCACGGCGACGACGATCTCCCCCGGCTCGGGATAACCGACATCCTCGGCATCGATGCAGCGGCACACCTGGTGCGGGGTACCATGGCGAGTAAATTCAATGGCTTTCACAAGGCGCCTCCGTGATTACAATGTTCTTCGATGATAAGTGAAGCCGGTTCGTTGACCAACTCGATGCGCGGTGGTTGTTTACCACATTGTGCAACAACATCCAGCCGCGTGCAGTTACACGACGTTAACCTGTAGCTCTCCGATCCCGTCGATGCCGCCGTGCAGAATGTCGCCGCGCTGGACCGCCGCCACGCCAGCAGGTGTGCCAGTATAAATCAGGTCTCCCGCCGTGAGGGTAAACAGCCCCGACAAGTACGCTATGGTTTCCGGCACAGTCCAGATCATTTGGTTTAGATCGCCCTGTTGGCGTAGCTCCCCGTTTACCTTGAGCCATACTGCGCCTTGCGTCGGATGCCCGATCTCGCTCGCCGGGACGATCTCCGCGCACGGCGCGGCAGAATCAAACGCCTTACCGATCTCCCACGGCCGGCCTGCTGCTTTCATCTGTCCTTGCAGATCGCGTCGCGTCATATCCAGCCCGACCGCGTAGCCATACACACGATGCAAGGCCTCGGCGACCGGAATATCCTTGCCTCCCGCACCGAGGGCGACCACCATTTCAATTTCGTGATGCACGTCATGGGTTTTGTCAGGATAGGGAAATTCGCCCCCATTGGGGACCAGGCTGTCGGGGTTCTTCTGAAAGAAAAACGGCGGTTCGCGGTCAGGATCGTGCCCCATCTCCCGGGCATGTTCCGCATAGTTGCGTCCGACACAGTAGATACGGTGCACGGGATACACGTCCATCGTGTTGCGAACGGCGATGGTTGGCACGGGTGGCGGCGCAATGACGCTGTTCATGTGATCTTGACCGTAATGTGCGGCACCATGAGAAAGACAATACTGCAACCGAAGTCAAATACCAAGTTCACAAAGCACCCGAACTGCTCGAACAAGATTCTCAACTAACGGTGCGCAGATCATAGCTGGCCCGCTCCAGTGACATTTCGTGCCGTGACCCATTCGACTACGCTCAGGGCACGCGTGTACGGTTGTCATCCCGACGCGCTGCGCGCTGAGGGATCTCACCCTGTTAAAATTGCCACCAGCATCCAAGACGGTGAGATACCTCGCAATACTCGGCACGACCGAAAACAGATTGGTTTCCGTGCTGCGCTCGGAATATATTCAAGTGTTGGCGCCCGCTGTTAGCGTAACAGCAATAGGACCGAGGCCGTTTTTAGCGCCTGCGGCCCCTTATCTTTGCTAGTTTGTTACACTGTTGTTCATGAGCGACTTTAACCATATTGATAAGTTCCCATCGGTCCGAGCAACCTGGTTAGACCAACGAACAGGAAATCTAAAGCAGAGGCTCGTGTGGTCTGCGGATCGCATATTCTATTGATGACTTTTACGTAATCGCGAATCCCCATGCTCAAAGAACCAAGTTTTACCATTGGTATTGAGGAAGAGTACTGGCTGGTCGACCGCGAGACGCGCGACCTGATCAAAGAGTCGCCGCCGACAATGTTGGACGAGTGTGCGAAAGAACTCGAACAGCAGGTCATGCCGGAGTTCCTGCAGTCTCAGATCGAGGTGGGTACCCGCGTCTGCGAGACGATGCAACAGGCACGTGCGGATATGATGCGACTGCGTGGTTGCGTGTCACGGGTGGCAGCAAACCACGGTCTTGCGATGATTGCCGCCTCCACTCACCCGTTCGCGAGATGGGGCACCCAGAAGCACACCGATAAGGAACGCTACGATATCATCGCCCAGGACATGCAGGGCGTAGCAAGCCGGCTGTTGATTAGCGGTATGCACGTTCATGTTGGGATCGACGACGACCAGTTGCGTATTGATCTTATGGGCCAAGCCGTCTACATGTTGCCGCATCTTCTGTCGCTTAGCACGTCGTCACCATTTTGGGAAGGCCAAGATACCGGACTCAAGTCTTACCGTGTTGCGGTATGGAACACTTTCCCGCGCACTGGTCTGCCGGAGCGTTTCGATAGCTTTGCGGATTTTCAACGCCACGTCGATGTGCTGGTCAGATCGGGGGTGATCGAGGACCGCACCAAGGTCTGGTGGGACATCCGGCCTAATGTCAGGTTCCCCACGCTTGAAATGCGTATCACCGACATCTGCACCCGGGTTGAAGATGCGGTGTGCATCGCTGCGCTCTATCGCTGTTGGTTGCGCATGCTTTATCGGCTGCGCATGAACAACCAGCGTTGGCGTGGCTATGCAAATATGCTCATCAATGAAAACCGTTGGCGGGCTGAACGGTACGGGTTCGAGGAAGGACTGATCGACTTTGGCAAAGGTGTGGTGGTGCCTTATGCGGAGTTATTGGAGGAGATGCTGATGCTGGTTGGGGAAGATGCGCAGTTTTTCGATTGCGTGGCCGAAGTCGAGCATGCGCGGCAGATCCTCGAGCGTGGCACCAGTGCGCACTGGCAAGTCGAGACCTATAATGATGCCAAGGCCGCCGGCGCCAATAACGTGGAAGCACTGAAGGCGGTAGTGGACATGCTGATCGAAGAGACCCTGCACGGCGTGGATGTGTAACCGCCGCAGCCTCGTTTCTCGGCCATCGGGTCGCCGCTGCTTCCCTCAAGAAATGATCCGTTGGGTAAGATGAAGAACGCACAACAGACTATCCAGGATCTGTTGTCAATCGCCGGGATCGAGATCGACGGCACACGCGCGTTCGATATGCGGGTCCATCGGTCAGAGTTTTATGACCGTGTACTGGGTGACGGGGTCATCGGTTTTGGCGAGTCGTACATGGCAGGCTGGTGGGACTGCGAGGCTTTGGATGAGTTGATTCACAAGCTATTGCGGGCCGATCTGGAACATGTCATCTCCCCGGTCAAACTGCTGGTGCCGGTGGTGCTGGCGAAGCTGATCAATCGCCAACGGCGCTCCCGCGCGTTCAAGATCGGCGAGCATCATTATGATCTGGGTAACGATCTGTTCCAGAGGATGCTGGATCAACGCATGACCTACACCTGCGGCTACTGGAAAGATGCGTCAGACCTCGACGCGGCGCAGGAGGCGAAACTCGACCTTGTGTGCCGCAAGATTGGCCTGGAACCAGGCATGAAGATCCTCGATATCGGCTGTGGGTGGGGCAGCTTTGTCCGCTTTGCCGCCGAGAAATATCAAGTGAAGGCGGTCGGCATCACGGTGGCGGAGGACCAAATAGAGCTGGGGCGGCAACTATGTGAGGGGCTGCCTGTGGAACTGCGCCTGCAGGACTACCGGGATGTGACCGGGACTTTTGACCGCATCGTGTCACTGGGCATGTTTGAGCACGTGGGTGTCAAGAATTATCGCACCTATTTCAAGCGGGTCCGCCGATGCCTGGCTGATGATGGGCTGTTTATGTTGCATACGATTGGCACCGATACACCCAAGACGAGTGTCGACCCATGGACCGACAAATACATCTTTCCGGGCGGCATGCTACCGACCCAGAAGTGGATCGCGGCCGCGACCGAGGGTCAATTGGTTATGGAGGACTGGCATAATTTTGGTGTGGATTACGATCCAACGCTGATGGCATGGATGGCAAATGTGGATGTCCACAAACAGGAACTGGCGCAAGCGGGTTATAGCGAACAGTTCTATCGCATGTGGCGGTTCTTTTTACTGTCGTCGGCCGGGGCGTTCCGCGCGCGTAGAAACCACTTGTGGCAGATCGTTTACTCGCAGCGCGGTCTAGATCGCGGCTATGACTCGGTGCGGTGAGGTTATTGCCGGCATTAGTTTCCACCCCATCGCACCGACAGTGATCATTAAATTCGATTCTTATCTCACACGAACGGTTCAGCCGGCCAACTGCGGACCCTCGGAGGCTGGGGAAACCACCATACTAAACGTCCGGTTGAGCCTCCATTGCCGTCAAAACCGGTCGCTCACGAAACGATCTTATGAAAAACAAACTCCGCCGAAGCGGGGTCTGTTACAGCTTATTTGATTTTGTTGTTTTAAACGCTGTTCCTGCGCCGCCTTGCAAAGCCTAAACCAGCAAGACCAAGGCCCATGAGCATGATGGTGGCGGGTTCCGGTACCGCCGCAAGTGCGGCGCGCGCAATCACGGCGTGACCCGCAGCGGTTGGGTGGACACCATCTAAAAACACAAAATCATCTGGATTTGGACAAACCGTAGCAAAGCTCACGCACGGGTTCATGCCATCTGCAAACCCAAAAGCAGGCGGATTGAATACAGCTTCGTTCAAGATTGAGAAAATGTCGAGCTCGATGATATTCGCCGCAGGGAACAAGATTGGGAAAGAGTCCAAAACGGCATCCAGGACCGCGTTGAATTCCACTGAAACCATGGTGGAGGCCGCTACTAGACCCTCCAAATCGCCCGGCTTATCTCGGTCCTTCGCCTCAGGCGTGAGGCCTAGATCAGGCAGGTTTGGGACCAGAATACTCACCCCCCGCATCAGCAAGTATTCCAATTATTGCAGCGACATTACTCACTGCCTCGGCGATCAAAGCGCTTGCCTCAAGATCATTGATAAGGCTGGCTGCCTTGGCTTTGGCGATGTCACGGCCATCGTCGCCACCACCCCATACGACGTACAAAGCATCCGGATCAATGACCGGCGGGCCCCCGCCTCCGAAGAAACCAAAAAACTGATCAAGCAGGCTGGGAGAAGCACCCGACAGTGCTGCGCCGAGCGGTCCTGTTCTCGCGCCTCCAAAGGCGAAGTTCGTGCCCCCAGCAAGCGCCGGATCCGCACTCAGACCAAGGCCACTTGCTAAGCCTTCGATCCACACCGCGCCACTTGAAAAACGGGGGGGTAGGCCGGAGCTGACAAAGGGAGGTAGGTCGGAGCTAAGATAAGGCAGGCCCGGAACCAAGTCGGCGTTTGGACCATCGAATTGGAACGGAACACGCTGGGTAGGCGTTACAGGCGGCGTCTTGCCAAAGTCAGTCAACGCGATGGCCGCGTTTCCGGTATCTGAGAGACTATGACCGAAAACGAAAAGGTTGCTAAAAGAAGGTATCGCTGCCGCGCTGACAGGAAAAACCAATAAGACGAGCGCCATGTAACTGACGCGGATTCTTTTCAGTGGCCCATACATCCCATTTCCTCCCCTGGTCCCCGTTCTGTTAATACTGTTGTGGCCACTCAAGCGTATACCCCTGGCTGTGTGGTTGCACCCCACTGATTTGGTCAGAAATCGCCGGCAGACTCTGACCCGCCCGCCAAAATGGGCGCAACCGAAGCGACCCAGCGTACGAGGAGAGAATGCGGATCGATTAACGCCGGAGTGGGTGGATAGCCATCACAAATATTAGCGATCCCCCCAGTCGAAAGCAGGTGAAGGCTGCCGAACAGGAGGTCTCAACCGAACCAATACTGGCTTTCAGGCGAATCGCCAAACATTCGGAATGCAAGTTCACCAGCGAATCGCGTGCACCACGGTCAGCCTAATACCGAATCTCAAAAGTGTTCTAATAAGTCCGGTAAGTAATTTAGACCTGCCATTCGGAAGTCATGGGCACGAATATCCGCGGCAACAGCAGGCTATACCTAACGCCACCGCACCACATCTCGACTCTACCGTAAGCACCGGTTCCCTGCGAACTTGCGAGAGTAGATATTGTTGCGCTGCAACGAACATCACCCACCGGCCAAAAGCGGAGACCTCACTGCGCCTATTCAGCCTTCTTCGCCACAATAAATACCGCTTTGCCTTTTCCCGGTTGCCATTGGTAGTCAATCTGAAAACCGGTATCGGCTAAATTTTCTTCCAGTTCTTTCATGGTAAAGACCTTAACCAACGGCATTAAACCCAAAAACTTTCCGATCGGCGCGATCAACTTAATATACTTCATGGTATCTCCCAGGCACGCTGTACTGGTTATGAAAATGCCGCCCGGTTTGAGCATTCTATGAACCTTGGCGATTACCTTTTCCTTGTTCTCCAGTAAGTGCAGAATACTCAGCGCCAACACCGCATCTAGTGTTTGATCGGAGACGCTGAATTCATCGATAGTCGATCGTTCGAAAGTTACATTTGTGACTCTTTCTGCGTTCGCTTTGCGTTGCGCGATTTCGATCATTTTCGATGAGATATCGATTGCGTGAATGTGTTTCACATAAGGCGCATGAGTGATGGCGGTCGACCCTGTCCCACAGCCAAACTCCAATACCTCCATATCCGGCTGAAAGTATTCGCGAGTGACCCGCAGTTTTTTCTGGTAGGCCGCTTTATCAGCAACAGGTTGTTGCGAATAGCGTTGTGCAATCTTGTCCCAAAATTTAGTTGACTGATCCATCTCGACCAACGATCCGATTAAATTACTTGTCCCAATAATCGCAATTACGGGGCAATTACGGTGACAGTTTACTTATCTGTTAATAACTATGACAACGGACTATTCGCCAATCACCGACAACACCGAAAACGATCAGGCCAAGCAAGCTACCACCCGATTTATCCACAAATAAGTAAACTGTTCCCAGAACTGGTTCACAACTTCATCGGGGGTTCATCGCGTTGTTCTTATCGATGTCGCTTTACTTGCAAAAACCACTACGACCATTTCGTGCCGGTTACCACTTAGAAAGTGACCAAGTCACCAAAGATCTTCTTATTCCGATTATGATTTACGTGTTAAGGTTCTCCCGTATACCGGACTGGGGGTGCGCTTGAATGGCAGTTGCAATTTCGAGCACGAATGATCTTCGTGTAAACAAAAAAGCATTTCGCGCATCTTGGCAGAACTTACGTCATGTTGGTGCCGCACTGGTCGTTGCTGGATTACTCGTTACCAGTCCTGTCATGGTGTGGGCGGGGAAGATTGGGGACTATGTATGGAACGATGCGGATGGCGATGGGATACAGGAGGATGGTGAGACGGGGCTGTCGGGGGTGACAGTGAACCTGCAGGATTGCAGCGGCACGAATTTGAGTACGATGCAGACGGACGAGGCGGGGAAGTATCTATTTTCGGGTCTAGTGGCGGGGAGGTACCGGATTCATTTTGTGGCCCCGGCGGGGTGGAGTTTCAGTTTACCCAAACAGACGACAGGCAGGGAGGACAGCAATCCGGACCCGGGGACCGGGTTGACCGGTTGTAGGCCGCTGGCGGACCGTCAGTCGCGGCGCGGGATTGATGC
>CALZGZ010000238.1 GCA_945787105.1 uncultured Gammaproteobacteria bacterium
GCAACTGCTCCCGGCAATGTTTCTCGCTCCCTTTGGCCAACAGATTGAGCACCTTGCCGCCGGTACTGGTGATCCAATCGACGCTGCGGGTCCGATCCACAAAGCCCAGCACTTCGACCCTCTCCAGCATACCTTCCTCGGCGGCCCATTGATTGATGTGAGTCACCGCCTGCCGTTCTCCCTCAGACACCCCGACGGAGGCAACCTCGGCGCGTTCCACGCGCAGGGATTGCAACAATGCCTTGGCAATGCTGACTTTCTCGTCTTGGGAGAACGAAACACCGCGGGTCTGCTCGCCGTCTCGCAGTGTCGTATCCATTAGTTGAATATGGCGGCTCATGTTGTCTGTCAGATCCAAGTCTCAATAAACGAAGGTGCTAGTAAAAGCATCTAAATTGTAGCGGAAATTTGATTGAATTGATTCAATTTGAAGCATGGGTACCTGGCGCGTATGCGCTTGGATGCGGAGACTGGTCCGGTGAGTGGAGGAGATGGCGAACCCTGCGCACGTGGGGCTGCAGTCACCGGCTAATCGCGAACGATGATGTCCCCGGTCATCTCGATACCATGCTCGGTGATATCCAGATGACCTCGGTATACGGCGTTGATTGAACGCAGCGCTTCCAGCATCTGCCGCTCCTTTGGCCGGTAGTGACGCCCTTGATGGGAACCCCATGTATTCACCAACGCGTTGATGTAAGCCTGGTAGTCAACCTTATAGTACAACAAGCCGTTGGACTCGAGGTTGTCGCCCGCAAATGCCTTAGCCAGCTGCCCCGCCTTGGCACCTGCAAATGCGATCAGATGATCCCCCGACAACGCCAATTTGAGCGGTAGACGCAGATGTCCACCGGTCAACGGTATCGGCAGCCACGCGTCAACCGGGGTGCCATCTTCCGGGACATCGATCTCGCCCAGTCCGGGAATTGCACCTGCGTTTTCCAGCAGTAGTTTTGGATCCTCTGCGGAAACAGCCAATAGGGCGTCAAGCTTATTCAATCTGAGGTCGCCGCCCGCACCATTCATGTCTAGATCCAACAAGCCAATGCTCACTCCCTTTATGCCCTGTCCCATAGCGGCGCCCACGGATGCCGTCATCGACGCCGAGGCGGCGTGCTTACCCCATTGATTCAACGGCACCAAAGCAGGACATTCATAATTCCACCGCTTCATGTACCGCACCAGTTCTCCGGCGAATCGTCCCAGCTTACCCACATCAAGACCCAACGCGAAGGCAAACTCAGTATCTTCGCTTTCGATCAACGAACGCGGAATGTAGCCCCTCACCCTTCGCAGTGTTTCCAGAAACTCTGGATCCTCGATCTCGATGATGGAGTGGAACTCGCTTGCGAAACCGCCATCGGTAATTTCCATATTTCGGTATCCCGCCACTGTTCGCGGCCAGATTCGCGCAATGCTGTTGAATTCTTCTGCACACGTCCGGTTGCGCAATAGTTTTATGTCAGCCGCACGTGCGTCGTCGGCTAGCAGCCTGGCAATGGTTCGGCCAGCTTGATTCTCCGCAGAGGTTAATGCAGCCGCTATTGCCCGATGATTGAGCAGGAAGGTGCCGAATGCGGAGTAATCGTATTTTTGGTTCAGTCTTTTTATCTCATCAGTTTCCGCCATGGACGTCGCGGGCTTGGTCGCGCCAATCGCGATGGACAGTGCCTCCGGATCTCCGAGATCGACAATAAATGCCACATCCTCGCCGGTCTCGACCACCACCAGGGAAGGACTATCCGCACCTTTCAGCAATGGATAGACTTTATGCTCCACGCCTCCCAGATCGCGAACCAGCGGCGTTACTCGCGCGTTGTATTCGATGCGGGCGAATGTGCGATCAAACGCCGATCTGTCCGCCACCTGCATCCGTACAACAGGAACCAAACCCACGGTATAAAACGTCATATAAAACTCATCGGCCAATCCCAGCTTGCCGAGCAGTTCCGCTGGGTCATCGAGATGATTAAAATACAGAACCAGCAGTTCACTCAGCAGCCGGACACCGTCTGCCGCACTTTGCAGGTCCAAAGCTTGGTAGATCTGATTCAAGTCGTCGTGTTCGAACCACTGGGCGTAATTCAATCCAGTGTGCGCGAGCATTTTGCGTACCGGGACCGGTTCAAGCCCCCCGGCGAACATTAACGTGTCCGCCGGCACCAGATCGAGGTGGGCGTTCGGCACGCCAGAGCCTTCGAATCTGCCGGAACCAATGTAATAGGCAGATCCCGCCACGGCCAGGACCCCTAAGGCAATGAATGGAATCTTGTTTAACTTCACACCACTTGTATCAGGGATGCTTTTAAAATCAACACGCTATGAACAATGACATTTGAGACTAGTAGTAACATCTGTGGGTGATTTATTCTTTCGGCGTTGCATCAATCAATTGTAGTTGAACTTGACTATTAGAGTAGCGATATACAAAGAATCCGCGGTGCGGGCGACACTGATCCATATGGCTCGTTCCCTCGTCGCTGTTTGCGGTCGCAATATTCTCGTCTAGCGCGTGGCGCGATTTTGTTATCATTGAGGTTTGGCAACCGCCGCGGTTGAATTCAGAAATGTTGGAGTACGCCCCATGAGTGATGCCCTTAGTTATTTAATCAAAGCCCGTCCCGACGCGATCAAGCCATATTTTACGTTCCTCAAACAGGCGGGGACGCATCTGGACAAAAAGACTCGCAGTCTCATTTCGGTAATTACCAAGGTGCATGCGCAAACCGAAAATGGTTTCAGGCAGTACCTCAGCCGGGCAATGAGAGACGGTGCCACTCCCCACGAGATACTCGATGCCCTGTTGATGGCGTTTCCCGCCCTTGGTCTTGCTAAGATCGTCTGGGCGGTGGACATAATTCTAGACATGGACATTCCAGAGTTTCGCCCTGAACTCTTGGACGCCAAGTCCCAATGGCACGAGGTAGCCTCCACCGAAGAAATTGAGAATAAAATAATCAGCTACCTAAACTGCGACGGGCGAAGCCTGTTTATTTACCGCGAGGACACCGAGTTTCGCGTTTACGACAGCCGCTGCCCACATCAAGTCACGAACATCCCACACCTTGCGCTCGAGGATGGCGTACTAACCTGCCCTAAACATGAATGGACTTTTGATGTTTCAACTGGCGAATGTATCAAGAAGGGAAACCGTCCGCTAACCCGATTTGAGTGGAAGATCGAAAACGACAAATTGCTGGCCTATTGGTAGGTGTCCTGTGCAATCAATTTCTAAACGTTGAACGCAGTGTATTTAGTATATTTACAAAAATATTTTCGCAACCGCCGTGATTAGTATTGCGCTAATAGCATTACCCCACTGGGTACCTCGACAATATAGATAACGTCGCCTAAGCTTATTTATGTACAACTATTAATCATTGACATGGGGGTGTCATGCGACTCATCACTTTGATAACGGTGCTATGTTTGTCTATACCGGTGTGGGCGGATGGATGGAACTATGATGGTCCAATTCGAATCATAAGTCCGGGAGACAACGTAGGTGTTGAAATCACCGAGGCCGAGCACAAACAAAACATCGATGAGCATAAAGTGGTGCGCGACCGGAGTAAGGTGCAGCCAATTCGGCCGCCACGTTTTCCGATTTGGTTTTCGTCGAAGTAACGCGCGCTCACTGACCGACACTACGGCACCTTAACTGCGAGCATCACGCCATATTCAATCACGCACCGCGTGAGTAGTTTTCTTGCGGCAACCGACACGCATGCTGCGGGATCCGGCGATCGGGGATCGGTGAAACAGAAGTTAGATTTGCTTCGGCGCGGATGTGAATAAATTTCTGTCACGATGACTACCGGTGGATTATCCAACCTTATCGCGAGTTTTGCACAAAGAACTGTATGATTAACATGATCGCAATGACAAACAACCCACTCCTGATAACATTACGGTAGGTATCGGTCGGGAGACGATCACGAATCGCCATTCCGAGCAGCAGTGCAATCAATGCTACGCCGGCCAACGGTACCGTTGACATCAATAGTCCGGGGCCGACCACGCCGGCACTGGTAAACATACCGATCTGCGCAATCTTGCCGGCGAAAAAGCACATATTGAATACCTGCACCATGGCGTTTGCAGCGAGACCCAACTCCAGGGTGTAGATGATCAATACGGGAACCATCACGTTCGTGGTGCCACTCGCAACGCCGGCAGTAAAACCAAACGTCAGCATGGACCAGCCGGGATTGGCCGCGACCCATCGCATCTTGACCGCAGCCAAACGGTTCACGCCCAAGTAAATTAAAATCAGCGCCGCAAGCAACAGCTTGTATGGTGCGGGGTCACCGATGATGAGGAACCATGACCCGACAGCGCTGCCGATCACGGCATATATCGCAAGTGGCCAAAATTTCCCAATACTTTCACGCCACCGGCCACCACGCACCATGCTCACAACGTTGACCGTAATGGTGGGTAGTAGCGTAATGACAATGGCGCTTCGCACATCAACGAATAGAGCGAGCAGCGGTGTTGCGATCAATGGAAAACCCAGCCCCAATGTACCGTGCACCAAGCCGGACAGAAAAATAATCCCGGTAATCAATGCCAAGGCGAGGAAAGAGTAGTCATCCATGAGCAGCATCAAAGTTTCGCCGGCGAGACTATTTGTCGGAGCGTTTGGAGATTAGAGTGACTTTACGTCTATGAACAGGCCCAAGTAAGGCGTGGTTGTTTTTGATAAGGCGGGATTACTTGCGTAGTGTATCTGCAATTTCTCTCAGGAGTTCTTCCGTGGTTGGCCAGTCAATGCAGCCGTCGGTAACCGAAACACCGTATTCCAACTTGGACAAGTCCTTGGGAATGGTCTGGTTTCCGGCGCTGAGGTTACTTTCCAACATTAGCCCGATAATCGATGTATTGCCTTCAAGGACCTGATGCACACAGTCTTTGGCCACCAATGGCTGCAGCGCTGGATTCTTGTTAGAGTTACCGTGACTGCAATCCACCATAATGTTGACGGACAAACCGACTCGCTTAAGTTCCCGCTCGCACTTGGCGATACTGACCGAGTCATAATTTTGCTTGCCGCCCCCGCCACGTAAGACGATGTGTGCATAACCATTACCGCGCGTGCGAAACACCGTAGTCTGTCCGATTTGGTTGATTCCTAGAAAATGATGCGGTTGGGTTACCGACTGCAGGGCGTTGATCGCCACCTCCAATGTGCCGTCGGTGCCATTCTTGAATCCTACCGGGCTGGACAGACCACTGGCCATCTCGCGATGGGTCTGGGACTCCACGGTGCGCGCGCCGATTGCGGTCCAGGAAATCAGATCGGACAAGTACTGTGGCATAATTGGATCCAACGCCTCAGTCCCCGCTGGTAATCCGACCTCCGCCAAATGGAGTAGCAGCTTGCGCGCCTGGTAAAGGCCTTTCTCGATGTGAAAGGAGTCGTCCATGTCAGGGTCATTGATAAATCCCTTCCAACCCACGGTGCTACGCGGCTTCTCGAAGTAGACTCGCATGATGATAAACAATGCGTCTTCCACCTCATTGGCGAGCGCCCTCAACTTGTGTGCATAGTCCCGGGCGGCTTCAATATCGTGAATCGAACATGGTCCAACGATTATTGATAACCGTGCGTCCTGGCGGTCGAGAATCCGCTGCATGACACGGCGGCCCTGCAGAACCGTGCGTTCCGCGGTTTTTGATACAAGCAAATCACTTCGTAGCTGATCCGGCGTCGGCAACAGATCCTGGGCCAGAACGTTGATGTCACTGATTTGGTCTCTCATTCACGCAATTCTATGTGCATAAGTGACTCGAAACCATCAATGATCCCGGATTTGTCACTTGAGAATAGACAAGACCCGTTGCCCGATACACCCTATACCTTCTAGATACTGCGCGGATTGATGACAAAAGTTCCGCTGGCGGCATCCACGGCAAAGCGGGAGGTTCGTTGATGGCCGCGACTCACAATAACAATCTATTGCTCCGCGCGCGAAACCTGCCTCGCGGGAAGCCGTGCCATTTCTGGATAACGATTAGTTTGCAAGCCTGAGTCATCGCATCTGTCGTGAACCCCATCAAAGGAGACAGTCTGCCCAGTGGTAATTCATGATCCGCACAGGGTATGTGATAAAGACCCCAGGCCCGTGGCACAATACCATCATACTGCACCAAGGCAGCGAGACGAGGAGTTAACAATCCGTTTGGGATAAAGAATTCGATTGATGTCCGGTGTGAAACTTGGTGCACGAGGATCAGCCTCTCCCACCTCGGGCTCGGTCTCGAATGCCTGGACTCATGCCTCACACAGCAGAAAAAATAGCGCCGGCGGTCCACCACCGAGTCAGTCTTACTCGAGCGCTACTCTTAGTGATTTTCAGGGTGGATTAACTAATTAATTTTTCTACAAAAATACTGCAAGTTGGCTATGGTAGGCTAAACTTGAAGTAGAAACAGAGAAATCATGGGGTATCTGAAAGAATACACAGAGCGGCCGAGTGCTCCACAATTTTGAGGTGGGGCCTGAAAGTCAGCTTCAGCGAGGATTGACGGTTCTAAACCTGTAACAGGTTCGTTAATCCAAGCGGGGCGCTCTCGTAAGGTCATGTTCTTTGGATGCGGTGCATTGAAGGATGACCAACAAAACAACAATCGCGTGGCGAACTGGGGTGTTGGGATTATTGGTTGCGGTAATCTCCGTAGGGATTTATTGGCATCGCGAACAGCAACGATTTGACCCCGAGGCCATGCTCGATGTCTCTGTGTGGCTAAAGACCATTTCCCACGTGCGCATCGACGCAGTAGGGGATTCTGTTTGGGAGGCCGCGTCGGGTTCCGGTTTTTTGGTTTCCTCACAGCGGTGCGAGGTGTGGACCAGTCACCACGTAATCGCCAACGCAGCCGTCATTGAAGTATACCCAAGGCATTGGTCTGATAGTTCTGGGATCCCCGCGATCGTCGTTAATTCCAACCCGCGCACCGACATCGCGATTCTGCGTCTGCAAAATTGTGATGGGATACGGCGGGCACGGCTCGGAAATTCCGATACGTTGCGCGCGGGTGATGAAGTCTACGCGGTGGGAAACCCGTTGGGTCTCAATCCGAACTCCATCAGCCGCGGTATCGTCTCCCACACCAAGCGAATCGCGAACGGCACCTTGCCGTATTTACAAACCGACGCGACCATCAATCACGGAAACTCCGGTGGCGCGTTGTTCAACCGCAGCGGTGAAGTGGTCGGTGTTAGCACCGCAATTGTGGCCAACAGAGACGGGAACAACACCGGGATCAGCTACGCGCTGCCCATTAACTTGGTAAAAAAGGAAACTCAGCTGCTTCGCAATGGTCCGCCGAGTTGGGGCGATGCCGGCATAAACAACATCGTCACCCTACTCACACCCGATGAAGCCACCGTGTTTCGCGTTCCGAAAGGACACGCCGCCCTCATCCTGACGGAAACGCCCACCGAGGGTCCCGGCGCGGGTAAGCTCCTGGCCAGAGACGTCATCTATCAGATGGACAACACTCCGATAACCACTGCCAGTCAGGCGTTGCAGTTCATCTGCAGTCACAACCCAGATGACACGATTATCTTTCACCTGATCCGCACCGGCGAGACCAAGCTCGTTGCTATTACGTTAACCGACGGGATGAAGGCTGGAGAATCACCGAACGCCGAATACTATGAGGGTTACCTCGGGATGACACTCGAGATGTGGCCCAATGAAGACCCCACACGGCCCCAGTTCGAGACTCCTGTGATCACCAAGGTGCAAAGCCTCGGTCCTGCACACATAGCTTATATTTCAAGCTCTCAAAAGACTGTCGCGCGTAACGGCCCCATTGTATTCCCACTCCAGTTGGATATAAAAACCATAACCGGCGCCGTTTATGATGGGACCTATTACCCGGTAACACGCGTCGCGGTGCTTGAAGAACTTGCGAGTACGGCATTCGAATCGAATCTGCCTTTATTGCTCGAGATTGAAACCTGGGCACGTTCCAGCCCGATGGGTTTAGAAGAGCCATTTCAGCGCCGCAACACATTGTTCCACAGAGTGATGCCAGCGCTAACATCGGCATCCGTGCCAGACACCGTCCAAACTGGTGTGGAGTACACAAAGCAAAACGATCAGACCGCAACAAAACAGGTCGCTTCCTTTGACATCCTTGAAAATCTGTAGCCCGACCCACCTACTGTGGTGAATTGAAAGTGCGGTAAGTGAAGCCAACGACCATGAATGGCGGCTCTTTCTGCAACTAGAAATACGTCAGGACATACATTCAATGAGTCGTCGGTATCGTTGTTCCGTACCAGGAAAACAACACACCCAACGTAACCAACGACAGGGCTGTGGTAATGACCACAGTGGTAGCGCTGTGTTGTACGTAGGCATTGTATTTCTGAGCAAACATGAACACGATGGCCCCTGTCGGCATGGCGGCAAGCAACACCGCACTCGCAGCCCAAATGGGATCTAAGCCCAGAACCGGGCCTACGATCACCCAGGTGATGAGCGGATGGATCAACAACTTGAGCAACGCCAACCATGCAATCTCGCTGGCCCCCGCACGGATGGGGAATCCGTACAAGGACAAGCCCAAGGCAAACAATGCACACGGTCCCGCAGCCCGGCTGAGTAGTTCGAGGAAGCGATCCACCGGTACCGGCGGATGGATCTGCAACGCCGAGGCCGCTAATCCCAGCGACGGCGCCACTAGCACCGGGTTGCTGAGCAACGCCTTAGCCACCTCTTTAACGACCACAGCGGAGCCACCGCTGCGATGTTGGGAGATCTCCAGCACCAGCACCACCAAACCGATGAAAAACAGATTGCTGGCCACCGCACCCACCACCGCCGGTGCCGCACCGTGCTCACCAAAGGCCGCCAAAAACAATGGGATCCCCATGTATACGGTATTGGCGAAAACAGCTGCTAGGCCGTGCAGCGCGAGGGTGGACAAGTTCCGGTGTGCGAAGAACAAACGCCCTCCGGCCAGGGCAACACCTAAGGTGATCAAAGCGCCACAAAGATACGCAAAGATAAATGGCCAGTTAAGAATCGATTGCACCGGCACCCGTGCCGTCGACAAGAACAGCAGCGCCGGCAGCGCAATATAATACGCAAAGCTGTTAAGGGCCTCGGCACTGGCGTCTTGCAACAAACCAAAGCGCCGTGATGCATAACCCGCGAATATGATGCCGAAAACAGGGAGAACGATATTGAATAATTCCTGCATCGCCAAAGCATAACAGGAAGTCCCGGGTTAGCCCGTATATCGCACCAACGCGTCTTGCCTATAATCTTTCCCAGCAACCTGGCGAATCGAATGTCGCTATTTCATTGACACGACATCGCGGTGTTTACGGTGCAGACTATTATTGGCACCGTAAAGTCCTCAGTTCCGAATCACTTACGGAGCGTCTTGTCTACGTAAGCTTGCACCGCCGCGACTACGTCCGCTGAATTCCATGCCTCATTCACTTGGGCGGCCATGTTCTGCGACCAGTCTTGCTGCAGTTTTTCAAATACGGGTCGGCACACCTGCAACTTGGTGAGTCCAAAAGACTGGGGCGGAATTGAGGCTAGCTCCGCGGCGCAGCTCACGGCACGCTCAGACAATGCTTCGCTCGCAATGAGCTCATCGACTAGCCCCGATGCGAGGGCCTGTTCGGGCGGATAGGTCAGACCCCTTAGTACAAGTTGCCGGAAATGCTGTGGCGGCGTCGCAAAGCGTATGATCTCAAGCGCGATAGGGGGGAACGGCACCCCCACCGTTAACTCTGGCACACCGATCCTTCCGTGGTCTCGTATCATGATGCGATGATCGGCCGCCCACGCTAGGATACAACCACCGGCGATTGCATGGCCATTAATCGCGGCGATTAATGGCTTGGGGTAGAAGAACAACGCGTGCAGCACGTCACCAAGCGCCGCGAGCAGAGCACTGCGATACTCGTCACCATCGTTCAGCATCCGGACCAGATCAACACCCGCCGAAAAGATCTTTTCCCGACCGGTCAGCACCACGGCATTCGAGGTTGATTCCACCTGTTGCAATGTGCCCTTCAGTTCCGTACAAAGCTCTACATCGAGGGCATTGGCCTTGCCGTGCTGCATCTGCAAGACGGCGATACCGTTCGCTTCTTTTACTTCGATCATTCTTTTGTCCCTCTCATGCGTACGCCGCGACGAGCCAGCTCGTATATTGCACCAAGGATCCTGGATGATGGCAATGGGATCGGGCGGCTCGACGCCTTGTTGTAATACACGGGCTCAATTGTATAGCGCCGAGTCCTCAAACCTGCCGAGATCATCGACCGCCGCCATAAAAAAACCCGGCTGTACGCCGGGTTTTAACAAGGACACAACCTTGTCATTTGATCTCGATTTTCTGCCTCGTGGCAGTTGACATCTTGGGTAGCAGAACACGTACGATTCCCTTCTCGAAAGTAGCTTCGGCTTTCGAACCGTCTACCTTAGCTGGCAAACCTACAGTGCGCGCGAACTCACCGTGTCCGGTCTCCCTGTAATAATAGTCGCCTTCCTTTTCCTCGTGCTCTTCTTTGATCGTGCCGCGGAGCGTGATCGTGTCGTCACCCAAAGTAATCTCAAGGTCGTCTTTGCCGACCCCGGGCATCTCAGCACGAATCACGACTTCGTCATCATGATCCACCACGTCCACCCGCGGTAACTCCGCATCTCCGAGGGGCGCCTCGAGCGGCCACCACCGCGGTCGCGCCCAGCCTCTCATCATAGAACGCCCCAGGAAGCGGTCGAACATCCGATCCATCTCTTCCCACGGATCCGCCATCAGCCCACGGCGTCCTTTCGCCTTTTCCCGAGCTACCGGTAAGTGTCTGATTTTCTCTGCTAATGTCATCTATTACCTCCTTCGGGCCGGTTGTCAGTCAAACGCCCGACGCACCGCAGGCTCTATCTTAATGACCCGTAAACGCCCACGGTTGTTTTGTATATGGGGGCGCGAGGCCACAATTTCCATACCGACATGGCAATAGCGGCAGTTATTGTTGACTTGATCTCTCGGGAGTCGATGCGCCAACACACAGCCAAGAATCGCACGTTGCACCCGCCGGGCCGCAACCATTCCAAGAGCGATTACTACAGTTTTCGCCCTCCAGTAAATTGTGCTGCCTGTCTCCACAACGGGAACCGATGCATTGTCCCAACCGACAAGCCTCACCTCACTTGCATTGGCAATCGGTAACGCGGCGCATGCAGTTGCCGCCGACGGCAGGGTCACAAACCCGATCACCGCACCCGGAGACCCACTGTCCAATCTGGTCATCGATCATCTAGTTTGGTAAATACTCACAATAAACATTAACCTATCGGTTCGTTGACAAAATGGCTCTTAGTCCATGTCCCTTGTCTGGCTCGACCACGTAAACATCCGCACTGCAAACCTCGAGAAGATGACCCAGTTTTACGTGGAC
>CALZGZ010000239.1 GCA_945787105.1 uncultured Gammaproteobacteria bacterium
GCAGTTCCGGGGACAGTTTACTTAATTGTGGATAAGTTGGGTGGTAGCTTGCTTGGCCTGATCGTTTTCGGTGTTGTCGGTGATTAGCGAATAGTCCTTTGTCATAGTTATTAACAGATAAGTAAACTGTCCCCGTAATCGTCTTACGGCTCGGCGTGATAAGGGCCACGGTGGGTCAGTTCCATAGTAAGAAAGCACAACCGTATTCAGTCGCCTGCGGCACGCAATGAGATTTTGTCGGTAATCCATTTGAAGATCTGGTTGCCGGCCAACTCATTGCCTGCAATGTTCCAATGCGTGTTTCTGGGGATGTATAAGTCTCTTCCGCGACCGGATTCTCGAAAAGAAGGTAATAGGTCTAGAACCTGGATATCTTTTGATCGAAGATGATCCAAAATGATGCGATTAGGATGCTCTGGGTCCCAGTATTGCTTGTATGGTTCGTAGCCTCTTTTCATTACCAATGCAGCAAGTTTTGGATTAACTTGACTCTCGTCCGGTGCCAATACCACAAAAAAATCGATCTGCTTTTGGCGGCAAAATTCGTTCATTTCAATCAGAGGCTGTAACGCATCAAGGATCATGAACCGCGTTTTCTTTACGTTGGTAAAAAATATTTCTGCTCGTTTTGTTTCTATGGTTAGGAATCTGGAGGGCGTGAACGTGGGACAATTATCGCAATAGTCGAAATGTTCCACGTCGCGACCGGGCCTTTCCGGGATGGTCTCTACCAAAGGCCTTTCCGGGATGGTCTCTACGAAAGGCCTTATCCAGACCAAATATCGAATTGCGCGCCATAGGCGGGAGCGTTCGAAGAAACCACCATGCTCTGGCTTACCTGCGCCCTGCAGTATATCGTTGCCGATAAAAAAGGTGACAAGAACAGCATCCGGGCTTAGGGATAGACCTTCGTTAACGAGTAGAGCCAGATAGTCACGAGGTCCAGTTCCCGGAATACCCATGTTCAACACCTCCGCTGGCCTGACGTCTGCAAGGTTGTCTTCGAGCAAAGTGAGGTAATTATTGCGATACGGAACATTGCCATAAGCGAAGGAGTCCCCCAATGCAATGATTCTATAAATGTCCGATTTTTTGGGTCCGAACTCGGTATCCTTGAAACCGTGCGAATTGACTTTGATGTCCATGTCCCAACTTCCTGGGACGCGCCGCCATCGGTTGTAATTATCGTCGTGAAAAATGAACAAGGGGTGGAAATGATGCAGTATCCTCAGGCTAATTTCTCCGAGGACGACGGTTATCAGTAGAACCAATATCGTGGATCCCAAAAACCGTATTACACGAGCACGACTCATATGGTGCCTGCCGTACTATTAATGAATCTGAAGTATAAAGCATATTTTTATCCGATCGACACGTATCAATCGGGGTGTAAGGAGGCGCGAGATTACCTGATGTGGGCGCAGAATCCGATTGATGCAGCGCTGTTGCAGCCATTCCCTTTCGGCGTAGATTGAACTTTAGTTTTGTTGAAATTGTAGACGAAATAATTGAAACGATGTTCATATGATCATCGTGTCCACGCGTTGACAAAGAAATTACTAGGGACTCCAGTGTGTGTCGCGCGGTGGTGCTCGCACCGGGCGGGTGCTGGATTGCGCTGAATTGCTTTGTTGTTGAAGATAAGCCAGGATTCGCTTGATGATCGCCGGGTCTTCGATGCTCGCAATGCGTTCGCCTTGGCGCCCCGAGCTGCTGGCAGGTCCTGACTGTTGACTTAGCAAGCGCTACAAGCGGATTGGCGGCTTGATCGGATAGTATTGCCGGTGCGTTCGAGTTGTTTGTGAAGTGTTTGGAAATATGGGTTGTAAGAAATATCTAATCTCGCTATTGCTTTTTCTTGTTACTAGCACCGTGATCGCTGTCAAGCCGGTTACACCTATGAACCTGGAACAAAGTGTGTGTGGCATAAAGGAGCCTTTTTATTTTTGGCTCTGGAGTACCACAGCCGGTAGACCGAACAGCAAACGACTGTCGGGATTGGATGGCGTCGTAGACCTATCCTTTACGACGCAAGACGGCAGAACACTACGCGGCTATAGGCTGCGCGCTGGGGGGACTTTTTCGGAGAAAACAAAACCTGCCAGGGGATTTCTTTTAGTGTTGCAGGGTAATGCGATGCTCGCCGATCAGATTCTTAGTGAATATCGTGCTTATGCGCGTCTAGGTTACGACGTGTATATCTACGACTACCGCGGTTATGGTCGCTCGAACGGTAAACGGCGGCTCAGGGCCATCGTTAATGATGTAAGGGAGGTGCTGACGGAACTCATCGCGCAGGATTATGAAAAGCGTTTTGTTTATGCAATGTCGTTAGGCGGTGTGTTCCTTCTGAATGCGCTGGACCCCGACATACAATTGGACAAGATTATTATTGACTCTACACCCAGCCGTTTGTCTGATTATGGTTGTCCCGTCGAATACGATCCGATCGAAAAATTGCCCAATGATTGCAAAAAATTTCTGTTGATTAGAGGCCAGCGGGACAACGTCGTCACGCCAGCCATGTCACAAGACCTCGCGCGGGAGGCGGAAAATCGAGATGCTGTCGTTATCAATGACTCCGAATTCGGCCACCCGTTTATGGAC
>CALZGZ010000240.1 GCA_945787105.1 uncultured Gammaproteobacteria bacterium
AATCCTCTTCGGGGCGCCAATAAAATCTATTACTTAGCGCCCTCCTCTGCCAACGCATCGGATTTAGTGTGACCAGAATGGGGTACCCGGCCACTGATCGAAGCGATACGGGCGTAGACTCGCATGTTTCTTTCAAAATAAACCGCCCTCACATCCTTAGCCGTTGCATTGCGTCGCTGAATCCGCACAAAAACGCCTGTGGCAGATAACGATGCCCTCAAGGAACGAAAAATATTTACATCAATGAATAATATCTGATTGGCATCCGCGCCGAGAACACGCTACAAACTGAGTTATTACACAGTCTGTTAAGGGCGCATTAGAACCTACTCAGGCTGACCACTGTCTGTCACTTCTGATCTACTACAGAATTAACCGATGGCCACGTGCGTTAAAACAGCTTTATCCTCGGTAACGTATCTCATGGCTGACCTGATTGCATCTGCATACGCTTTTCGTACCCACTGCAGTGTCTGGCGGGCGAATGCAATATTGCTGTCTATAATTCCGTTCCCGTACGTTACAATATTGCGATGAATAACCAAACCATACTGTGACAACTCACCGATGCAGGATCAAAAAGTCTTCAACAACCCGCAGGAAATTTTCGCCGCCTATGCTCAGCTAATGGCTGAGTGGACGCAAGGTGTACCAGGCGCCGTGCTACAGGAAATGGGCAGGGAATTTATGCAGGCGTGGAGCAATTTATCGTTGCAGTCCTTACAAAGTCCGCAGAAATGGGTGGAGATGGCGGCGAAGTATCAACGCGATCAGATGAACTTGTGGTTGGGTGTGTTTGGATTGCAGGAAGCGGATGCCGGGCACGCGATCGCCCCGCAGCGTGGAGACCGTCGTTTCACGGGCAAAGAGTGGCGTGAGAATCCGGTGTTCAATTATCTCAAGCAATCCTATCTGCTGGCTTCCAACATGTTGCTGCAAATCGCTGATAACACGCATCTTGACGAGCAGGAGAGGGAAAAACTCAAGTTCTTTACGCGTCAATTCGTCGATGGCTTGTCACCCAGCAACTTTGCCGCGACAAACCCGGAGGTCATACAGCACGCGATTGAAACTAACGGGCAAAGCCTGGTAGACGGGTTAAAAAATCTGATCGGCGACATCGATAAGGGCCGCATCAGTATGACCGATGAATCGGTATTTAAACTGGGCGAGAATATCGCCACAACACCGGGCGCTATTGTGTTTAACAACGAGCTGTTCCAGTTGATTCAATATCAACCGACCACCGAGAAAGTCTCGAATCGACCTCTCGTCATTATTCCCCCCTTTATCAATAAGTTTTATATTCTGGATCTGCAGCCGGAAAACTCGTTTGTACGCTACGCCTTGGACCAGGGAAGCACGGTGTTCATGATTTCCTGGGTCAACCCGGGCCGAGATCATAGCGATCTTTCGTGGGATGACTATATCGAAACCGGCGTGCTTAAGGCGTTCGAGGTTGCGAAAACCATTACCCGTGCCAATCAGGTCAATACCGTGGCGTGGTGTGTGGGCGGCACGTTGTTGGCGAGTGCGTTGGCAGTGTTGCACGCCCGCAAGAACACGTTCGCCGGGTCTGCCACTTTTCTCACTACGCTATTGGATTTTTCCGAGCCGGGCGAACTAGGCGTATTCATCGACGAAACTCAGGTCGCGCAGCGTGAAAAATACGTGAAGCAGACCGGAATGCTGCCGGGAAAAGATCTGGCTTTGATATTTTCCCTGTTGCGTGCCAACGATCTCATCTGGTCCTACGTGGTCAACAACTATCTCAAAGGTCGCCAACCGGAGCCATTCGACCTGCTCTACTGGAACAGCGACCCCACCAACTTGCCGGCCAATCTGTATGGATCTTACATACAGGACATGTATCTGGAGAATAAGCTCGTACGGGCCGGCGCACTGACTTTTTGCGCGGAGAAGATCGATTTACGCAAGATCGATACGCCTTGTTATTTCTTGTCCACCATGGAAGACCACATCGCACCGTGGGTGGCGACCTTTAAAGCCTTGCAACTGTTCCCGGGACCCGTGGAGTTCGCGCTCGGTGCCAGCGGTCATATCGCCGGGGTCATCAATCCGCCGTCAAAAAACAAACGCCATTACTGGATCAACGGCGACCGCGATGGAAATCCACAACATTGGCTGGAAACCGCCGAACAAGTCCCAGGCAGTTGGTGGCCGCATTGGGACAAATGGCTAAAGGCACAGGGCGGTTCCCAAAAAAAAGCGCCAAAGGGTTTAGGTAACGCCAAATACAAGCCCATCGAACCCGCACCCGGGCACTACGTCATGGAGCGTTCGGACTGACTTCGTGGCCTAAAAAGGAGCTTTACATCGAACCGTCTGTAAGTTTCGGACTTGGTGGTCCCGGGAACTGCTCCGTCGTCGGTGTGACCTTACCCAATATATTCTAGTTTTGACATATCACACATCGTGCTACGAAATCCAAGGTAGGCCCCCCAGTGGCTCACGACCTTGTCACATACGACGCGTATAAAATTTCTAAGAGATAGGAAATTTCATCTCGCTGCAGCACAACAACCCGCTCGCTAGATGCGGCCTGGATCATCATCCGCCTTCGCGGCGTGCGGATCAACGATCAGACAGGTCTGTGGATGGGTGGTAACGCCTCGCAATGACGTGGAAAAGAGACGAAAACCGCCGCAACCCCCGGCAGTGGATAGCGCCGGGCCGCGATGGACCTGTGCGCGGCGTCTACCGGCCCCCCCCATCTGCCGGTGAATGGCCGCCGCCGGGATGCGACCAGCCGTTCAGGCTCCAAGTCCCGAAGGGCCGAAAGTGGCCGGGCACAGACGAAGCAGAAATCAATCTGAAATTTATCAGGACGAGAACGCTACTTTGTCTGTGGTCGACCGGGTGAGTAGCCCTGGCGGCCCTTCATGAACTTGACGCTTCCACGTGCCTCCCCGATTTAAAATCGCGAGCAAACTCCAAGCCCGTTCAGTCATTCCAATCCTGTAGCAGCTTGTTGATATCGGCTCTCGGCGCTATGTTCGCGGTCCAGCCGAAACTCCCCTGCTCTCGCATCTCCACGCCTGCCCGCAACAA
>CALZGZ010000241.1 GCA_945787105.1 uncultured Gammaproteobacteria bacterium
ATGACAACCTGCAGAGCCGGGAGTTGCGCGCTGATCACTAAGACGTCGTATCCTGTTTTTGGATTTCGTCTTCCTCGATGGAACCGTATGCGCCGTAGATGCGAACCGCCAATGCGAGGCCTAATGCGGTGGTAGCGACGCCCACCACGATTGCGGTAAGAATCAATACATGAGGAAGGGGATTGCTGTAGGAGGTGACACCTTCAACCAGTATCGGTGCCGTACCACCTTGTAGCTTCCCGATGGAGATGTAAAGAATGAATACTGAGGTTTGAAAAATATTCAAACCGACGATTTTCTTAATCAAGTTACTGCTGGCGATCACAACATACAAGCCGATCATCATGAGAATGATGACGACCCAATAGTTGTAGAGGCCGAATATTTGCACGATCTATTCCTCCCGCTTGTAGCTCGCGTAGGCGTAGAAAAGACTGATCATCGATGCCGCGACCGTCATGCCTACGCCGAACTCAACCAGGAAGATACCCAGATGCTGACCGTGCGTGGGTTGATCGCCAAGAACGTTGTAATCCAGGTAATTGCTGCCCAACAATAGACTCACCACGCCTACCCCGGCGTAAATGAGCACACCGGTAGCGGCCAGAGTACGAACAACGATCGGCGGTGCGACCGCGGTGAGGCTTTCCATGCCGAACACGAGCCCGTATAGAATGAAAGCCGAGGCAAAGATCACCCCGGCCTGAAATCCACCGCCCGGACCGAAGTCGCCGTGAAATTGCACATACAAGGCGAACACCAGGATCAATGGCAGCATGAGTTTTGCGGTAATGCGTAAGATCAGATGGTGTTCCATGCCCCCGGTTTTTGGCCCAACCGCACCTTCGGGGACGATACCCAGGCGTCCGAAGACGCCGACGGCGGCGGTGAATATGACCACCGTTTCGCCCAGGGTGTCGTAGCCGCGATAACTCGCCAACACGGACGTGACAACATTAGGTATACCGATTTCCTGCATCGATTGTTGGAGGTAACGCGGTACGACGTGTAAGTGGGCGGGTGCATTGGGGTCTGCGTATAACGGCATGTCAAAGGTGCCGTAAATCAGTGCTGCGCCGGTGATGACGACTGCCGACAGTGCAATCCAATGTCGAGGTCGAGGCACCGGGTGTTGTTCGCGGCTGGTCAGTGCCAACGCGCCGAGCATCAGGATTGTGGAAATACCGGCGCCCACCGCCGCCTCGGTAAACGCAACGTCGACCGCGTCCATCACCACGAATAGCGCCGCTGACAACAGACTGTAGATGCCAAACAGCATCACCGCGGCAAACAACTGATCCAATCTCGCAACCGCAAGCGCGGTGACCGTGAGCAAACCAAGCAGGGTGATGTCAATTACGAGGGCGATGAGGGCTTATCCTTTTTCTGTGAGGCTAACGGTTTGAGCTTGCCATGCAGGGCCGTCTTGGCGAGCGCATGGGTAGCGGCTGGCCCGGTAAATAACATGAACAAAAAAATCATTACCAATTTAGTGCTGGTTTGCGTGAAGCCGGCCTGCAGCACGAGACCCAGGACGATCAGGCCGATACCGAGCGTGTCCGGCATGCTGACCGCATGCAGGCGGGTGAAAAAATCGGGCAGTCTAAGTATCCCAACACCGCCGGTTATGACGAAGAAGCTTCCAAGGAGTATCGTGATCCAGCTGAGGATGTCGATGAGCAATGGCATAATCTTAAGACTCGAACTCATCGGGTTTTCGAGCGCCGCCAAGATCCTCGTACTCAAAGAATTTTAGAACCGCGATAGTGCCGACAAAGTTGATGAGGGCGTACACAAACGCGATGTCCAGAAAATCCGGACGTCCGGTCATAAATCCGAACACGGCGATGATCAACACGGTCTTGGTGCCAAAGGAATTTACCGCTAGGATTCGATCATAAGTGGTGGGGCCGAGTATGCCGCGACTTAGTGTCAGCACCATGGTCAGTAGAATTGCGCATGCGGCGACCGCAAACATCATTGTGCCTTCCCCACACCACGCACGCGGCGGGCCATCTCTCCCGTTTCCAATGCCGTTGCCCCTTCCCGCGTCAGCGCATGCACAGTTATGGTCTCGTCAGCGAGGTCAATGGATACGGTGCCCGGGGTTAATGTGATAGAGTTTGCGTAGATGACTTGCCGCAATTCGTCGAAATCAGCGGGCACTTTGACTATCGTTGGACTGATTGGCAGCTTGGGATTCCAAACACGCTTTGCGACATCAATATTGGATTTAACAATCTCCCCGATCAGCCAAACCGAATACAGGATCCACCGCATAGGCCGGAGGTTTACCGGATGGCCTTCGTGGTCCACCACGTCTTGTCGTTTTGCGATCCACACCACGAATGCGCAAGAAACCAGGCCCAGGATCAACAACAACGGCTCGAAGTAGCCGGACAACAATAGCCACACCGCGAATAAGAACAGCAACAAAATAATGCTTTGACGCATGGGTGAATAATCTTGCGTGTTGTTTGTTTCGAGCCCAGTTTCCTCTGCCGAAGAAATGCGGTGTACGGTATACCGCATCTCGCGGGGTGGCGTCTACCAATCAAAAGCCAGCGTGTCCTGCCAAATACTAGCCTGCATATTGCACCAAGGATCCCGGAAGTTGGCGAAGAGACTTGTCCTGAGCGCAGTCGAAGGATCGGGCGGCTGAACCCCCTGCTGTTCCCCTGCTGTGCGGGGACAGGCGCCGCGCGGGAGCGAAACCCATAGCGAGCTATGGGTTGAGTGAAGCGCAAGTGCAGGCATTCGAGATCGAGCCCGGGCCGGGATAGGCGATTGCCGAAGCACCAACTGTACTCGTCGCCTAACACCGAATTAATTAACACAATCAAGTTGATAGTCCATTATTTCGCGGCCTGGGTGCACTATGCAGGCGAGCGGCATGCGGCGGCAGTCTGCGGCGATAGCGTAGCAAATCATGTTACTTTTCGTAACATGATTTGCTACGCTATCGCTCATGCGTAGGCCTCCAGACCCGATACGTCATGTTGAATGGACGCTGCTTGTCGCGGCGTTCGCGTTATTATTGTTTGCCACCCCGGTGGTCTATTGGTGGGCGCAAGATGATAGCCCGTGGTATCTGGTGTATGGGTTGTGGCTGGTGATCATTGGACTCACTGCCTGGCTACAGTTACGGCGGAACCGTCATGACCTTTAGCCTGACCTACCTATTTCTTGCCGTTGTCGTCTATTTGTCGCTGCTGTTCTTGATCGCCTATGCGACTGAACATGGCCGTATTCCAAGCCGCGTTGCGCGCCATCCCGCCACCTACGTCTTATCGTTGGGTGTATATGCGACCTCATGGAGTTATTACGGCAGTGTTGGATTTGCCCAGACTCAAGGCTACACATTCTTGACGGTGTATCTTGGCGTGACTATCGCATTTGCGATGACGCCAATATTATTGCAGCCGATCCTGCGATTGGTGCGTGACTACCAGCTGACGTCGGCCGCAGACTTGTTTGCATTTCGTTATCGAAGCCAAACTGCCGGAATTCTTGTCACGCTGTTTATGATGGCCGGCACCTTGCCCTATCTGGCATTACAAATTCGTGCAGTTACTGAATCGATACACGTGCTGACCCAAGAGGCGCCGCCCCGGTTTATTGCGCTGGGTTTCTGCGTGACACTGATATTATTCGCCATACTCTTCGGAGCCCGCCACATCTCGCCGCGGGAAAAACACGAGGGATTGGTGGTCGCGGTTGCCTTTGAATCGCTGGTGAAACTGGTTGCCTTGCTGATGGTGGGCACATTTGCGGTGTTTGGCGTATTCGGCGGCTTTGGCGGTATCGGCCACTGGTTGACGGAAAATCCGCAGGCGTTGGAGGCGTTGTACCGGCCGGCACGAGAGGGGCCGTGGACGACGCTGATTTTCCTCGCCTTCGCCGCGGCATTCTTGTTACCGCGTCAATTCCACATGACGTTTACGGAAAACATCGATCCCCGCAGCCTGCAGGTTGCCAGCTGGGCGTTTCCGTTATTTCTGTTGCTTTTCAACCTTGCTATCCCTCCGATCTTATGGGCAGGCGCTGCGCTCGGTTCGGCATCGAATCCCGATTACTATGTATTGGGAATCACACTGGGCGGTGGCTCGGAACTGTTGACGATTGTCGCTTTTCTGGGCGGAGTCTCGGCTGCCAGTGCGATGATGATCGTCACCACGGTGGCATTATCGGCGATGTGTTTGAACCACATCGTGCTTCCGGCAAGTTATCCCGATCCCACGGTTAACCTTTACCGCTGGTTGCTGTGGAGCCGGCGAGTCGTGATCGCGCTCATCGTGTTGGCCGGTTATGGATTCTATGTCGCACTCGAACACAACCAGGGTCTGGTGCAGTTGGGCTTGATCTCGTTCGTGGCGGTGGCCCAGTTCGTACCGGGTATTGTAGGCCTGCTTTATTGGCCGCGCGCCAATCGCTACGGATTTCTTGCCGGACTCGCGGGCGGGGCGGCGGTGTGGTTCGCAACCTTGGTCGTGCCGTTAATGGAGCAAGCCGGTCAGCTCAATCTGGACTTTACGCTTTACCCGTTGCTCGCCTACACCCAACAAGATAAATGGACATTTGTGACCTTCTGGTCACTGGCGTTGAATGGTTTTCTGTTCGTGTCCGTATCGCTGTTGTCGCGGCAAACGCGCGACGAGCGGGACGCAGCACTCGCCTGCACCCGGCAGACCTTCGCGTTGCCACGCGGCGTTGTTACTGCCACCTCGCCTACGCAATTTGTGGATCGGTTGGCACAATCTTTGGGCAAGGCCATGGCCGAACGTGAGGTGCATCAGGCGCTACAAGATCTTGATCTCGACGACAAAGAGGCCAATCCCTCTGAATTGTGGCGCTTGCGTAACCAGATCGAAAGGAATTTATCGGGTCTCATGGGTCCCGAGATGGCACGCGTAGTGGTCGACGAGAAGTTACAGCTGAATCCGGACGCTCAGACGGTGTTTGCCGACAGTGTGCGCATGATGGAGCAACGCTTGGAGGCATCACGGACCCAGTTACGGGGCATGGCCGCAGAAATGGATACCCTGCGGCGCTATCATCGGCAGGTATTGCAAGAGTTGCCCATGGGTGTGTGCTCCGTCGGTCCGGACCAGGAGGTGGTGATTTGGAATCACGCGATGGTGAGCATGTCCGGTATCGACGCACAAAAGGTAGTCGGCACAAAAGTGACAAGATTGCCCAAGCCTTGGTGCAGCCTGTTTGACGAGTTTCTCGGCACCGAGGCGCGCGAATCGATACAAAGACACCGTCTTACCGAGCGAAGCTCGCGTTGGTTTGGCCTTCACAAGGCATCCTTGGAAGATGTATTGACTTTGACTTCGATGGGCAGCCAATCGGCAGGAACCGTAATCTTGGTCGAGGACCTGACCGAAACCAAATTGTTGGAAGCCGAGCTGGCGCATAGCGAACGGTTGGCATCCATTGGCCGGCTTGCTGCGGGAGTCGCGCATGAAATCGGTAATCCAGTTACCGGTATCGCGTGCTTAGCGCAGAATATCGAGGCCGAAAGCAACGACCGTCAAGTCCGGCTGAGCATTCGGCAGATTCTGGATCAAACCAAAAGGATCAGCAATATTCTGCGTTCGCTGGTTAGTTTTAGTCACAGCGGCGCTCACAACGACGGAGATTTGGAGGTATTCAACCTGTGTGACTGCGTTGCCGAAGCCATCGGTCTGGTTAAGCTGGGGGATGCGGAAAAGCGCATGGAATGCAGCAACCGTTGTGATCCGGATGTTGCAATCTTCGGTGATCGGCAACGCTTATTGCAGGTATTTGTCAATGTGTTGAGCAATGCTTGTGATGCATCGCAACGCCAAGGTAAGGTCGAGATCGATACGCAGCTCGAGCGAGATAATGTAAAGGTTATGATACGAGACCACGGTGCGGGCATGAACGAAGCCGAGCTCAATAAGGTATTTGAGCCTTTCTTTACCACCAAAGAGCCCGGTAAGGGCACCGGACTTGGATTGGCCTTGGCCTACAACATCATCCAGGATCACAGTGGACAAATCACCATCGAAAGCGCCCCGCAGGCGGGCACCACGGTGACTATCCGATTACCGCAGCATGGTACCGCGACGCGCTCTGAGCATCGTGTGGCGGCATCATGAGTGAAATCCTGATCATCGATGACGAGGCCGTGATTCGTACGGAATTGACCCGCTTGCTTAGACGGCACGGTTATCAGGTCACCAGTGCGGGTTCGGTGGGAGAGGCCGAGCAGGATAACGATATCAGCGCTTTTGATTTAATCATTGCCGACCTGCGTCTACCGGGTGAATCAGGTACGAGTGTGATTCCGAAGAGCAACGGCACGCCGGTATTGATCATGACCAGTTACGCAAGCGTGAAATCAGCGGTAGAGTCGATGCGCCTGGGGGCCGTGGATTACATTGCTAAACCATTTGATCACGAAGAGATGATCATGGTCGTTGACCGGATTCTCAAAGAGGCCCGATTACAACGGCAAAATGCGGCGCTGAAATCCGTGGTGCAACGTGAATATCCCGTCAAAGGCATGATCGGGGCATGTCCCGCGATGAAAGAGGTGTTCAGCCGAATTAACAAGGTCGCGCCCACCGACGCGAACGTGCTGATACTAGGAGAATCGGGTACTGGCAAGGAACTCGTGGCCCGGGCGATGCACGAACGCAGTCAGCGTAGTGATGCGCCGATCGTAACCGTCAACTGCGCCGCAATTCCTGAAGAACTTATGGAGTCGGAGTTATTTGGGCATGAGATAGGCGCGTTCACCGGCGCGGTGGGAGCTAGAGAAGGACTCGTGGAGGCCGCCGATGGGGGCACCTTGTTCCTGGATGAAGTCGCCGAACTATCACCGGCGGCACAAGCCGGTCTATTACGCGTTCTCCAGGATGGCGAGATACGCCGTGTGGGTTCTAATAAAGTGCGACGGGCGGATGTCCGGGTGCTGGCCGCGACACACCGTAATTTGGAGGGTCGCGTTAAGCAAAGCCGTTTTCGTGAGGATTTGTATTTCCGCCTTAAGGTGATGGAGATTGAACTGCCGCCGCTGCGGGAGCGGGGCAAAGACATCATCGCTTTGGCAGAATCGCTATTGGAACGCACGTCTAAACAGCTCAATCGGCCGGTTATGAGTTTTCATACACAAGCCCTGGGATTGATTCGTAAGTACCAATGGCCGGGCAACGTGCGTGAGTTGGAAAACGCGATAGAACGTGCCGTGATCCTGTCGGATCGTAATGAGATCGCGCCGGAGTTACTGGCAATCGATTCCGCTAGGGTAATCGCCTCCGAAGAATTACGGTCAAGTCAGGAGGTATCCCTGGATGACTACTTCTGCAATTTTGTCCGTGAGCACGAAGATCGAATGACCGAGACGGAATTGGCGCGGCGTTTGGGTATCAGCCGCAAGACGTTGTGGGAACGGCGGCAGCGGCTGGGTATTCCGCGCAAACACCGTAGCAACCGGGCTGTGCACAGATCCCGCTAAGTTATTGTTGCACCGCAATAAATTGTAGTGGGCCCTGTTACGAAACCATACGTTCGTTACGATGCGTAACAAAAGATCCCGTACCACAAGCTCGATTCGGTGACTCATTTGCACCCTAACTCACTGGGGGTCATCTAGAAAACCCCGCTCGCGACATTAGGGCATAATTCTTGCATCAGTAATAACGCCAGTGGTTCCCAGGGAATGGTGCGCGGTCACCGGAGCGGGTCGGGTGTAGACATGACGCATAACCAAACCACGATATTTTAAAACCAATTAACCCAGACAAAGGGGGAGCAACAATTATGGATGCCAAAATCGTCTGGTTGTTTGTCTTCGTTCTGCTTTATTGGGCATATTGCATCTTTTGGGGTATCAAAGGTGCATTGTCCGCGAAGACAGCGAGTGATTACTTCATCGCAGGCCGGCGCCTGTCGTTGTGGGTATTTGTACTCGCGGCAACCGCAACATCCTTCTCGGGCTGGACGTTCATGGGCCATCCGGGCCTGTTGTATCGCGACGGGTTTCAGTACGCCTATGCATCGTTCTATGCCATTACTATTCCGTTTACCG
>CALZGZ010000242.1 GCA_945787105.1 uncultured Gammaproteobacteria bacterium
GAAGTAAAAGTAAAGGATCTCGACACATCGGTGTTTGTGTTGCCTGAATCGATCACAAAGACCAGTACGGAACGAGTGGTGGTTCTGAACGCGGTGGCACGAAGCGTTGTGGAATCGCGGCATGGACTACACAAGGTGTTCGTGTTCGCCTACCGAAGCAAGCCCATGAATCGGATTCGCAATAGTGCATGGAAGCGTGCTTGGAAAGCGGCGGGTCTGCTGGATGATAAAGGCATCCTGAAGGGTGTGCATAATCTTCGGCATACCTTCGGGCGCCGACTCCGGGGCGCTGGCGTTCCATTGGAAACCCGTAAGGCCTTACTGGGCCACGCCAACGGCGATATCACCACGCATTACTCCGCAGCCGAGCTGCAGGAGTTGGTGAACGCCGTGGACAAGATCGTCGACCGAGGGATTGCGCGAACGCCGACGTTGACGGTGGTCAAGCGGAAGGCGTCGGGAATTGTCGGAAATCGGATGAGGATCAACAGCGAATGATTCGCAACCCATTGATAAATTGGCGCGCCCGGAGAGACGATGTCCAGGACGGACAAGTGCCGCGGAGCGCAGGAAAGCGCGAGAGCGGCCTCGAACTCCGGACCGCCTGGTTCGTAGTGTTCCGCCTGATTTCTTATATCCTTTTGTATTTCAATAAATTTGTACAGGTTGCACTGTCCAATAAAATTAGCCTATTTGGCCTTATTTGGCCATATTCGGGATTATTTCGCGCCTTCTATTGGACAGCTAAGGTAATGGCTCTGACCAACTCTCCCTTCTATCCTGTCATCCAAAACGTATGGGAAAATACTTTATTTCGTTCATTTCGAATATTGCGTTAATTTCGTTCATAGGCTACTCTTAAAATATTCCAGCAACACCATGCAAAAACACAGCGGATTACGAGTATGCCTACTGTCGCTAATAAACCCCTCGAAACAATTACCCCAAGTGAGCAAGACGTGCAACTTGCTGCACAAAGCAGTCGATTGCTAGCAGCGTGCCTGGGGCATGGAGAAACCGCACGTATCCGTCTGATCGACGGTGAACAAGATATTACCGTGCCTGTTACGGCCATGCGCTTGTTAATCGATATTCTTGCTCATATGGCCCAAGGTGACGCGATCACCCTCGTACCCCATCATGCCGAACTCACCACCCAGCAGGCTGCGGACTTCCTTAATGTCTCACGGCCTTACCTGGTCAAGCTCCTGGAACAGGGCGAAATCCCCTTTCGTAAAGTTGGCGCCCGACGCCGGGTGCTCTTCCAGGATTTGATGGCATACCACCAGCAATCCCGCCAACAGCGCGCTGAAGCATTGGATGAATTGACCAAGCAGGCTCAGGAACTCGATATGGGTTACTGAGTGCATGACGAATTTCACGGCGATTTACGACGCCTGCGTACTGTACCCGGCGCCGCTTCGCGATTTCCTGCTCCGGCTGGCGATGACGGAGCTTTTCCGAGCCCGCTGGACAGACCGCATCCATGAAGAGTGGGTGCGAAGTGTCTTGAATAATCGGAAAGACCTCTCTGCCGATCAGCTCGAGCGAACACGACAGCTCATGGATCGGGCGGTACCCGACTGCCTGGTAACCGACTACGAGGATCTGATTATTAGTCTGGAGCTTCCGGACCCTGACGATCGGCATGTGTTGGCTGCAGCGACACGGTGCCAGGCCGCTGTAATTGTCACCTTCAATCTTGATGACTTCCCCGGCAATATCCTGAATCAATACGGAATCGAAGCGCAACACCCTGATGAATTCATCGGCCATCTGTTGGATCTCGACCCCGGCGCAGTCTGCAATGCTGCCAGACAACAACGTCAGGCACTGCGATACCCATCAAACTCCTCAAGGGCGTTTCTCGATACTTTATTGCGACAAGGGTTGGCAGGAACGGTTGCTCGGCTTGAAGAGATGATCGATCTCATATAGTTCCAGACCAAATTAGCATGCCACGAAAAAAGACGCCAGCCTTAAAACGCGTACCCAAACAACGCTCCAAACGGCGAACATCAGAACGCAGTTGGCTCGAAAAACAGTCCAAAGAAGAACTCATCGATTTCATCCTGGGACTCACACAAGAGCATCCACGAATTAGCGAACTCCTCGCCGATCGCAGCAACCTGAAACAGGGCAACATCAGCCCGATAAAGGAGGCTATCCGCAGGGACATCGAGGCGCTGGAGCCGGAATGGCAAGATTATGATGCATTCGATGCGGACACCGACTTTGCCCATATTGCTGAACGACTGACCGCACTGCACGATGCAGGTTACGCAGATGACGTAGTCGAATTAGGTGAAGCATTACTGGAGCTGGCACCCAAATGTTATGAATACAGTCACTATGACGATTGGGGCATCTCATCCGGTATAGCCGAATGCCTGGATATCATGTTGACGGCGCTAACTCGCTCATCTTTTCCTCGCGCCGAACAACTCCTGTGGTATATCGATGCTGAACTGAAGGACGAGTACGCGATTTTCGATAATACCGAAGACTTCATCAAAAAGCGGGGGTATAAAAAGGCGGACTGGCAGGTGGTTTCCGAAACTCTGGAAAGTCGTCTACAGGCACAAACGGTGCCGCAAGACAACGACACATTCTCAGATAATTATAAACGGGAGAATCTGTCACGGTGGTTGCAAACCGCGCTGGAGAGAAGCGGCCGTCAAACCGACATCATTGACCTGTTGCAACAGGAAGCCCCCATCACCCATTGCTACGACAAACTGGTGTCGGCCCTCCTCACCGCCGGCCGCAAACAGGAAGCACACGACTGGATAATTGAAGGATTTGCAAAAACCATCGACAAGCTACCGGGAATCGCCTGGCGGCTGGCGGACCAACTGATAGACATAGCCAAGCGCGAAAAAAAGCACGCCAACATCGCTTCTGTGCTGGCGCTGAAGTTCTTTTACCGGCCCGACACCGCGCTATACCGCGAACTGGAAAAAGCGGCCAAATGTATCCGCTGCTGGCCCGCAGTACGGCATGCGCTTTTAGCGTACTTGGAAACCGGGGTGCGCCCCGATCTTCAACCCAAAGAAAAACACAAGACCAGTATCCCCTCCTCCAACTGGCCGCTTCCTCCGTGCAACCTGCCACTGCCCAACTCTAAAAGGGCAGCCAATCTATTTCCCAACACGGATGTTCTCACCAATGTCGCTATGTATGAAAAACGGCCGGACGATGTGCTGAAGTGGTATCATTTGGAAAGAAAGAATTACTTGTACCACGACACGGATGATTCAGTCGCCGAAGCTGTGAAATCCACGCACCCCGATGAAGCACTGGCTATCTGGAAACGGGTGGCCGAATGGGAGATCGCCCGCGTCAAACCGGCTGCTTACAAGGTGGCAGCTCCCTATCTGAAAAAAATACGTGCGCTCTACCGAAAACAAAAACGCACTGATGAATGGAATACCTATCTCACGGCCTTAAGACGACAGCACAAAGCAAAGCGCCGATTGATTGAGATACTGGACTCCTTATAAATCCCACCAACAGGGAGTACCCAGACGTGCTAAATTCGGCAACCCTTCGCTCGAATCTCGGTGAGGAGGACTTTTTGGAACCCTGTCAGTGACTTGATCACAAGTGCCGGTTACACAGTAAAGGTATGCGGCGACAGCACCTGTCCGATTAGATGGACGTTTATAGTCCTATTGGACAGATGCCCGCATGAAACAGCTGTAAGCGAGAAGATGGCGCGCCCGGAGAGA
>CALZGZ010000243.1 GCA_945787105.1 uncultured Gammaproteobacteria bacterium
ACATCGGTCTTGGATTTCATCGAATACACCTGTTCGGTGGTGATGCGCGTGCGCGCCACGCACTTGCCGAAGCCGCGGATCTCCGCCGGGTACTCGTCGAAGGCGATCACCCGGTATCCGGCCCGCGCCATGGCGCGCTTGAGGATGTCACCTACGGCGATGGTGCCGTCACCGGCCGAGCCGCATATCCCAATCTGTACGTCGGTGTGTATCGAATTCACTAGTCATATTCCCAGAATGGAGAGTATATCGTGCCGTCAGGCTTGAGTTGCAGGATCTCATCGACGGCGGTGGTGAAGGAGACATCGTCGCCGGTCATGTTCCTAGCTGCCACGTCACCCATCATCTTCACATTCTTCCAACCATAATAGAACCGGTACGCGTTGTGTTCGGGAGACCAGATCTGGCACACGTCACCGGCCGCCCAGATATCATCACGGGTCGTCTGTAATTGCGGATTCACCAGTATACCGCGCTCGATGTCGATCCCGGCGTGGCTCATGAAGTCAACGCTGGGCGACAATCCGTAGAACGGCATCACCACGTCAGCGGCGAGATCGCTGCCATCGTCGAACACCACCCGCCGGGCGGGTCCGGTGCCGTTGCTGTGCTCGACGCGGTCGACCTGTTTGTCGTCGATCACCTCGATATGCATTTTTTCCAACGCCTGCAAAAAACGCGGCCGAGTCTCTTGGGTAATCTCGTGTGGCCAGAAGGTTCTGTCCCCGGCGATGAGGATGACTTTGTGCTTGGTGTTGATCAGCGTGCGCGCAAGGTCGAGTCCCAGGGCGTCGCCGCCGAGCATGATCACCACCCCGCCGTCGGGCAAGGCGTCACGCATCGCCATCGCGACGCGGAAGTTGTTGAAGTTGTGCATCAGCGGGATGGAGTCCAGCAAGCGCTCAGGCACGTAGGCCACGCCCCCGGTCGCCACCAGCAGCTGATCGTAGGTCACCACTTCACGGTGGGCGAGGGTCAGGGTCCGCTTATTGGTGTTGACCTCGGTGACGAGACTCTTGCGGCGCAGTTTGATTTTGTTTTCTTCATAGTAGGCGGGTGGGTAGACCAGGTAATCGGTCCAGTCACAGCGCCCGCGAAACACGTCCGGCAGGTCATAGCGGTTGTAGAACAACAGCGCACCGGCGGAGATGATGGTGATCTGACTGCCCGGGTCACGCTCGCGCAATACCCGGGCCGCATGGCTGCCGGAGATGCCGTTACCGATGATGACACGATGCATGCTATATGTCCTGATACATGATCTCTTTGCGACTGATCGAGATGCAGTGGGTCGGACACACCTGATAGCAGGCGCCGCAACGGATGCACTCGCCGTTGTCGATCCAGATCGCGCCGACCTGGTCCCACACCTTGGTCTCCTCCAAGGATCCGTAGGTTCCGTCCGGCTGGATCGCGACGTCCTTGACCAGCTTGATGCAATCGCGCGGGGCAACATCGATGCAGGCCCGGCAATAGATGCAATTGTCGATGTCGATTTCATAATTGAGATAACACAGATAACAGCGTTTGGCCTCTTCCAACGCGGCGTCCTTGTCAAAACCCAACTCGACCTCGGTAGTCATATCGTTGAAACGGTCCGACACCGTTTCGGTGGGCATGTGTTGCCGCGGTATGAAGTCGAAACGCCGCTCCCTGAGCGGTTCGTCAACCGCCTCGATACGCACTACCTTGCGGCGCCGCGGACGGCCCATCAGCCACTCATCGACCTTCAGCGAGATGTCACGGCCGTGGCCCACTGCCTGGATCACCGTTGAGGCGCCACTGACGAAGTCGCCGGCGGCGAACAATCCGTTCACCGACGTCATGCCGTTGTCGTCGATCTTGACATTGCCCCATCGATCCAGCCCCAACTCAACGTCGATGTAATCGTTGACGGTCTTCTGACCGATGGCGACCAACAGGGTGTCGAAGGGTTCGATGAATTCGGAGCCTTCGATGGGAATTGCCTCGCGTCTGCCGGTGGCGCGCCATGCCCCCAGCCGATTTTGTACGAAACGCACGCCGGTGCCGTTGCCTTGATCATCGGTGATCAATCCCACCGGGGTGCGCAGCCCGCGGATGACGACGCCCTCGCGTTTGGCCTCCAGGATCTCTTCCTCCATCACTGGGATGTACTTTTCGGTGGTGCGCAGATGGATGGTGACTTCCTCGGCCCCGAACCGCTTGGCGACCCGCGCGCAATCGAGCGCCGTGAAGCCGGCGCCGACGACCGCCACCCGCTTGCCGACGGTCTTGGTCTCGCCACGATGCAGATCGAGCAGAAAGTCGAGACCGTATTCGGCATTGGGCAGGTCCAACACGATGTCGCGGTCTTGTTCCAAGTCGCGCAGCGGCAGCGCGATGGCGGCCATGCAACCGGTGGTCAACAATACCGAATCAAATTGCTCGCGGAGCTGTGACAGCTTGATGTCGCTGCCGTTGTTACCGACGGTGACCCCGGTTTTTAGGGTGACGCCCATGCGTGTGGTGTTGTGCACCTCGACATCGAGGATCTCCCGCGGCAGGCGAAATTCCGGAATCCCATAGCGCAACATGCCGCCGGCGCGGGTTTCGCGCTCGTAGATCGTCACCGCATGACCCAATAGCGACAGATCGTGGGCCGCCGCAAGCCCAGCCGGCCCGCCGCCGATGATGGCGACGGTCTTCCCGGACGGCGAATACAGATCCTCGCGGATGCGATGGCCCTCGGTCTTGAGGTCCGCCGCCGCGCGCTTTAAGTGACAGATGTTGACCGGCTCGCCGTTGCCCGGCCAGCCGTGGCGGCACACCGGTTCGCACGGGCGGCTGCAGATCCGTCCCAAGACCCCCGGCAGCACGTTGGCGATACGGTTCAGTTCGTAGGATCGTCCATAGCGGTTCTCGACGATCATGCGAATATAGGCGGGAATGTTGGTGTCGGCGGGACACGCGGTCTGGCACGGGACGTTTTCCCTAACCCAGCCGATTTCCCGGGGATCGGTGGAATAACGGACCGTGGATTCGACCCGTCGGCCAAATACGTTTGGCGCGGAGAAATCCTCTCCCTCGTCGACGTGGATTCTCCAAATCTTTTCGCTGCTCATGGTGACGACCACCCCCAGTGGCCCAAAAGTCAGATAATAATTTTTCCTGATCCCAAGATAAAGGGTAATTAAAGGGGCAGGTACCCTAATTACACGGACAGTAACCGGCGGGGGGAGTTCAGAACGTGTCGCGGCCGGTCGTGGCGTAAATTCCGGGGACATTACTTAATTCAACGGGACAATCGTCGACAGGGGGAGTATGGACCGCTCCGCGAGCGGTGTTGGATGCGCCGCGGCGCCTAACAGCGAGCCGCCGGCCGGGTGCCCGGTGGCGTGCATCGGTGCCGCGGGATCGGCCACACGCGCGGTGACCGCGACGGCATCGATACGGGATACAATAGGATGTTTGCTCGATGGGATCTTGCGCCGCCGCAGGCGGGTTATCAATAGGCACAGTCAATGAATACCTCGGAGGTCATCGCGAAGTTTTTGTCGCAGGCAGGGATCGGCCAGGTGTTCGGCTATCCCGGCGAGACCAACGTCGAACTCATCGAGGGACTGCGCCGCAGCGGTATCGATTTCATCCTCGCGTCTCGGGAAGGCACTGCGGGGCTGATGGCGCAGGCCTACGGTATGGTCACCGGCCGGCCGGGGGTGTGCATATCGACACTGGGTCCGGGCTCCACCAACCTGGTCAACGCGGTGGCCAACGCCTATCTCGATCGCGTGCCGATGCTCGCGTTCTCCGGCCAGATGGATGCGCAGAAGGCACCGTACTTCACCCACCAGGTTATCGATCACAATCGTCTGTTCGCACCGGTTTCGAAGTGGGCGGCGGAGGTGCGGCCGGATAATGTCGCCACGGTAATGCGCAAGGCCTATCGCGTCGCGACCGCGGAACGCCCCGGCCCGGTGCACATCACCACCCGCGCCGATGTGGTGAGTGCCAACGCCGAAGACGCCAAGATCGAGCTGCCGCCGTCGTCGCTGGCCGCGCATCATATGCAAGTGATCGCCCGGGACGGACACGGCGATCCGATTAACGCGATCACCGATGCCAAGCGACCGGTGATGTTGTACGGGAATTCCGCAGCGCGGGCGGAGGCCGGATCACACATCACAGCGCTGGCCGAACATATCGGCTGCCCGATCATCGCCTCGCCGATGGCCAAGGGCGCGGTGGCCGAGGATCATGCCTGGTTCGCCGGCGTGCTCGACATGGCGTGTTACAAGCTGTTGTGGGATCTGCTCACCGCGGCGGATCTGATCCTGTGCGTTGGCTTCGACCCGGTGGAGTTGATCAATCCCTGGATCCCCACGGCTCCGGTTATCCATATCGATGCGGTGCCCAACACCGACCAGGTATATGCCGCGCCGTTCGAGCTGGTAGGACCGATTCGCGAGATCCTGTCCGAATTGCAACGCCAACTGCCGGCGGGCGAGAAGTGGACCGAGCACGAGGTGGCCGCGCACCGGGCTGCCTTGCGCACCCGGTACCTCAGCGGCAGGGTGGCAGGCAAGTTGAATCCGAGCGACGTCGTTGATGTGGTGCGCGCGGCGGCCGGCCGCAACGCGGTGGCGACCGCTGACGTGGGTTCGCACAAATTGTTGGTAGGGCAGGGATGGGCGACCTACCGCCCCCAGGGCATGTTGATGACCAACGGCTTGTCCTCGATGGGGTTCGCGCTGCCGGCGGCGATCACCGCGAAGCTGCTGCTGCCGGATGAGCAGGTGGTCTGTCTGACCGGCGACGGAGGGCTGGCGATGGCGCAGTCGGAACTGCGTCTGGCTGCGGCGCTGAAGCTGGGCATCAAGGTCATCGTGTTCTGCGACAATAGCCTGAACCGCATCGAGATTCGACAGATGCATTCCGATTATCCGAGCACCGGCACGCGTATCGCGCCCACCGATATTGCCAAGCTCGCCGAATCAATGGACTGCGACGGCGTGATGGTGGACCGAGTTGACGAACTCGAACGGGTGTTGAGCGAAGCGGATAATGAAGCACGGCCGCTGGTGATCGGCGCGCGCATCGACCCGGCGCAGTATCAATCACACTATTGAGGTAATACACCGGCTATGGCTATAGAGAAGAAAGCGCAATTCAATATCTGGTACTTCGCCGCCGCGTTGATGCTGATCCTGATATTTCAGAGCTATTGGACGCAGTCACGGCAGTTCGAATCGATTCCCTACAGCGAATTCGAACAGGACCTGGAGCAGGGCCTGATCGAGAACGTGGTGATCCGCGAGCAATACATAAGCGGTTCCTACAAGAGTCCGCGAGCGAGCGGCAAAACACAGTTCATCACCCCACGGGTGTCTCCCGATCTGGTCGAGCGCCTGAACCGCGCCAATGTCGAGTACACCGCGGCGGTGGAGAGCACTTGGCTCAAGGACATCCTGTCATGGGTGTTGCCGGTGTTATTGTTCGTCGGGGTGTGGTTGTTCGTGTTTCGCAAGATCGCCGAGAAGCAGGGGATGGGCGGATTCATGTCCATCGGCAAGAGTAAGGCCAAGGTGTATATGGAACGGGACACGCAGACCACGTTCGCGGACGTGGCGGGCGTGGACGAGGCGAAGGCGGAACTCGTGGAGATCGTCGAGTTCCTCAAGAACCCCGCCGAATACGGCAAGCTCGGCGCGCGGGTGCCCAAGGGGGTGTTGCTGGTGGGTCCACCGGGCACCGGCAAGACGCTGCTGGCGCGGGCGGTGGCGGGGGAGGCCGGGGTGCCGTTTTATTCCATCAGCGGTTCCGAGTTCGTGGAGATGTTCGTCGGTGTCGGCGCCGCTCGGGTGCGGGATCTGTTCGAGCAGGCGCGCACCCATGCGCCGGCCATCATATTCATCGACGAGTTGGATGCCCTGGGCCGCGCGCGCGGTGCCTTCCCCGGTGTCGGCGGGCACGATGAACGCGAGCAGACCTTGAACCAATTGCTCTCGGAACTGGACGGCTTCGATTCCAGCCAGGGATTGATCCTGCTGTCGGCGACCAACCGGCCCGAGATTCTCGACCCGGCGCTGCTGCGTGCCGGGCGCTTCGACCGCCAGGTGCTGGTGGACCGCCCGGACAAGGTCGGACGCGTGCAGATTCTCGAAGTGCACATCAAAGGCAAGACTATGGCCGAGGATGTGGATCTTGAAAAAGTCGCGGCGCTGACCACCGGCTTCAGCGGCGCGGATCTCGCCAACCTGGTGAATGAAGCGGCGCTGGTGGCGACGCGGCGCAAAGGCGAGGCGGTGACCCTCAGCGATTTCACCGTGGCTATCGAGCGCATCGTCGCCGGCCTGGAGAAAAAGAACCGGTTGCTCAATCCGCACGAGCGCGAGGTGGTGGCCTATCACGAGATGGGCCATGCGCTGGTCAGCATGGCGGTGCCCAGCGTGGATAAGGTGCACAAGGTATCCATCATTCCCCGCGGCATCGGCGCCCTCGGCTACACCATTCAGCGTCCCACGGAGGATCGCTATTTAATGACCCGCAAGGAACTGGAGGACAAGATCGCGGTGCTGCTTGGCGGCCGCGCGGCGGAGAAACTGGTGTTCGACCACCTGTCCACCGGCGCCGCCGACGACCTCGCCAAGGTCACCGACATCGCGCGCAGCATGGTGACCCGCTACGGCATGGACGAGGACCTCGGGTATGTCACCTACGACGAGGCCAAGGAAAATTATCTCGGCATCC
>CALZGZ010000244.1 GCA_945787105.1 uncultured Gammaproteobacteria bacterium
CTGGCGGTTACCCAGAGCCGAGTTCGAAGCCCAGCGTGGTGAGGCGAACAAGAACGCCCTGCGGTCGGGTATTCGTTCCGGGCAGGTACACGGGATTATCGGCTATCTCGATGACCAACCAGTGGGTTGGTGTTCAGTGGGACCACGCGAGTACCTTTGCGGTCTCAGCGTCTCTGACTTGCTTGCCAAGGTCGATGAGAAACCCGTTTGGTCGGTTGCTTGTCTTTTCATCGCCAAGCGATACCGGAAGAAAGGCCTATGCCTTGAACTGCTAAAAGCGGCCGTCGATTATGCGAGGCAATGCGGCGCCGAGATCGTGGAGGGATATCCGATTAGGCCCAGGGAGGGCGATATCAAAGTCCCCGTTGCGGTAACCTGGACCGGTCTTGAATCGGTGTTTGCAGCGGCCGGATTCGTCGAAGCCGCGCGGCGAGTCGAGATGCGGCCAATCATGCGGTTCCATATTCCACGCGCTGAGGACCTTTGACGATTGTGGTCGCTCACTATTAAGACGGGTTGCCGTTTAAGACTATGCTGCAACGCACAAGCGTGCCGCCACGGGGGGTTGCGGCCGTTAATGCAGTGCAAACCAAGCCTGGCGCCCGGATCACGCGATAGGCGATGTGCCACAATAGGAGTAGGATATTCACGGGTGGTTGAACCGGGTCTTTGTGCGCTATGGTCTATTCGCGACAGTTACTAATCCCTTTGCTGTGCTTTATACTGGCGGTGGGCAGTTCGGTAGCAGTGGCCAAGGAGCGAGTCCCGACGCTGCGTATCGGCCTGACTCCGGTGTTTCTGGACAACAAGTTATCCATCCTTAGAATCTGGCAACGCTACCTGGAAAATCGGCTCCAACGTCCGGTCGAGTTCGTTCAGCGGCAAACCTACCGGGAGATTATGGACTTACTCCTAGCGGGTGACATCCAGTCCGCGTGGATCTGTGGTTTCCCGTTTGTTCGCTATTCAAGTCGGCTTACGTTACTGGTGGTGCCGCTATATCGTGGGCAACCCCTCTACCAGTCTTACCTGATTGTCCCTGCGACCGACGAATCGACCCACGACATTTCAGACCTTCAGGACAAGGTATTTGCCTACTCGGACCCTGACTCCAACTCGGGATATCTTGTTCCCCGCGTGGGGCTGCGGCGCATGGGATATGATCCAGACACTTTTTTCGCGCGCACATTTTTCGCTTGGGCCCATTACGATGTGGTGATGGCGGTGGCTGAAGGTGTCGCTCAAGGCGGGGCGGTGGACGGGTATGTTTGGGACACGCTACGACAGCTTCACCCGGAGATTACCCAACGCACACGAATCGTTAATAAATCGCGCAAGTTTGGTTTTCCACCTCTAGTAGTAAACAACACGCTGCCAGACGAGGACGTCCGCTTGTTACGCCATGTGATGCTGAAAATGAAAGATGAGCCGGACGGTGTTGTATTACTGCGGGAACTCAATTTGGATAGTTTCGTATCCGCAACACCGGAACTGTATGAAGGGATTCGAGAAAACGTACGTTACATGAACCAGGCTGAGCTCAATGTTTGGCAGAATCAGCTTACGCTACAAGATACCTATTAACCTCAGTCTCGCCATCCTGCTGACCGCTGTAGTCATCGGGAGTGTGCTGATCTGGCGGTCCTATGAAGAGGTGCGCAACGACCTGTTCCGGAGTTCCGTAGAACTTGGCACGGTGCTTGCGCGCACGCTGGTTGCACCACTCAAACATGATGATGTCTGGCAAGCGTATCAGATACTACGATCGGCAGGATCTAGAATATACATCGTATCGGATGAGCAGCGACGAATTTTCGTTTCTAATCAGCCGACAGAATTTCCAATGATGAGTGAGTTACGGATACTGGGTCCGGAGTTCAACGCGTTGCAGGAGAAAATCGAAAAGCATGCTTCATTGACGCCGTTCCTATACGAAAAACTGGAGGGCGAACGGCTGTTTGTCGTGATACCGGTGGTCGATGACGGTATACAGATCGCGCACGTGATCATCGCCTATCCACGGACCATCTATCGGCCCCATCTGCTGAACATCGCGGAGCGCGTCGGATTGACTTCGCTGATCGTCATGCTGTTCCTGATTCCCATCGGGTGGTGGGTGGGCAATCGGACCGTCGATCCGTTGATGCAGCTATCAGGGATCATGAGCCAGGTCGGTAGTAAACGGCTGGAAGACATCGATTACAAGCCATTAAACCGGGATGATGAAATCGGCCAGCTCGGTCAGAGCTTTAACGCCATGATCGAGGAGTTGAAAGAGAAGCAGAGTCTGGAGGGGCAGGTGATTGTCTCGGAACGACTCGCGGCGATAGGTCGGCTCGCCGCCGGCGTCGCGCATGAGATCAACAACCCATTGGGCGGCATGATGAACGCGATCAACACGTACCGTCGCTTCGGCCGGTCAGAAAGCGAAACCGAGAAGACCATGTTTCTGCTCGAACGGGGGCTCAAGCAGATCCATGAAACCGTCTCCGCCTTGCTGGTAGAGGCGCGTCAGGAAAGTCACGACTTGACGCCTGAGGACATCGAGGATGTTCGTTTACTGGTGCAATCCGACGCACAGAAAAAAGGATTGCAATTAGTCTGGGACAACAAGTTGGACAGGCCGCTGTCGCTGCCCTCGACACCGGTACGGCAGGTGTTGATGAATCTCTCATTGAATGCGGTACAGGCGGCTGAACAGGCCGGACAAGTGACGCTCAGCGTGGCGCGAGTCGATGGTTTGTTGGAGATCCGCGTGTCCAACGACGGAGTCACCGTTTCGAATGAGGAACTCGGTCACCTGTTCGAACCGTTTGTCCACAAGCGACCCGGCGGGACGGGCCTCGGGTTGTGGATCACTTACCAGATCGTGCAACAGTTCGGCGGCGACATATTTGTGCAGAGCGACAACGGCACCACATGTTTTATGGTCCATCTGCCGCTGGAGTTGGCGGCGTGAGTACGGTATTGAACAAAGCGCTATGCCTGGTGGAGGACGATCCTATCATGGGGGAATCCTTGGCTCATCGTTTGACTCTGGAAGGCCTGGACTGCGACTGGCACCGAGACGGCAAAAGCGCCTTGAACGCGCTGCGGCATCAGTCTTATGCGGCGCTGATCAGTGATATCCGTCTGCCGGATCTGAGCGGCGAAGATCTGTTTCAGGCGCTTTACGACGAACAGGTGGTGTTGCCGCCCACGTTGTTTATCACCGGCTACGGTTCCATTGATCAAGCGGTGAGATTATTGCGACTCGGCGCTCGCGATTACATCACGAAGCCGTTTGATCTCGATCAGCTCATGGAAAAGCTGCGGATCATCTCCCCGACCCTGTTTATCGACGACGAATGGCAGGACTTGGAACCGGTTTTGGGCACATCGGTGTCCATGCGCCAAATTCAGAAAATGGCTCATGTGTTGGGCGAGTACCGGGTCGGTGTCCTGCTCACCGGAGAGTCGGGTGTCGGAAAGGAGTACGTGGCGCAGTACATTCACAGCATCACGGATGACACCGGTTGTTTGCCTTTTATATCGGTGAACTGTGCTGCGGTCACCGAGACCTTGCTCGAGGCTGAGTTGTTCGGCCATGAAAAAGGAGCCTTCACCGGCGCTGTGCAATCCCGTCGCGGTGTTTTTGAACGCGCTGACCGGGGCACGTTGTTTCTTGATGAGATTGGCGAGATGTCGGCGGGGATGCAGGCCAAGTTACTGCGCGTTCTAACCGAGGGGAACTTCGAGCGAGTGGGTGGCCACAACCGCATCGAGGTGGATGTTCGGGTGATCTGTGCCACCAATCGCGATCTCAAGGCGATGGTCGATGACGGTTCGTTTCGTGAAGATCTTTTCTACCGAATAAATGTGGCACACCTTCATGTGCCGCCGTTACGTGAACGCTCCGATGATATTGGGTGGTTCGCAAACATGTTTGTCAACGACTTTTCCAAGAAGTCGGAAAAGTCATGGACGTTAACGGCTATTGGTGAGGAATTCTTGCGCAAACAATCCTGGCCGGGCAATGTCCGCCAATTAAAACACGCTATGGAGCGCGCGTGCATCTTCTCTTCACAAGCGGTTCTGGGGCCGAGTGAACTAGGTGCCTCGCTACCCGACAAACAGCCAGCAGTAGCGACAGATGCTGACGAGTCGTTACGGCTCAAGGGCTATCTCGAGCACTGTGAGCACACACATATTATCGAGACATTGAAGGTGCACGCGTGGCAGATCTCAGCGACTGCGCAAGCGTTGGGCATCAGCCGCAAGAACCTTTGGGAGAAAATGCGCAAGTACGGAATCCGTGGCCCGGAGACAACAGGATGATGGGAGCACATTACTCATACAGTTCGACATCGAAAGGGCGTTCAGCTGGAACGTGGATCGCTAGTCCGCATATTGCACCAAGGCAGCGAAAAGAGGAGCTAACAGTTTGTTTGAGATAACGAGTTCGATCTATGTTCGGTGTGACACTTTGTGCCCCAGTTTGCGCCTATCCCGGCGCTGGCTTGGTCTCGAACGCCTGCACTTGCGCTTCACGCAACCCATAGCTACGGCTATGCATTTCGCTCCCGCGCGGCGCTCGTCCCCGCACAGCAGGGGAACTACGCGCAGGACACGTCCCTTCGCCACCATCCGGGATCCTTGGTGCGATATGCGGGCTAGTTCCCGCTTGTTGTAAAGACAAGCCGAGTCATCCGCTGCGCGGATGACTCGGAACGAATGATCTCAAACTCGCCGTTGATATTCAGCGAAGCGAGTACGGAAAAATATCAACTTATGCCGAAATCGCCCCGGCATATGACTAGTGATGGCGCCGACAACAAGGATGATCGTTAACAAAGACACACGATGCTCCCAGACAACAAACACCAATGCCAGTAGTATTATTTTCACAATTACTGCAATGGCGTGTAATTCAAACAATATGACCAGAGTTGCATACAGATCGACTGCGAACAGCAGCAACCCAGTGATCACAGAAGACCATAACCACGGTTCGAGCACTGTTGCTGGCTCGTCGAAAATGTAGCCGCCAAGCAGGACGCCGCTGGTAAAAATGTGGGCGGTGCGAAGCGCAATACGCACGCCACGGCGAAATGGAAACGCTCGCGGCACGGCCGGAAACAAGATACACGCTAGCCTGCTTTGTATTGTCTCCATCCGCTCATGTTTGTTCCGGCATGAGGTGAACACCGTGAGCGAGCAACGAAACGGTAATGTGTTCACCGACCGCAAGGTGATTGCGGTGGGCGACATGTGACGATAACGTCAACGACAGCGGTAAATCCGGGTTGTCATTGACAGACATGGTGATGCTCACGTCGCCGCCGAGGACCACAAGATCTCTAATCACGCCGTCGACGGGATTCTCACGTTCACCTCGCGAAGGCCGACCGCGGCGGTGCAAAATCACCTGTTGGGGCGGGATGATCCAACTCACCGTCTGCCCGGGTCGAATATCAGGACGATGACGGCATTCGAGGGTATGGTTGGCCCAGCGTAGTAAGGTGATTTGCGGCGCGGATTTGTGATCTATGACCTCACCCGCAAAAAGGTTCGTTAACCCGACCAGACGTGCGACCAAGTCGCTGTCAGGACGTGACATCACCTTCGCAGGCGGGCCGGCTTGCAAGCTTCGCCCGTGGTGCAAAACGCACATTCGATCCGCCAGGATGCACGCCTCATCTAGGTCGTGGGTGACGAGAACAATCGGCATCTTGAGTTGCTGACGCAATCGCGCCAATTCAAGTTGCAGTTTGCGGCGCGTGATCTGATCCACGGCGGAAAACGGTTCGTCGAGCAACAAGACGTCGGGGTCCCTGGCCAGGGACCGCGCCAACGCGACGCGCTGTTGTTGCCCACCGGACAGCTCACTCGGATGCCGAGACTCCAGCCCTTGCAGATTGACAAATGCCAACAGCTCCCGGGCGCGTTGTTCACGGCGGGTTCTCGACGCTTCGCCCAACACGACCGTTATGTTGTCCAATGCCGACAGGTGTGGAAACAGCGCGTAATGTTGAAATACCATCCCGACCGATCTTTTCTGAGGCGGACAATGAATACCAAGGTCGGTATCCAACCAAGCGGTTTCGTTGAACCGGACCAGGCCTTTTTTCGGCATTGTCAGTCCTGCAATACAGCGAAGAATCGTCGACTTACCGCTACCCGACGGTCCAACCAGCACGATCAACTCGCCGGTTGCGCATTGAAATTGGGCGTCCAAATATATGGGCGCCACCTGTTTTAGATGAACGTGTAGTCCTCCGGTATTGTTAGTATTCACGGTGACGTCGAGTTCGGTTATTGATGATATAGATAACGCTGATGGTGGCGAATGAGAATACAAGCAATATTGCCGACATCAGCGCGGCTTGTTGGTCTTGAAGCGCCTGCACGCGGTCGTAGATGGAGATCGCGATCGTCTGTGTTTCGCCGGGTATATTACCGCCCACCATCAAAACGACGCCAAATTCGCCCAACGTATGCGCGAACGTGAGCACCATAGCCGATAGCACCCCCGTCCACACCAAAGGGAACTCAATACTTCTGAACGTGCGCCACGGTGACATGCCACAGCACCAGGCGGCTTCACGGATGTCTCGCGGGAGTGCTTCAAACGCGCGTTGAACCGGTTGCACCGCGAAGGGAAGGTTGAATATCAAAGAGGCGAGCAGCAGACCTTGAAAAGAAAAAACCAACGGTCGGCCAATCAACGTCTCATAGAATTGCCCAAGCGGCGATGCCCCGCCGAACGCGACCAGCAGATAGAATCCCAGCACCGTGGGGGGCAGCACCAGGGGCAGCGCGATGAGCGCTTCGACAATACTCTTGGCCACGAACTGTCTACGCGCCAAGGTGCGTCCAATCGCCACGCCTATGGGCATCAAGATCGCGGTCGTCCACGCGGCGAGTTCCAGTGACAGTGTCAGCGCCGACCAATCCATGGGGTTCTCAGGGTGTGTCCTGTGGCGTGCTGAAACCGTGCCGTTTCAAGACTTCCCTGGCGGTCGGTGCGCGCAAAAAGGCATAGAATGCAACAGCGGTTTGACCGGCGCCGTCGAGTAGCACCATCCGATGGCGAATGGGGTCGTGCCACTTTTCCGGTAGCACCACGAATCGGCCGCGACGGGACATTGCCGGCGACAATGCCATTGAATAAGATAAGATCGCCGCGTCCACTGAACCCGTGGCCGCGAACTGCGCGGTCTGGGAGATGTTTTCACCCATTACGAGTTTTTGACCCAATCTGTCCCACATGCCACGTGCTTCGAGGAGTTGCCGCGCCGCGCGACCGTATGGAGCATGTTCAGGATTGGCAATCGCCAAGCGATTGAGGCTTCCATCCACCACCGCACGTGCAAATTCCTGCAGTTCGCTGTCGGCTCGAATCGGAGAGCCATTGGGAACAAACAGCACCAACCTGCCGACGGCATACAGGGCGCCACGGTCCATGGTCAACGAACGCTCCACCAATGTGCGAACATAACGCTCGTCGGCGGAAAGAAATAACTCGAACGGCGCGCCGCGAATGATCTGCCGGGCAATATTGCCCGATGATCCGAAACTCAGTCGTATTGATTGGCCCGTTTCAGTCTCAAAGATCTGCCGCACTTCGTTGAGGGCTGGATTTAGGCTGGATGCGGCGGCGACGATCGGCGCATCGGCCACCGCGGCGGGCGCCATGAATCCGGTTAATCCCCCGGTGACAAGCCAGCACAGAATTAATGTCTGGACAGATCGTAGAACCCTGAACCAAGCCACTCCTTATTGTGCCTCGTGTGCCCTTGCTGGAATCACAAAGCTTATAACCGGGCTTGATGATTTGCGTCAACCGAAGTAAGTACTCAGCTCGCTATCGCTTCGTCGAGAATGCTCAAGCAAAGTGAACGAATTAATCCAGTTAATGCTTGTTTTTGTTGAGAATCCGCGGCAACAGCGTGACCAGGTTGCACGGACGGTGACGCGCGTCAAGTTGTTCCAAGATCAAACGATCCATGGCGAGACGGCATGCGCCCGGCGAGCCCGGCAACAAGAATATTAACGTGTTATCGGCAACACAGGCCTCGGCACGGGACGCGAGAGCGGATGTGCCGACATCCTCAAAGGATAGCATGCGAAACAACTCACCAAAGCCAGGTATGGGTTTTCTGACAAACTCCCCCACTACCTCCGGTGTCATGTCCTTGCTAGTCAGTCCGGTACCCCCGTTGGAGATGATCACGTCGATACCCGGATCGCGAATCCATTCGTCAAACCGGGATTTTAGTCGTTCGGGTTGTTCCGGATGTATCTCGCGTTTGACAACGCAGTGTCCGGCCTTTTCTAACCGCTCTGTGATCAAACCGCCCGCCTCATCGTTATCCGCAGTTCTTGAGTTGGAAATGGTGATCACTCCTGCATTGAGAGGCGCGAAGGGTAGGTTTACTTTTGCCATGACGTGACCCACGGACCGTTGTTTCACGCAATTTTACATCAATCAATACCAGGGCGCGCTCGCTACTTTAGGGAAAAATAAGTTAAGCGCATAATGTTATCGCAAGATGCTACAACTCGTGGGCAAATCGCCGCTTAGGCATTACTTGGGCTGTGGGATTGTCCCGGAAGGTAAGAACCTGGCGATCATCTGGCCCCGCATGGCGTTCCACTTTTTGAGTTGTTCGGGATCGAAGACCGACACTTGTTTATTATAGGTCGCGACTGCGTTTTCAATTCCCTGGCGTTGAAGATCGAAGATATTTTGATAGGTGGCGCCAATTTTCTCGGCATCCGGAGTAGCCTCTACGAACATAGAGCGCAGCTTTATCGCCTCATCCCCGATGCGCTTCATGAGATCGAGGCTTGTCGCCTGTGCCGCTTTGGCCGTGTCTTGCATAGTCTTGAGCTGCTCTTGGGTAAGGTCTAAGGCTGCCAATGGATTCATTCTGGCATGCGGATGCATCCCGCGGCCCATCGGCATGCCCATACCCGGCATTCCTGCCGGTGGCATCCCCATACCCGGCATGCCCATCGGCGGCATCATGGGTCCCTGTGCGTTGGCGGGCAGCGCGAGCAGCACCAAGCTGAGAGCACCGAGGGTGATTGCCATGCGCGAAAATAGACGTTGCGCCCACACGATGGGATCGAGAGATTTCATAATCATGTCGTCAAACTCCTAAGGGTGTTGATTGCGTGTTGTAAGTCACAACTGGTTTTTGGGTGCGCGTGTATTTACGGCGGGCGGGATATCGTCATCCGGCGCGCGAAGGTGAGTGCAAAAACAGTCAGTTTTTCATCAGGTTGCAGGATATATTCGTATATTATAATAATCTTAATGACAGGTGACAAGCTCAATTGTGTCGGGATACCGCAGGCACCTGCGCCGAGCGTGAGCGAGGTATCCGACTCGTTGTGGGTCTTGCCGTGCGAAGCGCGGCATCGACACCCTGTCATTCTGAACGCAGTGAAGAATCTCACCGTGTTGGACGCCGGTAGTCATTTCGACTGGGGAAGATCCTTCACTACGACTGCGCGCACCACAAGCGGCTAACGCCTCAGGATGACAAGAAAGAGAAGCGCCTCAGGATGACATCGTTGGTGACGAACCCGACCTATCGTTGGTTGTGACGAGAATTGACATGTCATTCTGAACGCAGTGAAGAATCTGACCGTGTTGGACGCCGGTGGTCATTTCGACTGGGTGAGAGCCTTCGGCTAACGCCTCACGATGACAAAGTGTACTTTGGCATTGAACAGAATGAGATCCTTCCCTGCGCTTGTCCTCGCGCACCAGGAGAACTACGCACAGGACAAGCATCCGCTGACCGCTTCAGGATGACAACTTTAGAGGCTTGCCCTGAGCGGAGTAAGGCCAAGATCGCGTTATCAGGCCACCGACGACTTTGCCTCGCGCAAGTTGTGGTTTCGCAGGAACTGAGTCGCTTGCGCTGGTTGCAGGGGCGTACTGATTAGATAGCCCTGGATCTCATCGCATTTCAAATTCCGCAGGAGGTCACGCTGGGCATCGGTCTCCACGCCTTCGGCAATGACCTTGAGGCCGAGGCTATGGGACATGGAGATGATCGCGCCGATGATACCTTGGTCCTGCTGACTCGGCAGCACATCGCTAAGAAACGAACGATCGATTTTGACCCAATCGACGGGTAGAGATTTCAAGTAACTCAGCGATGAATAACCGGTTCCAAAATCATCGATAGAGAATGAAACGCCGGCACGATGCAACTCGTTTATGATCTTTATGGTTCTGCTGAAATTCTCGATAAGAGTGTTTTCGGTGATCTCTAGATTCAAGGACCTCGCTGGTAATTTAGTGTCCTCTAGAATCGAGATAATCTCTTGCCCCAGATTTTCCTCTCGGAACTGTGCAGGGGAGAGGTTGACTGCCACCTGAATATTATTGAAGCCTTCGTCGTACCATTCGCGCGCCTGTTGACAAGCAGAATGCAACACCCATGCACCTACTTTGTTGATAAGGCCCGTACGTTCGGCAATACCGATAAAGTCGATGGGTGGTATCAAGCCCAGTTTCGGATGATTCCAACGGATCAATGCTTCCAGGCTCCGTGTCTGACCGGTAGCCATGTTCACTGTCGGTTGATAGTGAAGTAGCAGGTCGTCACTTTCTAATGCCCGATGTAACTGGCTTTCCAGCCACAGTTGCCGGTAAGCAGTTTTATTGATTTCCGATGAGAAGAATTGCAGATTATTGTGCCCTATACGGTGCTTGGCATCGCTCCTTGCCGCGCTTGCGGCTCGCAACAAGACCTCTGCATCGTTGCCATCGTGTGGAAAAATGCTAATACCCGCGCTGCACGTTATGAATATCTCGTGTTCATCAATGACAAACTTTGCCGAGAGACTTTCAAAAATTCGTTTGACGATCCAAGCGACCGATTGGACCTCAGTCAAGTCGGTTAGGAGAATCCCAAACTCGTCCCTATGCAGTCTGGAAACAGCGGTATCGTCGTTGCTCTTGCCAATCAACGCGACTGTGTCAACCGAACGAAATTCGCCTATCAGTCGCGTAGCCACCGCCCTTAAGAGTTGATCTCCCACGATTTTCCCAAGGGTGTCGTTGATGCGTTTAAAAGAATCGATATCGAGATAAACCAATGCGGCGATACGGCCATATCTATAACCATGGGCCAGCGCCTGACGGATCCGATCGATGAAAACCATGCGGTCGGGCAATCCAGTTAATTGGTCACGGTCGTGGGATTGTTGTCGTGTATGATGGTACTCGAGTTCCTCCTCCAATATCTTTACTTGATTTCGAAGCTCGTGCAGCTCATTACCGCTCGATGCTTGTGCCTGGTGATCGAGAGGACGGACTACCGACTCATCAGTCGCGCGAGTCCACAACAGATCTTCATATTCGTCTACCAACAACGGATGTTTGTCGAGATGTTCTGGTTGCCACTCGATGACTCGGTTGCGGCCTGCTTCTTTTGCAAGATAAAGTGCCTTGTCCGCGCGATTAATTAGATCGCTGGAACTTGCTATGTCTTGGGTGAGCTCCGCGACCCCCAAGCTCGCTGTGATGCGTACCGCAGGTTTGACGTCAGCAGGCGCGTGGACATGAATTTCCCTGCGCAGCTGTTCCGCGAATTCGGTTGCGTGTTTGCGGTCGGTGTCCGGAAGTGCGAGGCAGAATTCTTCACCTCCATAGCGGCCCATTAGATCACCCGGTCGTGAGTTAGAACGTATCATCTCCGCGACATACTTCAGGACTTTATCGCCGGTGGCATGTCCATATCGGTCGTTAATGGACTTGAAATGATCCAGGTCCATCATCAGGCAAGCGAGCGCTGTGCCTTGATTAGTAGCTTCGGAAAATGCTGTCTCGAATTTCTCCAAGAAGGCCCTGCGGTTGAGACAACCGGTAAGGGGATCCCGCGTGGCGAGGTATTCGAGTTCTAGGGTTTTATCTAGCAGTTGTTCCTGAGATTTGTATAGCTGTCCTATCGTTTGTTTGAGCTCGCTGTGTTTCTTCTCCAGATTCGTCATATCGTCGAAGGTGGCAAGCACCCCTCGCACCGTGCCCTTAACATCAAGTATGGGGGCGGCATTGACCATAAAGGTGCGGATCTTTTCATCTCTGGATTGGAATTTGAGCGGAATACCTATTTGTCGTTCCTGCTCCTTGAGGCAGCGGAACCAGGGAAATTCGCTTTCCATCGGCGACTCCACCCTCCATGCAAGTGTGGACGCTTTTGCACCAACCAATGTTTCAACAGATGTCTGCATCTTTTCCGCAAACGCGTTGTTGGCAAGAACGATATTCTCCCTTTCGTCGAGTATAAGTAAACCTTCTGCCAGGGCGTTGAACGCAGACTTGACCCGTTCCGGGACGACCGCCCTGGGATCCAATTCACGCGTAATCCTTTTAATAAATAGAAAATAGAGAATGAAACCGGTCACCGATACGAATAGCAATAATCCGACAAAAGACTGTGACAGACTGGCGATAATTGAATGTCCCAATAGGCGTTCAAATGCCACTTCCACCGTGCCCCATTGCACATCCTTAATTAGGATCGGCACCTGGACGTGCCGCGACGTCGACTTACCCTTTGGGAGTTTGGTCCAGTTCTTGGCATGATCACCCGCTTCGGCGACCAGGTCCCCTTTGAACGTGCGCAGCGCCGCAGAGCGCACATCGGGGTTTCTATCCACCACAGCTTTTAGCGTCGCGTTGATCAATTCGAAGTCGTTGCGCGTAGCGACCATCGAGACCTGAATGGCGAGGGATTCGCAGAATTTTTTTCGTCCTTCGAGGATGCCGTCACGTTCACTGGGAACCAAGCCCAACAGATCACCGATAATCAGAACACCCGTGGTGAGCAGCACTAATGCGAAACTGACTTTGACAGCTGGTTTTATTTGCATTTCTATTGCTCCTAAAATCCAGATACCTGGGACACCAGGTCTGGCGTATCGTCCAAATTGACGACAGCTATTTTCGGTTGTTCGGGTTCAGAATCTTCACCCCGTCTGGGCTGTGCGAGAATGGGTAACGGATCGAATTGCGCTAAAAGCGGCGAGAGCGACAACAGGCTAGCTGCCAAGTAACCGAATCTGAGCAGCCAGGCCACGTACCCGGCCGAGAGTGTCAACGTCACGCCCAGCGCGGTAGCGACGACGACACCATGCTTGGTGAACATACCGTCGTTGTCGTTAATCTCCTGCTTCATGGTGTCCAACAGCTCCCACAGCGTGGTAGAGAGGTGCAGCGGCGGCAGGGTTGGGTTGACTAATGTCATGCGTGCCAGGGTTCGCGCCTGTGATGTTTGCTCGGTTGTCCGGCCGTCATCGGCGGAGAATGATTGCACCGCAGCATTGACGTTCGGCGTGATGGTGTCGAGCACGGCGTTGAATAGACTGGGTATGTTGATGGATGACGGAAACGGCGAGCCCGGCGTCGTGTCTGTTACCGTCGCGATGGCGAAGGTCTCAGCGCGGGGACTGGCACTGGGGTCGCGCACATCGTTGGGCGCGTTCTCCGGCGTGTCTGGATTTTCAAGACCAATCAATCCCAGCGTGTCGATGGTGACCACCGAGTCGTCGACCAGCGGGTCCGGGGAGATCTCGTCCGGGGGCTCGACCGGTGGGATCGGATCGGATGCGCCTATGCCGCCCGGATCCGGGGGATCATCGACGATCGCGTCATCGAGCGGCGGCAACGGCGGTGCGGCAACGACATCGATGGCGATGGTGTCCAAATCATTGAGGGCGCCGCTGGCGCCGGTATTACCGAGATCATCAGTAATCATCTGCAGGCTCGCCGCGCCCGAAAATCCAGTATTTGGCTGGAATGTCATGCCATCAAAGGCACTGTTGATGTCGGCGGCCGTGCCGGTGAAGCGCATCGACGCATCGCCGGCACCGGTACCGGTGAGAAACGTCAACCCACCGGTTCCCGCCAGGCTCACCGTGCCATCGGTGGCGTTGAGGGTGATTTCAATGGCATTGGTGCCGGCATCCACATCGGAGACCGCGATCAAATTCCCGTTGACGGCGGAGAACGTCAACGAGGTCTCTTCGTTCGTTGTTTGACTGCCGGGAACACCGTTTTGCGGGGCGTCGTTGACCGCATTGAGGGTGACGGTGAAGTTAGTATCGACGAACTGGCTGCCGGTGTCCGTGGCACGCACGGTGATATCGGCGCTGCCGTTGGCATCGGCAAAATAATCCAGGGTCAGGGTCCCGGCGGCGCCGTCGATCGTCGTGCTGTCGAACAGTGCGGCATTGTTATTGGTGACGATGGCATAGTTGAGCGCATTATCTGGGTCTTCCTGGTCATCGAAGGCGGCAAACAGGTCGATGACATTGGGTGCTGAGTCTTCATCCACGGTGACATCGGTAATCCCGGACGTAGTCGGCGCCTCATCGATATCGTTGA
>CALZGZ010000245.1 GCA_945787105.1 uncultured Gammaproteobacteria bacterium
GGTTTGACGGAGAGCGATAATGCCTACATTTGTACGAACTGATAAATGCGATGGCTGCAAAGGTCAGGACAAGACCGCTTGTGAGTATATCTGCCCCCATGATCTTATGCGGCTGGATAAAGACGGGTCAGAGACTGGCCACGCGATGAAGGCTTATAACCAAGAGCCAGAGCAATGCTGGGAATGTTACAGCTGTGTGAAGATTTGTCCCCAGCAGGCGATTGAGTGTCGTCATTACGCAGATGTGGTTCCGCTGGGTGCCTCTGTGCAGCCGCTGCGTGGTACCGAGTCAATTATGTGGACGATCAAGTTCCGTAATGGCACGATGAAACGTTTTAAATTCCCGATTCGAACCACCGCAGAGGGCTCGGTTGATCCGTACAACGCGAAACCCGAGGTGAACCTTGATGAGCTCGCTGATCACGCGACATTGTTTACCAAAGGTGCGCATTCCTGCGATATGAGTCAGTTCAGCGCGGCGTAATCGCGCCCTGATTACACAGCCCTCCTACGTAAGACGCTCCGGGTTAGCGGCGTGAGAGTGCGCTTTACCAACTAATATTGAGGAAGAAGTGATGGCAGAAGAATACGGTTTCGGTAATCCAGAAATCATCGAGGAGGAGGTTGATATTCTCATCATCGGTGGTGGTATGGCGTCTTGTGGCGCGGCATTTGAAATCGGTCGCTGGCTAGAAAAGGTGCCGGACTTGAAGGTGAAACTGGTCGACAAGGCGGCATTGGATCGATCTGGTGCGGTAGCCCAGGGCCTGTCGGCAATTAATACTTACATGGGCGAGAATGATCCGGCTGACTATGTTCGCTACGTGCGCGGTGACCTCATGGGTATCACTCGCGAGGACCTCGTTTTTGACGTTGGCCGTCATGTCGATGACTCGGTTCATCATTTCGAGGAATGGGGTCTACCAATCTGGAAACAAAAGGGCGACGAGAGCAAAAAACTGACCGAGGGTGGAAAACCGGTGCGTTCCGGCCGCTGGCAGATCATGATCAACGGCGAGTCCTACAAGTGGATCGTTGCTGAAGCGGCCAAAAAAGCCCTGGGGATCGACCGTATTGACGAGCGCGTTTTTATAGTGCGTCTCGTTACCGACAAGAACGATCCAACACGGGTAGCTGGTGCTGCGGGTTTCAGCGTGCGCGAGAATAAGCTTTTCATCTACAAGTTCAAGTGTTGTCTGCTCGCCGCAGGCGGTGCTGTGAACGTCTTCCGTCCACGTTCCGTGGGCGAGGGCACTGGCCGCGCCTGGTACCCGGTTTGGAACGCGGGTTCCACTTACGCGATGGCTGCCGAGTGTGGCGCAGAACTGACCCTGATGGAGAACCGTTTCGTCCCGGCGCGATTCAAGGATGGTTATGGTCCGGTCGGTGCATGGTTCTTGTTGTTCAAAGCGAAGGCGATGAATGCCTTCGGTGAAGATTATCAGACCAAGAACTACGGCATCCTTGCGGACAACAAGTACGACGCCTACGCCGACGGTATGAAGATGGGCACCTGCCTGCGTAATCACCTGATGATGAAGGAAATGCGCGAGGGGCGTGGCCCGATCTTGATGGACACGCCGAGTGCGATGGCAAAACTCGCAGAGACCATGACCCCCAAGGAGGTCAAACACCTAGAGGCCGAGGCGTGGGAGGACTTTCTGGACATGACCATCGGTCAATGTGGTGTGTGGGCCGGCGAGAACATCGAGCCGGATAAGGAGATGTCTGAATTGATGCCAACCGAGCCGTATCTGCTGGGTTCGCACGCGGGTTGCGCGGGTATCTGGTGCTCGGGTCCCGATGATGTCCCGGGAACCCCGGATTACTACCATTGGGGCTACAACCGCATGACCACGGTGAAAGGGCTATTCACTGCCGGAGACGGCGTCGGTGCCTCGGGTCATAAGTTCTCATCTGGCTCCCACGCCGAGGGCCGTATCGCGGCCAAGGCGATGGTGAAATACGCCCTGGACAACAAGGACTGGAAACCGGAGATGTCGCGTACCGTCGACGAACTGGTGGAAGAGATCTACCGACCGGTTAAGACCTTCCTCGAGCACAAAGACTACACCACCGCGATCGACGTGAATCCCCACTACATTACCCCGAAGATGCTGCAGTTCCGCCTGCAGAAGATCATGGACGAATACGTCGCCGGCATTGCGACCTGGTATCAGACCAACGCCAAGATGCTGGAAATTGCGGAGAAGAAACTGGTGATGATCAGGGAAGACGCCCAGAAGATGCGCGCCAAGGACCTGCACGAGCTGTTGCGGGCGTGGGAGAACTATCACCGGATCCTTGCGGCGGAAGCACATATGCGGCACATCCAGTTTCGTGAGGAAACCCGGTACCCGGGGTATTACTACCGCATGGATTTCTTGGACTTGGATGACGACAACTGGAAATGCTTCGTGAATTCCACCTATGACCGCGACACCGGCGAATGGAACTTGAAGAAGGTGGCGTACAAGCAACTAATCAAACACGGTGAAGGTGAGCCGGAGGGCCTGGCACGCGACGGCAGTCCGGTTTAGACGCGACATTCACGCTGACCAAAGGGCCGGGCATCCTGGTATGCCCGGCTTTTTTATGGCTAACTGCGCTGCACCGATGGGATATTCGAGGCCATAGACTGCCGAAGCTCAGCGGACCGAAGTCAATACGCTCAGAGATACGAGCTGGTAGACAATTGGGCCGGACACTGCGACACATCGCGGCTATTCTTTGCGAGGATTTATCATGGCTACCGACGATTTGAAAAAGATCAAACACGAGATACCGTTTTCTAGTCCTGTGCAGCCGGTGGAGCTCGCGCTAGACGATGAAATCCAATTTCACTGCCACAAGGACATCGCGTGTTTTAATGCATGCTGTAAAAGCATCGATATTCAGATTACTCCTTATGACATCTTGCGTTTGAAACGGCATCTAGGCATGAGCTCTTCTGAGTTCGTTGCCCGTTACACCACTCCATTTGCGATGGACTTTCACAATATGCCCGGGCTAAAGATGAATACCAAGCCCGGCACTAGTGAATGTGTGTTTCTCACAGCAGAGGGGTGCAGCGTATATCAAGACCGGCCGGCGGCGTGTCGTTATTACGCCTTGGGCAGCATGGGCGTGCGCAAGAAGGATAGCGCTACTGTGGAGGACATCTTCTTCATGGTGAAGGAGAATCACTGCCTCGGTCACGAAGAACCCCGGACACTGACGGTGCGTCAATACCGCGAAGAACAGGGTTGTGACGAATACGATGAGCACAACCGCGCCTGGCGGGATGTTATTCTCAAAAAGCGTTCCAGTGGTCCTACTGTAGGGGCGCCTTCGGAACGGTCACTGCAGCTTTTCGATATGTGCAGCTACGATATGGATAGTTTCTGTGAGTTCATACAGACAGACGGATTTGATGAGGTATTTGATCTAGATGGCCAGACAAAAAAGAGTTTGCTCGAGAATGAGGAACTACTTCTACAATTTGCGTTTCGCTTCTTAAAGCAAGTCTTGTTCGGAGAGATGAGTATTCCAGTCAAGGAAGATGCCAAAGATAAGCGCATGGCCCGGCGTAGCGAGTCACAAGCACGCATGAATGCAAACAGTGGCGGCAGCGCGCCTGAATCCGGTACCGAGGGCTAGTCGAGCCTCTCCAGCCTGACCGGATCACCGTCCCGAGCTGCTCGCAGTGCGCCTACCGGCTCGCGGGCGTGGCCCCAGATGTTGGTCTTGGCGGCAAGCCGAATCTCATCGCCGACAGAAATCGGAGTTCTTCCAAAACCAATCGCGATGCTGTTGCCTTCAACCCAGAACGCCAATTCACCTGCATCAACGACGTCCTTGGCGTCGGACTCCCTGATTACTCTGATCGGCGTTGAGAAGTATACTTCTTCGCCCCAAGTGTGTGCCTCAGACTCGACGGGAAGTGAGTTATAGATAGCGTCAGCGGTTGGAGTGTCATATAGTTCAGCGGTTAGTTCGACAGAACCGATGATCATTTTCAGCTTGCGCATAAAGGTGCTCCCATGCGGTGAACTGTGTGAGCAATTCAATATTTGTCCTAACTATAGTCGGCGAATTCGCCGTTGACCAAGCTCCCGGAATGCGGTGCCAAGTGTGATTGTTTATGATGCCCATAGGTTTATCAATCCCTGTATTGGACACGTCGCTTGGAATTGCAGCAGTGAAGCATGAGCTGGCTGCAATTGAGTCGTGCGCATTGATCCTACGGCCTGGGACCGATTCATGACGCGTGAATTCGGTCAACTATCGGCTTGCACGTCGATTCTCACTAATGGCAGATTGACCCGCTACGACTGTGGTCGCTACCAAGCGCGAAATTCTAACGACCAGGTATTCATGTACGGCGGAGTCTCACGCGCCGCGCCGCCTTATGAAGCATAAAGTACAACGGTTAAAGTCCAGGGGAGTGAGATCCCGCGTCGCTTTGAGGTAGGACGCCGTGCCGGAAAAAGTCAAAGACCTGTATCTCATTGATGCCAGTATCTACGTGTTTCGGGCCTGGTTTTCGCTCCCGGAGACGCTGAACGCCGACGATGGTAGCCCGGTGAATGCTGTGTACGGTTATCTGAGATTTTTGACAGAGTTCCTGGAAAGGACTACTCCACAGTATGTCGCCGTTGCGTTTGACGAGAGTCTGACTCGTTCATTTCGCAACGAAATATATCCCGAGTACAAGGCGAACCGGGATCTGCCACCACCGGAGCTAGAAAGGCAGTTCAAGGCGTGCCAAGACTTCACGCGCGCATTGGGTATGCAAAGTTTTTGTCACCAACGATTCGAGGCCGATGACCTGATAGCTACCATCGCCCATCAGATGCGTGGTCAGGGTTTCCGTAATATTGTGGTGAGCGCGGATAAGGATTTGGCTCAGGTACTGAGCGGTGCGGACCTATGGTGGGACTACGCCCGGGATCGCACCCTCGATGTGCATGGTGTTGAACGTCGTTTCGGTGTTCGCAGTGACCAAATCCGAGATTACTTGGCGTTAGTGGGCGACTCGGTCGACAATATTCCTGGTCTCCCCGGAGTCGGGCCCAAAACCGCTGTTCGTTTGCTGCGCCTATATCCTGATCTGGAGGCGGTGTATGATAATTTGGCGCAGATACCCCAACTTGCAATCCGTGGTGCCGGCCGCATCGCGGAAAACCTGAAAAGTCATCGAGAACAGGTATTTTTGTCTCGCCGGCTGGCGACCGTCGTCTTGGATGCGCCACTGACAGTGGGTGGCGCAGCGCTACAGATAGAGGCGCCCGACGAACAAACCCTGGGACGCCTCGTCAAGTGGATGACTCGCGGCGATGGATATATAGAAAGGATCAGGTCAGTGTTGCCGGAACGTTAGTGTTATCCACTACGCTTAAAGAAAAAATACGGGGTCGGAGTTGGTGAATCCGACGCCCATTTTTCAACGCTACAGGACAGCGCTTGTCCCCGCCTGGTCCCCGCACAGCAGGGGAACAGCGGGGGAACAGCACGGGAACAGCAGGGGAACAGCAGGGGAACCAGCCGCCCGATCCCTTCGCCAGCATCCGGGATCCTTGGTGCAATATGCGCGATAGGGTCCCCGTTTTGTCATTGCCCATTATATAATCCCTGGTTCGGTAACAGACTGGTGTGACTATGTACGCCGCCTACTTTGGGCTTTCCGAACCGCCATTTTCAATATCTCCCGATCCTCGCTACCTGTATATGAGCAAGCGGCATCGGGAAGCGATGGCGCACCTGCTTTACGGCGTTCAGCAATCCGGGGGCTTCCTCCAGCTCACCGGTGAAGTCGGAACTGGCAAGACTACGCTGTGTCGATGTTTATTGTCACAGCTACCAGACAATGTGGACGTCGCTATGCTGCTCAACCCTAATTTGGATCAGAATGAACTTCTGGCGGCGATTTGTGATGAATTGAAAATTGAGTATTCAGCACATGCCTCACCAAAGCGGCTTTTAAGTCTTCTCAATGACTATTTATTGAAAAGTTTCGCCGAGGGCCGGCATACGGTGCTGATTTTCGACGAGGCGCAATTACTATCGCGACAAGTATTAGAGCAAATTCGGTTACTTACCAATCTCGAAACGACAACTAAAAAACTATTACAGATTATTCTGATCGGTCAACCGGAGTTGTCCAAGAACCTGCGCCGCGCCGATTTGCGCCAACTCAATCAGCGTATCACCGCCCGTTATCACCTGCAGCCTTTGTCCAGTCAGGAAACTTCCGAATATATTCGTTACCGTTTAGAGGTAGCCGGCTGTAGGAAGACATTGTTCTCCGATAACGCCATGCATCAGGTCTATCAGAACTCGGGAGGTGTGCCAAGATTAGTCAACGTAATTTGTGATCGCGCCCTGATGGGGGCGTACTCTCAGGACAAACCCCAGGTCACTAGGTCTATCGCTCGCCACGCCGCCGTGGAAGTCTTGGGTGAGGAAAAAGAAAAGGTCGGGGCAACACATTGGGTATGGCTGCCTGCCGTCGCATCTATAGCAGCAGTATTGGTGTTTACCCCGGTGGGTGATCGAGTGGTGGGTTGGTTTTCAGGATTACAGCTAATAAACGAGCTCACATCCGCCGCAGTTGATCCCAATCGGGAGATTTCCGTGGAACCAAGTTCAGATAGCGAAGTAGGGGTTGATATGCGGTTGGTAGCAAAAACGGATTCTGATCAACCGTCTCTCTCTATGGCACCGTTACCGACCACACCCGCCCTCGCCGCATCCGTCGGGCCGCAACGGGTTACCAAGATTCCGGATGTGGTTGCCAGCGACTTGCTTGCCACTGCGATGATTGATGCCCCTTCGCTATCCGAGTTGCTTCGCGAGTACGCGGCACTGAATGGCAAGGCGGAAGCATTCAGCCGCTTGACGGCGTTATGGGGTGAGCATCTGGACTTGCTCGATGATAACCGAGTCTGTCGGGAGATTGAACGATTGAGATTGAGATGCTTCAAGAGCCGGGGCACGTGGAATAATTTGCGTAGCCATAATCGTGCCGCAATACTGGTGCTGAAATCTTCAACAGATGTGTCTCAATATGTCGTCGTTACTCACGTTGGGGACAGGCGCGTCAGCCTCGACTTTGCCGGAGAACAGGCGGAGTACCCGATCTCCGACATAGATCCGTACTGGTTCGGCGATTACTGGTTGTTGTGGCGGCCACCACCACTACGTAGCCTGCAGCTGTCACTGGATGACGCCGGCGCGGATGTACTTTGGTTGCGCCAGGCGCTCAATCGCGTCGCGTTGTCACAGGGCAATCTATCGGAGCTCGATGAAGAAAGGCCGGTATTTGATACCGAACTGCTGCAACATGTGATCGGGTTTCAGAGGCGTAATGCACTGAATGCCGACGGTGTCGTGGGTGTTGAGACATTAATGCGCTTGAATGCCATGCTGCAAGGAGACGAATTACCATTGTTGATTCGATCACCGGCGAGTTGAAATGTCCTACATACTTGACGCCTTAAAAAAATCGGAGCGTGAAAGATCGCTCGGCCATGTGCCGACGTTGAATACTGTGCATAGCTATCCGAAGTCCCCTATAAGCCGACGTTGGTTATGGTTGGCACTGGTGCTGTTAATAATGCTGATGCTGATTGGGGCGACGATTTATGGTGTCATGTTTTGGAGCCAAGACGACGTGGTCCAATCCGGTGTCGAGAAATCGCAGGCCATATCGGTCGGCGCAAATCGTGTCGTTGCACCACAAGAACCGGCTTCGACGGCAGTCACGAAGCCGGCATTGACGAATGTGGACCCTCCGCAGGCGGCAGTCAAAACGCCTGAATCGGCCATGCCGCCAATATCCCGGTCCGCGACGACCGCTCACACGTCGAGAAGCTATCCCACCATCGGTGATCTGGATGATGGCATGCGTCAGCGCCTGGCCGACATCGTCGTCAACGTAGTGTCTTATTCAGAGCAACCCAGTCGTCGTTTCGTAATGATCAATCAAAAAATCTATCGGCAGGGACAAAGTGTAAATAGTCAACTTGCGGTGGTTGAAATCAAACCCCAGGGGGCGGTTTTGAGATTCCAGGGGCGCGAATTCCTCGCCGTGCCTTGACGCCACCGCGTTAAGGATTGTTGCCAATCTGCTGCGCTCGGCATGATACGCTTACGTTGTGTAATGTGGGTCTGATTGATTCAATTTTATTTTCTGCGGCAACAATCATCATACCCGAATGCCGCGTTACCCTCGCTGAAGGTAGCGCCGAAACTTTCCGTTCCGAGCGCGATTTTGAAACGTTAGGAATAACCGTAGTGGTGGCTTGAATAAAGATCAAGACCGCGCTTTTAAGCTTCAGCCGGCGCGACGATAGGCGGAACCAACGAGGCGCACTGTTACTACGGCGACCGATGTAGTGGAGTGACGTGATCAATGACCCGCTCCATCGCTGGGTCGTTTTGGTGTAATAATGAAGTTAAGAATGAAATGTAACATCATCCAGTTCTTGAAAGTTCTCAGCCATCCGGAACGTCTTCGTTTGACGCTCGATGTGCTGCGGGTAGAACAATCCGTGAGCGAACTTGCGCGAAACCGCGGCCTGTCGACTCCCACGGTGTCACAACACTTATCTCGTCTTCGTGATAGCGGCGTGGTTATTGGTACTCGCCGCGCGCAAAAAATGTATTACCGCGTCACGGATAGTTGTCCGGTGGTTGAGTTAGTCGAGAAACTCGCAGAATTGTTTGCCGCGGGCAACCGCGACACTCCGCACCGGTTGCTCCCCTGAAGGTCCGGTCACATTTGTTCCTGACCAGCCAGGTACAACCAGGTCCCCACTACCGTATCCGGGTTGAGGGAAACGCTGGTAATGCCTTGATCCATTAACCAGCGTGCAAGGTCTGGATGATCCGATGGTCCTTGACCGCAGATGCCGACGTACTTGTCCGCCTTATTGCAGGCCTGAATGGCTTGACGCAGAAGTTTCTTCACTGCCGGATCACGCTCGTCGAACAAGTGCGCGATGACTGCGGAGTCGCGATCCAGGCCGAGGGTCAGTTGGGTAAGATCGTTAGAGCCGATCGAGAAACCATCGAAACGCTCGAGAAACTGGTCCGCGAGCAGTGCATTGGAAGGAATCTCGCACATCATAATTATCTTGAGATCGTTTCTACCACGCTCTAAGTCGTTTTCCGCGAGCAGGGCGATCACCTGGTCCGCTTCCGACAGGGTGCGGACGAAAGGAATCATGATCCACACGTTGGTACACCCCATTTCGTCGCGCACATACTTGAGTGCACGGCATTCTAGCTCGAAGCAATCGCGAAAAGATTCCTCAAGATATCTCGCGGCGCCGCGAAATCCGAGCATCGGATTTTCTTCATTAGGCTCGTAAAGTTCCCCACCGAGCATGTTCACGTATTCGTTGGATTTGAAATCCGATAACCGCACAATCACCGGTTTCGGCGTGAAGGCCGCCGCCAATGTCGAGATTCCTTCAACTAATTTTTGCACATAGAAGTCGATCGGGCCTTCATATCCAGCGCTGCTCTGGCGTATTTGTTCCTTAAGCTCACTATCCAGTTGATCGTAATTTATCAGCGCCTTGGGGTGTATACCGATGGTGTTATTGATGATGAATTCCAAACGCGCAAGCCCGACGCCTGCATTAGGAAGCCACTGGAAGTCAAACGCGCGCTCTGGGTTGCCGATATTCATGGTAATCTTAAACGGCAGCTCCGGCATCTTTGCGAGACTGATTTCCTGTACCTCGTAGTCGAGGATACCGTTGTAGATCTTGCCGGTGTCACCCTCCGCGCACGACACGGTCACCTCGGTGCCGTTGGGTAATTTATGGGTAGCATCGCCGCAACCTACTACCGCAGGCACGTCAAGTTCACGTGCGACGATAGCGGCATGGCAGGTGCGTCCGCCACGGTTGGTGACTATTGCTGCCGCCCGTTTCATCACCGGTTCCCAGTTGGGATCGGTCATGTCGGTCACCAACACATCGCCTTTCTGTACCGTAGATAATTCATCGATTGTCGGGACAATACGCACTTTACCGGCTCCGATGCGCTGTCCAATGCTACGGCCCGTCACCAGTACTTGCCCACTCTGGGTGAGTCGATAACGTTTCAGTGCGCCCTTGTTGCTTCGGCTTTTTACCGTCTCCGGACGGGCTTGCAGTATGTATAACTTACCGTCGTTACCATCCTTCCCCCACTCAATGTCCATCGGCAGGCCGTAGTGATTCTCGATGGTGGTCGCCATGCGCGCTAGCGCATGAACATCCTCGTCATTCAGCGAGAAAACCAAACGGTCGGCATCCTCAACATCTACGGTTTCTACCGGCTGTCCGCCCCTTTGTCCATACACCATCTTCATCATCTTGCTGCCTCGCGTTCGACGAAGAATCGCAGGTCGTCCGGCCTTCAATGTGGGTTTGTGCACATAGAACTCATCCGGATTCACTGACCCTTGCACCACACATTCACCGAGGCCATAGGAAGCCGTGATAAAGACGACATCGGGGAATCCTGATTCGGTATCGATACTAAACATTACGCCACTCGCACCAAGATCACTGCGCACCATGTGCTGAATACCAGCAGACAAGGCAACGCCGCCATGGCGGAATCCATGATGTACGCGATAGGAGATTGCCCGGTCGTTATACAGCGAAGCAAATACCGCCCTGACTGCGTCCGTGATCGCATCGTGCCCGATCACGTTGAGAAAGGTCTCTTGCTGTCCGGCAAAGGATGCATCGGGCAAGTCCTCGGCGGTCGCGGATGAACGCACCGCAACTGAGATGGTATTTCCTTGCTGCTTTGTCATCTCGTCATAGGCATCCAAGATTCCTTTGTGCAGGCGATGTGGTAACGGGGTGTCCACGATCCATTGGCGAATTTCACTTGCAGTGGTGGTCAGGACGTCTACGTCCTCGATATCGAGGCCACCCAAGGCTTTCTCGATTTTCTTATCCAGGCTGTCTTGGCGCAGGAAGTCGCGGTAGGCGCGGGCGGTAGTGGCGAATCCGGTCGGAACCGTAATTCCGGTACCGGATAGGTGTTGAATCATCTCCCCCAGAGACGCATTCTTGCCGCCCACACGGGCAACATCCTTCATGCCCACAGATTCGAACCACAAGATGTAATCGTCCACGAGAACTCCTGCAGGGTTAATTTTATGTGACAATTAACAACTTGGGTCTCTCTGAATACGCCCTCAAGGCTGCGACAAACGAATACTATGAAGGACCGCTATGCTTTTATAGTCTCCGACCGAACCGGCATCACGGCTCAGACCATGGGGCATATGTTGCTCAGCCAATTTCCGACGATTAAGTTCAAAACGGTGTCTCTGCCATTTACGGATACTGACGAAAAGGCCCAACAAGCCGTGCGTCAAATAAACTCGGCTGCGGGTAAAGATGACGAGCCACCGCTGATCTTCGCTACGTTGGTTAACGATAAGATACGTGAAATCATATCCCGCAGCAATGGCGTGTTTTTTGACATGATTGACCAGTTTATCCAACCGTTGGAAAAAGAATTGGGCATCGAATCGTCGCACGCCATCGGTAGCTCGCATGGCGTCGTAGATCCGGAGAAATACACGAGCCGGATTGCAGCGGTCAACTTTGCGGTCCGCACCGACGATGGAGTTCACCTCAGCAGTTATAATCAAGCCGCAGTGATCATTATCGGTGTGTCACGTACCGGCAAGACGCCCACGAGCCTGTATCTATCTCTGCATTTCGGCATCTATGTCGCGAATTACCCGCTCACGCCGGCCGACTTGGACACTGGCCGCTTGCCGTCACCCATTGAAAAATACCGCGATAAGCTATTTGGGCTCAGTATCGATCCGGAACGTCTGGCACAGATTCGCCAAGAGCGATTTGCCCAGGGACGCTATGCCCAGTTCAAGCAATGTAAGTATGAGGTAAGCCAGGCCGAGGCGATGTTCCGGCAAGAGAACGTTCCCTACGTTAATACCACTTCCAAATCCATAGAAGAACTCGCGACCACGATTATTCATCGGGCAGATCTAAAGCGAGACCTGATTTAGCCAGGGATATATAGCGCATAGCGCGCGGATAAATGAATTCACAGCCAAAGATCTGTACCTTGGCGCAGGATTTTGTGACCGCTGATTTCTACATGCGAGGCAATACCCGAAAACAAAGGCACTTTAAATAGCGGGTCTCCGGCATCGCCGGATGTACGGGATGATCCATCGATTGCCGGCCCTCGGAAATCAGCTGAAGATGCCGATCCAAATGACGCGCAGCACGATACACGATGTGAACGAACCGATGCGTTTGCATGTGGAAGGAACACGAACAGGTGATTAGCAGGCCGTCTTTTCCAACTAGTTGTAACGCGGCTTGGTTGAGTCGGTGATACGCCTGCTCACCCGAACGTATGTCTTTTTTACGTTTGATAAACGCCGGAGGATCCAATATTACAACATCGAAGCGAGCCCCTGTTGCATGCAACTCTTTTAAGGCCTTAAATGCATCGCCGCGCAAGCTACTAACCTTACCGTCGACTCCATTTAATTGCGCGTTCCTGGAGACATAATCCAAAATGCGCTTCGATGCATCTACACACATCACCTCGGATGCACCGTGGCGAGCGGCTTGGATACCCCAGGCGCCCAAATAACTGCACACGTCCAAGACTCGTTGATCCCGAACCCATCGCAACATGTGTGCGCGATTATCGCTTTGATCGAAATACCAGCCAGTCTTTTGACCGTGCCGCAGCGGGATGACAAACCGGGCGTCGTGTTCGATAAGCTCGATCTCTTCTGGAATGTTACCGACCGATTCTACGTAGCTATCCAAACCCTCGAGGATACGGATCTCGCTATCGCAACGGAGTAGAATCCCGGCGGGCCGCAGTACCTTGTCCACAGCGGCTAATATGTCTTCGCGCCGACGTTCCATACCCGCTGTCGTGAGTTGCAGCACACAATACTTATCGTAACGATCGATAATAACCCCCGGTAAACCATCACCTTCGCTATAGACGAGCCGGTAGAAGGGATGTTCAAAAAGCCGGAGGCGCAAGCTCAGCGCCACTTTGATTCGGTGGACAAGAAGTGAGCGGGACAGCGGATGAGACCGGTCGCGGCTGACAATGCGGGCGCAAATCAACGAGTTTGGGTTAACATAGCCGTTGCCTAACCAACGTCCGCTATGACTGTATATGTCGACACCGTCACCCGGGTCGAAATGACCAAGTGGATTGCGCTGGGTATTGATTTCGTTGCTGTAAACCCATTGGTGCCCCGACAATAAGCGCCGCTCCTCGCCTTTATTCAGGTATAGAGGGGTGGTTGCTTCGTTATTCGACGCCGTCATTATTCGTGATTTCCAGTGTTTGAGAGGCTAGACGTTGCAGACAGTCCCAGTGTATTGGGCTTTGTTTTATAATCCCAGGGTTTTTCTAATCCGATATTAATCTGCGCCCATGCCGATCTACGAGTTCTATTGCCGGGACTGCCACACAATCTTTAATTTCTTCTCGCGGCGGGTAAACACCGAAGCGGCGCCAAGCTGTCCCAAATGCCAGCTGCCGCAACTACAACGACAGGTATCCTTGTTCTCGGTGTCAAAGGGACTTGAGCAAGATACTGAAGATGGCGCGCTCGGTGACATTGATGAATCTAAGCTCGAGAGCGCAATGATGTCGTTGGCCAGCGAAATAGAAGGTGTGGACGAAGATGATCCCAAGCAAGCCGCACGGCTGATGCGTAAGCTATTCGATTCCACCGGTATGAAATTGGGTGACGGTATGGAAGAGGCGATACGACGCATGGAGGCGGGCGAGGATCCTGATGAAATCGAGCAGGACATGGGGGACTTGCTGGAGGAAGAAGATCCATTCATGACGAAATCGAGACCTGCCTTGGGTGATCTGCGCCGTAAGTATTTACCTCCCAAAGTCGACGAAACCTTATATGAGCTTTAGCCTGCGTACTGCACCAAAGATCCCGGATGGTGGCGAAGCGATTGGCGGGCGTGGACGCCGCGCTGAATCGAGCGACGATTTCCGGGACACGTCGTGAATACGTCCGTGTAGGCTCGGCGCCGGCCTCCCTGCCGGTGACGGTGCTGTAAATTCCCCCTCGATTGAGCGCTTTTGATATGAGGGTAGCGACGAGATCGGGGCTGATTCCCCTGCTGTTCCCCTGCTGTGCGGGGACAAAGCGGGGACAAGGCGGGGACAAGCCCCCTGCTGTGCTGGGACGAGCCCCCTGCTGTGCTGGGACGAGCCCCCTGCTGTGCGGGGACAAGCGCCGCGCTGGTGCGACATACGGCAAGTTCTCGCTCACGAATAGGGGCGGGGGTGATGGATGGGGTGTGAAGGGTTGTTTAGCTGCCGCGGCGCGGTATAATCCGCCGCCCCGTTTTTGGTTTATTTTCCGATGTCAACATTTCTCGACGAAGTCTCCCGGCGGCGAACATTCGCCATCATCTCGCACCCCGATGCCGGTAAAACCACAATTACTGAAAGGCTATTGGTGTACGGCGGCGCGATACAGCTTGCCGGTACCGTGAAAGCCCGCAAGGCCAGCCGTTACGTGACATCGGACTGGATGGAACTGGAAAAGCAACGTGGAATCTCGGTCACTTCATCAGTCATGCAGTTTGCGTACAAACACCGTGTCGTCAATCTACTAGATACACCCGGGCACGCGGATTTCTCGGAAGACACCTATCGCACACTGACCGCGGTTGATTCGGCGTTAATGGTAATGGACGCCGCAAAAGGTGTAGAAGAGCGAACCATAAAGTTGATGGATGTGTGCCGTTTACGCGACACACCGATAATGACCTTTGTTAACAAAATGGATCGCGATGGTCGTGATCCGATCGATCTGCTGGATGAGATCGAATCGGTACTAAAGATCAACTGTGCCCCAATGACCTGGCCCATCGGGACCGGCGCCCGGTTCCGCGGCATCTACCGGTTTGTAGACGACAGTGTGTTGCTGTTCGCCGGTCGGGCGGGAAATCCACAGCAGGACACGGTGATCAATGGTTTAGATAATGAAGATTTGGATCGCCGCCTTGGTGCGGAGGCAACGGAGTTGCGGGATCAGGTAACGCTGGTGCGCGGGGCGAGTCATATGTTCAACGAAACAGCCTATTTGCGGGGAGAGTTGACACCGGTGTTTTTTGGCTCCGCATTAAACGATCAAGGTGTACAAGAGTTACTCAATCATTTTGTCGAGTACGCCCCGTCACCGAGAGCCCGCGATGCTGCCAATCGCAACGTATCTCCGGACGAGGTGAAGTTCTCCGGTTTCGTGTTCAAGATACAAGCAAACATGGATCCTGCGCATCACGATCGCATCGCATTCGTGCGCATAACCTCGGGTCGATTCACCAAGGGTAAGAAACTACATCACGTGCGCACGGGCCGGGATATTACCGTGCATAATGCGGTCACCTTTATGGCGTCCAAACGCGATCAAGCCGACGAGGCCTACCCTGGAGATATCATCGGGCTGCATAATCACGGCACAATTCAAATCGGGGACACCTTCACCGAGGGTGAGGATTTGAAATTTTCGGGAATACCCAACTTTGCACCCGAACTGTTCCGACGCGTACAGCTGAGAGATCCGTTGCGGGCCAAGGCGCTGCATAAGGGTGTCGTACAGCTAAGTGAGGAAGGCGCTACCCAATTGTTTCGACCGCTCACGAATAATGACTTGATTCTTGGTGCGGTCGGCGCGCTACAATTTGATGTAGTTGCGCACCGATTACGTTACGAGTACGGTGTCGAGTGCACCTTTGAGCCGGTCGGCGTCGCCACAGCGCGTTGGGTCCACTGTGAAGATCCTAAACGTGAGGAGGAATTTCGCCACAAAGCCGAAAATCATCTGGCGGTGGATGGGGCCGGCAGCCTGGCCTACATTGCGCCAAACTTGGTTAATCTGCGGCTCACCACCGAGAGATGGCCCGATGTGGAGTTCCGGGCCACCCGAGAGCACTGATCCGCGGCGCTTATAGGCGCATAAGTACGAACTGTTTCATCTGTCCGGCTACGAACGTAAAATCAACGTATATCTGCGCGCCGCCGGCGCGCCGAGGAAGCCATCAATATTCGAGTGGCGTCGTGTATCGGTGCTTATATCTGCGTGACGAATTGGGGTCGGAAAATCTTCGGTCTCAAAACGTTGTTGGCAATTCTGCAAAATGATCGTTACCGAACAGGAGCTGAACGAATGCACTCCATAAAGAAACTCTCGGCGCTTTGGATGATAATAGCGACTATCTGTGTTGTCGGCAGCGTACGCGCCGCCGAGTCAGATCATTCCATGGCGGCGTACCCCGAAGTGATGTCCCAGATGATGGGCGGGATGCAAGCCGGTCAAGCCGGGCATGGTTCGTCCGTGCCGGCCAATCCGATGATGAACCCGATGGCTATGGGCGGTTCGATGATGAACCCGATGAGCATGGGCAGTTCGATGATGAACCCGATGAGCATGGGCGGTTCGATGATGAACCCGATGGCCATGGGCAGTTCGATGATGAATCCGATGAGCATGGGCAGTTCGATGATGAACCCGATGGCCATGGGCGGTTCGATGATGAACCCGATGGCCATGGGCGGTTCGATGATGAACCCGATGGCCATGGGCAGTTCGATGATGAATCCGATGAGCATGGGCAGTTCGATGATGAACCCGATGACCATGGCCAATCCGATGATGATGATGGGACCGATGATGGCGCCGATGATGATGATGAATCCCATGATGATGGGACCGATGATGGCACCGATGATGATGCCCATGACGGGCATGATGAATCCCATGA
>CALZGZ010000246.1 GCA_945787105.1 uncultured Gammaproteobacteria bacterium
AGTTCTTTCGCTCGATCCACCTCAACGACCCGCTCCACCCCGGGTACCGCCGAAAGGGCCTTGTTCACCGCCTGCTCGCAGTGCCCACAAGTCATACCGGTAACCTTCAACTTGATCATCCCACCGCTCCTGTGTGTTATATTCAAAGTTAACCCTCCCCACCTGGGGTGGGTGTACCAACCATAGCGCTCACAGATAAACATTGTCAAGTGTTGGCATTGCCTGCAAAGCGATGGTGCTCGACCTTGAGTCTGTCTTCGTTCAATGACGGAAACCCATTGCGTTTGAGCTGATACAAGGGCGATCATCACGCCGCAGCAAAACCGGCGCTATACCTCAGGCGAACAACGCACCTTGGAGGTGGAGCTGATCGGCTGGCGCGTGCCTGAGATGGAGCTCGAGATCCGAAATTTAGTAGACCAAACGATTGGAGGCGTCGGCCATGCAGTCTGGAGAAAAATAGGGGTCGGAGTCTGTGACTCCGACCCCTATTTTTTCATCGCTCCAGCGGAGCTTCCAGCCGCCCGACCCTGCGCTTGTCCCCGCACAGCAGGGGGACTACGCGCAGCACAAAGTCCCTTCGCCATCATCCGGGATCCTGGGTGCAATATGCGGCTACTAGGTATGAATCAATGGCACACTTCAGCGATAACTTCGACTGTTCTTTCGGCGGTGGATTTCCAGTTAAATTCCTTGCAACGCTGGTAACCTGACTTGATCAAGCGTTGACGCAGCGTATCGTCGTCGGCAACGCGGGATATGGCATCAGCGATAGCGGCGGGATCATCGGGTGATATCTGGATCGCTGCATTTCCGGCCACTTCGGGCATGCTCGATCGATCGCTGCAAATTACAGGACAACCACATGCCATTGCCTCCAGGATTGGCAACCCGAATCCTTCATACAGGCTCGGGTAAACTAGGGCGCGCGCACCCCCGTACAATCGTGCCAAGTCCTCGTCTGAGACGTGACCAAGCCGAATAATACGATCTCTGAGCCCTAGCTTGTTGATAGCTTCTTTGAACTCTTTATTCAACCAACCCGTCCAACCTGCGCAGACCAACGCGATATCGGACGAAACCTGATTCATGGCTTTGGCCAATCCAACGAGGTTTTTCCTCGGTTCGTGCGTGCCAACGAACAAGACATACTTATTAGGAATTTGCTTCCGTTGCAAACAATCATCGATTTCTGTGGCAGATCGCCGATAAAAGTTACTGGAGGCTGCCAGCGGTATCGCTGTCACTTTGTCAGCAGGTACTTGTAGGATATTTATTATTTCATCCCTTACAAAATCCGATATCGTGATAATGTGATCGATGTGCCGAAGACGATCAAAAAAATGACGCTCAAAGTGGTGCACTCGATCCGGTGGATGGCAGTGTTTGTACGTGATGAGAGATAGATCATATATAGTAATCACGGTCGGTATGGACCGATTCTGCAATTGCTGAAACGGCCCTGTCTCGTGATATACGTCTGCGAGATTTGGGTCTGCCAACCAGTTGAGCCGGGTCTCAACCGCTGTCTGTCGCACCTGCCGCGCGATGTGACGGATCCAGGACGGCAAATGTTGGCCTGCTACCCGCGTCCCCTGAGCAGGCATGTAATTCAGGACACGACCGTTACAGAAAAACGTGACATCCGCTAACTGTTGTTCAAGGATCGTTTGATACAGTGTTCGCGTGTATCGCTGAACGCCGGTAAAGATTGTTGTTAACGGGGCCGCATTAAGCAGAATCCGCCTGCTGTTGGAAGCATTAATATCTTTCTTTCGGTGGGCGTAACCCGATGATTGTACTTGGATATTCAGAATCAGACCTTTATAGGAAAGTTATTTTTAGAACATCCATTTTCTTTATTTCGGGGCGAAAAGTATACGATATTCCGTGACTTGAACCAACAGCACGTAACGTAATTCATACCGGTCATGAGTACTTTTATCTGCCTTGGAGTACTTTTTGTCGTAATTGTAATGATTGTGCCAGCGTTAGTCCGTCATTTAAAAACTTTGACCGATTCCAAATTGCTCGGTTATGTTCTGGGGTCGACTCATCATGCTGCGCTGTAAATACGGCCAACGCCTGGCTGTTGGAGTCGCAGTGTATATAAGCTGGCGCAAACGAAACGCGATCGACACCGCGCTACTCACTGAATGAATCGAAGATTGATTGATGACAGCAATGACAAATTAAGCAATATTTAAGTTAACAGGCGAGCCTTGGCGCGCGTCAAAGCGTATGTTTCTGCATCATGACTGCCAAATCGTGCTATCGTTAACGACCTTCGAATTGTGGGATAAATTCCGTTTTAACGCCCGTTTGTCTGTCCAGCAAGCCTGTATCTAGCTCCAGCCGTGCCGCAACTCTTTTCATAACATAGGCATGAGTCGTCCTCACATCTTTCAGTTAATCACACACGCCAGAAAGGGAGGGGCGCAGGCGCACGTGCAGGCGCTGCTGGCGAACATGCATGACCGCTATCAGATGTCATTGGCCTGTGGTGAGGAAGGATATTTGATGGATCAGGCGGCCCGTCTCGGGATAAATACCTACTATCTGCCAGAGTTGATCCGGTTACCGTCGCCCCTGCGTGATCGGCAAGCTTACCGGCGGCTGGTAACAATACTCCAACGAGAAAATCCGGACCTGCTTCATACGCACTCGACCAAAGCAGGGGTGCTGGGCCGTCAAGCGGCAAGCCGGCTGGGAATCAAAAACGTATATACCGCCCACGGCTGGGCCTTTGCCGAAGGAATACCGCTTCTGCAGCGCATGGCGGCATTTACAGTCGAGCGGGCGCTGGTCAAGAAGACCCATAAAATCATCACCGTATCCCACTACGATGAGCGCCTGGCGCTACGATTGGGACACCATGCTGCTAGCCGCACGGTCACCATCCATAACGGTATCCCTGACATCTCCTACAATCGTGCCAACCGTAATACGCAACAAGTCAGGTTGGTGTGCGTCGCCCGTTTCGTTCGCCAGAAGAACCATGCCTGTTTGCTCGAGGCGGTAGCGCGACTCAATGGCCACTTCGGTCTCCAGCTGGTGGGGGAAGGTCCTCTTATCGGGAATATCAATCGCAAACTCAATCGGCGCACCTTGCGAGAGAAGGTGACGCTGTTGCCGCGCTGCAACGATGTGATCCCGGTACTGAGCCAAGCGGATATATTCGTTCTCAGCTCCGACTGGGAGGGCCTGCCAATCAGTGTTCTGGAGGCCATGCGTGCGGGTCTGCCGGTGGTCGCGACCAATGTTGGGGGCGTCTCCGAGGCGGTTGTGCATGGCAGCAACGGTCTGCTAGTGCAACGAAACGACGACACTGCCCTCGCTGAGATGCTGGAAACTCTTACCCAAGACGCCACCGAGCGAGAAGCGATGGGTAAGGCGGGCCGGCAGCGTTATATGGAGCACTTTACCCTGGATAAGATGCTCCGCGATACGACTCGGGTGTACGAAGAGGTGCTCGCACAAAGCTAAAATCCGATCAAGAATTGAATAGCAACATGCCCAAATTTACGCGTGACGAAATTCTTACCGAGATTCATAAACTTGATACATGGCGACATCGAATCACGCTAAGTTACGGAGTCGTGACACCAGGCCGGGAAGATTGCACCAAAGAACTGGAGCGTCTCTGTCTGCCAATGAATTTAACTGGCTTGCGCGTTTTGGATATTGGCTGTTCGGATGGTTTTTTTTGTTTCGAGTGTGAAAAAAGAGGAGCTGACGTACTGGGAATCGATGACTTTTCCACTACGCCGTTAAATGACGGCAACTATGGATTTGCGATTGCAAAAACACTTCTTGGATCAAACGCTCAATTTATCAAACAAAGTGTTTACGAACTTTGTGCAGAGACTATTGGTCTGTTTGATGTCGTGCTATGTCTCAACGTGCTATATCATCTTCGTCATCCAATGCTAGCGCTGGAAATAATACATGGCCTATTAAGGCCACATGGGGTCATGTATTTGAAGAGTTATTTTCATCAAGACGTTCGAATCTCAAGATGGGGTCTAGATTTGTCCACACGGCCGGTGATGAGATTTTTCGAAGGTGATGAGTTGAACCACGATTCGAGTAACTGGTGGGCTCCTAATCGTTATTGCTTGGAGGCGATGTTGAGAGCGACAAACTTCAGCAACATGAAACATCTCTGCACCTGTGGCAATCGGATATATTATCAATGCCAACGCTAACACTCCGCATTAAGTCTAACCGATACTAACTCGGCGGGTGTGTTTATGCTTGCCTATCTCTAAAGCAAGGCTGGTCTATTTAGAAAGTCTGGCGCGGTATAGGCTAGTCGTCGAAGATGCAAGATCTTTCGTTTTGCGAGTATTGACGCTTTAGTAATACGGGCTACTTCGCAAAAAAGAGAATGCCAATCGTAATGGCGAAAACCCACCAACTCGCTGGATCTTTGATTGCGAAAATCACCGGATCATCATGCATCTCACCCCGTTTGGTCAATAACCAGGCCCGTCCTATCCAATATAGAATTACCGGACAAAGAAACCAGATCACCTCAGGATGGGAATACATTTTTATAACGGTGTTACTATTGATGTACAAAGCCAACACCAAAACGGCGATGAGACCGCTTGAAGTTCCGATGCTCACCAACAAATCTATATCCATTACGTTGTAATCACGCCCCGCAGTCGAGTTTTTATTGGTATTGTTTAGAGTGGTCAGTTCGGTATAGCGTTTAATAATCGCTAAACTTAAAAACAGAAACATAGAAAAAGCGAGCAGCCAGAAGGAAGGGGGAATTTCAACTGCAGCTCCACCGGCAACAATACGAATTGTATACAGGATCGCGAGAATGAGTACGTCTAACAATACGACTCTCTTTGCCCACAAAGAATATAACAAAGTAAGAATGTAATAACTGGCAAGTACCAACAGAAATGAAGATGGTAAAAAATAGGCGATCGTTATCGCCGTAAGTAACGATACCAAAATAACGATAGTGGCCAGCTTTATGGAAAGCTGACCAGCGGCAAGCGGACGATCACGTTTGCGTTGATGAGCGCGATCCGATTGCAAGTCGAATAGATCATTGAGCAGATAAACGCTGGTAGTGCAGAGACTAAAAACTATGAAACTCAGAAATGCCTGAGTGACGAGTTGTGGGTTGTCAATACGATGAGCCGCCAACAGCGGCACAAAAAGCAAGATATTTTTTAACCACTGATGCGGTCTTATGGCACTGAGCAGAACCCTGCTAGCAGGCAGACGATCATCAAATATCTGTTCGATGTCGAACTTCTGACTCGCTGCAGTTCTGACCGCGGGGTGGGGATTCACTAATATGACCTTCCGTGCGTAACGCCATATTTTCTTGTCTGTTTGGGCGCTGCCGGCGTAGTCAAACTCGCGAACCCCATGTTTTGACTGGATTAATTCAACCCTTTTGTCGTCGCAGAGAATGCTGTGTTCATCACTTGCCAGAACCTCGTCGAACAGATCTAAATAGTCCGCGATTTTCTGGGCGTATGTATTATTCGCCTCTGTGACCAATATAAGCTTTCGACCTGATTTTTTCTGTTCTTGAAGATAGTGAAGGAGCTGCTGGTGATAGGGAAGCAACTCAGGAATTAGACTTGCCCTCATCGCAACCTGTTGTTTAAAGTTTGCTTTGCCCTTCAACAACCAGATCGGCGCAAGAAATAAGACATGAAATGATCTAGCAACGGCCGCAAAAAATAATTCATAATCTATATCCGATTTAATCAGAGTGCATTCAAGATTCACGCACAATGGATAATCCGGTGGCTTGTCCTTTTCTTGATTAGGCATTGCAGAGCTTTCTGATGACAAATTCGATATCTTACAACGACGGATGCTTTAACCAGCGACCTAACTTAAAAACGTTTATCGAGATATTGTGCACTACCTAGCACCCCCGGGGCGCGGAGCTGACTCGCCAGACGAAAAATTTACCATTATCCTGGGACAAAGTATTAACACTCTCATTGCGCACAGCGCTTGGTAGTACATTGGGGAAACCTGCCACAACGGGTGTTCTCTCGAATTTGGCTGGGCTGATTATACTCGCGCCGCCAATTTATGTGTGTCGTAAAAACTACCTGGTGGACGTTTAACAAAGTAATTGGAATTGCCTAGATATTCTTTGGACTTCTTCTTAGCATGCGTCTGGATGCGATGATATTTTGGACCAATTAGTACGAAATTCCTATCCGACCGGCGTCTTGAGGCTCTGGGACAGTATCGGACCAGCCATCGTGCGTGGTGAACGTACCAAATGGCCTCACGCGAGGCTTCATCGGCGTCCAACGGTAGAAGCCAGTGATACACACGAGTATCGGCTCTGTCGCATCAGACGCGATATCAGGCCGTAGATAGTCTTGGCCGCAGGAGGACGAGATAGAGACATCACAAGCAACGCCCACGCCGTTCATTCTCCACATCCACGTGTTCAAGAACGCCGGCACGAGTATCGAGCGAGTGCTCAAGTCGTACTTCGGCGACCGCTGGATCAGCTTCGACAAGCCGGAGCGGGACGCCATGGTCAGTTCCGAAGACATCAACACGCTGATCCGCTCGAAACGCAAACTGGCTGCGCTGTCGACCCATCAGTTCTGTCCGCCGCTACCTGATCCAGACGTCGTACCCACGATTCCACTGCTCCTGCTTCGAACGCCGTGGGCCCGATTGCGATCGGTGTATGAGTTCGATCGTCAGCGAGGCCCGGTCAATCCCGCCGCGGAGATCGCTAGGATGCACGATTTTCCCGCCTACGTCGACGAGATGATCCGCCTCAACCACCCCACGGTCATCAACACCCACGTCCGCCAGCTAAGCGGCGGAAAACGAGTCAAAGACCAGACCGGCAAGCGGCCCGACATTGAAACCGAGACCGAGTTGGCATGGGATTTCGTCAAGTCGTTGTTCTACGTCGGGCTGGTCGAGCGCTTCGATGATGCACGGGTCGCCTGGCAGCGAGAGATCCGCAGTTACTATCCCGACTTCGAATTCTTCGATGTACACGCCAACCGCACCATCGACAAGGTTGTGTCACCTCTCACTATGAAAAACATACTTCTCAAGGAGCTGGGTCGGAAGCGAGTCACTGCATTCGACATGGCGAACCACGCTGACTGGCGCCTCTATCGCCGCACCGCCCGCCGATGTGGGGTCAAGCTCTGCACCTGACCTTGTGTCACTACCGTACTAATATTCTCCAATTTGTACAGAAGTAATTTTCACAGTCCGAATGAAAAGCGAGTACGGACGGTTCCGGGCTTTTAGACAATTTATCGGCGACCTCAATTCGTGGTCGCGAGTTCGTGGTAGTTTGGCAGCTTGCCGCCAATCGTCAGAGATGCTTCACCGCCGTTCTTCATGGCGAATATATACTTCGCAAACGGCCCGATAGGGCTGGCCGCCCGCCGCCCGCGGCTGGCAAGCCCGGTATTAGGTCGCGAACGCGCCTAGAACCATCACGTAACACTTTCGCGGCGTAAACACGGAGATTTTCGACTCAAAGAAGAAAATCGTCGCGGACTTGGGCCAGCTTCTGCGTCGAGACGTTGCACTGAATCGGTGCAACCCAAATCCTATCCAGTAAGAGCTCGACATCAAAATACTCACCCGGCTCCCTACTAATCTCAATGTCAACGCACGGACGCGATGATCATCCGAACGTCGTACGAATTCTTTCATCCAAAATCTCAATAAAACCCAAGATTTAGTCCGCTCTCATCAGCAATGGACGGATTTCGCAACCTGTCGAATAGATATGGCCCTGCGTCGAGATATGTCACGCAACTGTGTCGCTGGATTGGCGCGTTTCTATCAGATAGCATGTGCTTTATGCTCTTAATACTACGCATGGTGCCAGGCTGTGTTATTGCTTTTATCTTTTCGTGAATACAATTTGTAAAGGCAGATCAGATAGTAGACATAGTCCAGCTTTTTTACCCCGAGTTAAGTAACCTTATAATATTTCTGTCATTAGTTTCTCAAAATTATTCGAATCGATATATCCGAGCGTGGAGTTTAACCGATACGGGTTATAAAACATGCATAGCTAATGCGAAATATCCTGTAAATTATTGGGACGCAGCACTTAATTAAACCCGGTACCCTTAAGAGCGATATAACTAAGTATTGTGTTCCAAAAATTCATTACAAAAACACGTCACGAAATGCAAAGAATAACAACGCTCCTGACAAAAGAACTCCAAAAATCATTCTCTTCTCCCGAAGAAGGAAAGATAGAAAGTCAAACTCTGATTGGCTATTGAAAAAGCAATGCCATAGGCGATCTAGGCCACTCGCGGAAATGATGGATAGCATCGGCAAAAATTGAATTACATATCTCGTTTTTACATGCAGTACAAGGAAGAGGACAATATTATAGAAAACTATTCCCGTGAGTAAATGCGTCCAAGCAAGCGACTTTTTCCATGGCGACAATACACCAATACCAAACCCTAAAAGGGTAATGCCCCAAATAATGTCATTCCAAATCCGAAGTGTATTGGCTAGCTCCACGTTCGAGAAGCTGTACTTTTTATTCATCCCACCAGGTAATTGCTTTGTAAAAAATGTCCTGCGGTCAAACAGTCGAATGTATTGTTTCTTTAATTGATTTATCAGGGTTTGAGCTAAGCCCTGTTCAAGTACAAGATTTCGTATTTTATTCAGATAAATTTCATTCCTTTCATTGTGGGTCTGTGCTGAATTTAGATAGTTATTAAATTCATGACTAACTATTGAATTTTTATGCCAGTCGGTAAGTTCTTTGTCATTAAGGCCAACCCAAATATTGAAAACGGTGCTGTCAGCAATCATTAGCTTATGATGGGTCTCCAGATTATTTAGCAAGGTAGGAGCAAGTACACACAGAAATAATAAGATGGAAATAAGTGCTGGTGTTAGTCGCTCATTACGGAAGAAGCGGATAATGAATATTAAAGATATTAAGATTAGTGAAATAGGGAGATAAACCAACTTGAGTAGTGCTGCAATCGCCAGGAGAACTCCTAGAACTCCATTCCAGATTAACGAGGTTGGGTACTTTATTAAAATTAAAAGAGCAGTTAGATATAATGTGAGATGCGGAATCTCGGGCCAGAAGTAGTGTGAAAATGCTGTCAGTGTGGGATTTAAAAGGTAAAGAGATAAGGCCAAAATGCGAAGAGAATCGGTTGATAGAAGTTGTTCTGTGATTTTCCAAAAAACTATTCCGCTGACAATCCATAAGATAATCTGAAAAAACTGAGGAAAAAGTAGTGGTTGAGGAAAATGCACAGCCTCTGCTAAATATAAGGGTAACGATAGAAAATAATCATACCCAGGAGGCCAAACGGGTAAACGTTGTACATCTTCTCCCTGGGCGATACGCATTGCACGCGAGATATAACCAACCTCATCCCCGACCAGTCCTTTGCTATGCGACCAATAGTAGAGGAATAACAATAAGACATTTATAAACAGGGCTGCAGTCCAAATTGCGACAAATAGGCGCTTATGTTTGTGTGTCATGACCTACTTTACTATGGTTCCAAAGGCTGCGGTTTGTTTTAAATAGCGGTGCTCAAAAGTAGAATTTTCCAATAGTAGAGAGTGGCAGGCATCATACTGTTAGGACAAAAATAATTTACCACCCACGCGGTGAAAATTCCGGCAATAATACCAGACCCGATCTCCATGCCCGTGTGCCCCATACCCTCTCGTAGCGGTATCCGCCCTTCTCTATCATTCAGCCGATTAATAACTTCAGCATGCCTGCCTACATGTCGTCGCAGACTCTAGGCATCCAACATAACAACACATGCCAGTGCTCTCGCACACCAATAGCAGGGTGACTAATTCCTTCCCTAAGGGGGATAATTGCCTGCTTAAAATCGCGGCGCGATTACTGGATGTGAATTCTGTGAAGGTTGTTCACACGGGCCAAATCCGACAAGCTAATGATGACGAAACCGATTAGCAAGAGGAGAAAGCCCGCATGACCCTACATAAGAATGCAAGAACTTGCCCGAAGAGTCGAGCCCTGATGGTCTCCAGGGTGCTGGAAGAAGGTGGGCCGGTAGCCAATGTGGCTGAGGAATTTGGTGTGAGCCGGCAAACGGTTTACAAATGGTTGCGACGTTACCGTGAGTACGAGAAAGCGGGGCTGGAGGACGGTTCGAGCAAGCCAACGGTATTGCGTCATCAGCTGGGCCGGGACTGGGTGGATCTGATCGTGCAGATGAGAGTGGAATACCGTATCACGGCGCTTCGGATTGCCAATCAGCTGAAGTTGTCGCGCTCGACGGTGGCGGCGGTGTTGCAGCGCGAGGGGCTGTCGCAGCTGAACAAGTTGGCCCCCACCGAGCCGGAGATGCGCTATGAGCACAAT
>CALZGZ010000247.1 GCA_945787105.1 uncultured Gammaproteobacteria bacterium
TAGCGCTCCCGCAACAACAGAAACCATCCATTGCGGTCATGCCCTTCAATAATATGAGCGGCGATCCGGCGCAGGAATATTTTGTCGACGGCATGACCGATGACCTGATTACCGATCTGTCCAAGGTCTCGGGTCTTCTTGTCATCGCACGTAATTCCACCTTTGCTTATAAGGGACAGTCACCCGATGTGCGTCAGGTCGCCCAGGATCTGGGTGTGCGGTATGTCATCGAAGGCAGTGTGCGCCGGGCGGGAGGCAAGGTGCGCATCAATGCGCAGCTCATCGACGCGTCCACCGGTGGGCACATGTGGGCCGAGCGGTTTGATGGGTCTATGGCCGATGTGTTTTCGCTGCAGGACAGCGTGAATGAACGCATCGTGTCCGCACTGGCCGTCAGTTTGACTCCCGATGACCGCAAACGAATTGCCGGGCCGCGGACAGCGAACCCGGACGCCTACGACATGTTGCTGCGCGGACTGGAGTTTTACCAGCGCTTCAATCGGGACGACAATCTCAGGGCCCGAGAATTCTTCAAGAAGGCGGCGGCGCTGGACGACGGCTATGCCCGGGCCCATGCCAACATCGGCTTGACCTACGCCTCGGAGGTGAACTTTAATTGGACGGATCGCCGGGACGAATCCGCTCGGTTAGGGATAGAACATGCCGGGCGGGCATTTGCCCTCAATCAAAACATCCCACAGATTTATATGACCCGCAGCTTCCTGCATCTGGCACAACGCGATCACGGCGACGCGATGGTTGACGCTCAAAAGCTGGTCGAACTCTATCCCAATTACGCCGACAGCCATACCGCGCTGGCCTTTGTCTCCATTTACACGGGAGAATTGGAGCTGGGTTTGGAGGCCATCGCACGGGCGAAACGCCTGAATCCCCGATATTCGTATATCTACCTGGCTGTCGAAGGCCACCTCAACTTTCTCCAAGGTCGATATGAAAAAGCGGTGGCACTATACCAGGAAGCGCTGGAACGCAATCCGGTGTTTGACCGAGGACTTCTGCTTTTCGCTGCCGCTTTGGCCCACATGGGTAACACCGAAGATGCGGCCTGGGCGATTGCCGAAGCTTTATCGATCCGGCCGGACCTCACCCTGGGAGACGAACGGCGGGACGCCAATTACAAACGCCCCGCGGACCTGGAGCGTTACCTGGAAGGCCTGCGCAAGGCGGGGCTGCCCGAGTAGGCGACTGTGCAGCGCAGTGTGAAACAGGTTTCACGGAACCCGCAAGCGCAACTTCGTGGCGGGCTCGTGCCTATAACGAGAGCGCAACCTTCTTTGGGCGACCGCTAAGAGCAGATGGTCTCGACGGCACGAACGTCCGTCCTGAGAACACTCATGTACACATCGTTGGCGATGATGGCGTTCGCGGCCAACTCGGTGTTGTGTCGCGCGGCATTGGGACAATCGCTGATCGATGCGTCCAGCTTTACCGTGGTCCGGATCGCATCGGGCGCCTCGGCCCTGTGGCTCATTTGGAAAATTTCTGGCTCACGGGTGGGCAAGCTATCTGTTGACTGGCGGTCGGCGTCGATGCTGTTTCTGTATGCGGCGACGTTCTCGTTCGCCTATATCACCCTGGAAACCGGTACCGGTGCGTTGATCCTGTTTGGACTTGTTCAGCTCACCATGATTGGCGTTGGCCTGTGGCGAGGTCAGCGGCCGAACGGGTTGGCATGGATCGGCATGGGCGTGGCGATTGCCGGTCTGGTCTACCTGGTTTCGCCGGGATTGAAAGCGCCATCCCCATACGGTGCGGCACTCATGGGCATCGCCGGTATCGCTTGGGGCATCTATTCACTGCGCGGCCAGCGGGTTGACGATCCGATCACCGCAACCACCGGTAATTTTATTGGTGCCGTGCCGATGGCGCTCATAGTTGGAGTATTCTTTCTACAAGACCTCAATATGAATGCGGCGGGTGTGATGCTGGCAATGTTGTCCGGTGCCGTTACCTCGGGCGTGGGTTACGTGATCTGGTATGCAGCGCTGCCCGGGCTGACCCCGACCAAAGCGGCCAATGTGCAGTTGTCGGTACCGGCCATCGCTGCATTAGGGGGTGTTCTTTTGTTGGCTGAGCCGTTGACCATTCGTCTGGTGGTGGCGAGTGTCGCGATCTTGGGTGGCATCGCAATCGTTCTGTCACAACGTCATTGACCGCGATAGCGGGCATTCACTCACATTCTAAATACGCCGTAGCGGGTCTCTGGTATTGGTGCGTTCAACGCGGCTGATAACGCCTGGCGCAATACATCGCGCGTTTCCGCCGGGTCGATGATGCCGTCGTCCCACAGACGGGCGGTGGCGTAGTAGGGATGACCTTGGGATTCGTACTGTTCCCGAATCGGGTTTTTGAATGATCGTTCTTCCTGATCAGACCAGGTCCCGTTGTTTGCCTCGATTTGATCCCGTTTGATTTGCGCCAGCACCATGGCGGCCTGTTCGCCGCCCATGACCGAGATGCGGGCGTTGGGCCACATCCACAGAAAGCGAGGATCATAGGCACGCCCACACATGCCATAGTTACCGGCACCGAAGCTGCCGCCGATAATAACGGTGAATTTGGGCACTTGCGCGCAAGACACCGCGGTCACCATCTTTGCGCCGTGTTTGGCGATGCCCTCCGCTTCGTACCGCGCGCCGACCATGAATCCGCTGATGTTCTGTAGAAACAGCAAAGGAATACGGCGCTGACAACAAAGCTGAATAAAGTGCGTGCCCTTGAGGGCCGATTCCGAGAACAACACGCCGTTGTTGGCGAGGATGCCGATCGGGTAACCGTGAATATGCGCGAACCCGCACACCAGCGTGGTGCCATAGCGGCGTTTGAACTCGTTGAAATCGCTGCCATCGACGATGCGCGCGATGATCTCGCGCGCATCGCACGGTTGGCGCAGATCGGTCGGTATCAAACCATACAGCTCATCCGCCGGATACTTGGGGTCACGCGCGTCACGCAGCGCAATGTCGATGTGTTTCACGCGGTTCAGATGACCAATCAATTCACGGGTGATCTCGAGGGCGTGCTCATCGTCTTCTGCGAAATGATCGGTGACGCCCGACTTGCGGGAATGGACGAAGGCGCCGCCTAATTCTTCGGCGCTTACCACCTCGCCGGTGGCGGCCTTCAACAGCGGGGGACCGGCGAGATAAATGGTGCCTTGCTCTTTGACGATGACCGCCTCGTCCGACATCGCGGGCACATAGGCGCCGCCGGCGGTGCACTGGCCCATCACCACCGCAATCTGCGGGATACCCAGTGCCGACATCGTCGCCTGGTTGAAGAAGATGCGGCCAAAGTGATCACGGTCGGGAAACACCTCGTCCTGTTTGGGCAGGAATGCACCGCCCGAGTCGACCAGATAGACGCACGGCAGGTGATTGGACTGCGCGATTTCTTGGGCGCGCAGGTGTTTCTTGACCGTCAACGGGTAATACGTCCCCCCTTTGACGGTGGCGTCATTGGCGATAATGACGCATTCCTGTCCTTGGATACGTCCGATGCCGGTGATGATACCCGCCGCCGGCACATCATCCTGGTACACACCATAGGCAGCGAGCGGGGAGAACTCCAAAAAACCGGAGTCTTTGTCGATCAGTCTCAACACCCGGTCACGCGGCAGCAGCTTGCCACGATCGAGATGTTTCTTGCTCACTTGTTTGCCGCCGCCTTGGGCGACTTGCGACAGTTTCTTATGCAAGTCAGTGACTAACGACTTCATGGCTTGCGCATGCGCGATGAAATCAGCGGACTCACGATCAACGCTGGTCTTTAACAGGCCCATGATTTCCGGTGTGAATTATACATTGCAAAGTGGTGAGAGAGGATTACGGTATATGGCCCAATCGCTCTTATTGGATTCTCTGTACTGCCATCGCCGTTGCTTCACCGCCACCGATGCACAGCGATGCAATGCCTCGCGTCAGCTCATACTTGTCCAAAGCATTTAAGAGAGTCACCAATATACGTGCGCCCGACGCACCGATGGGATGACCCAAGGCACAGGCGCCGCCGTGCACGTTGACCTTTTCGTGGGGCAGATCGAGCTCATGCATCGCGGCCATGGTCACCACCGCAAACGCTTCATTGATTTCATACAGATCCACATCGCGTGGTGACCAGCCGAGCTTTTCGTGGAGTTGCTTGATCGCAAATACCGGCGCGGTGGTAAACCAACCCGGCGCTTGCGCGTGGGTGGTGTGGCCGAGAATACGGGCCAGCGGTTGCCAGCCGTGCTTTTCTGCCGCAGACAGGCGTGTCAGCACCAGCGCCGCCGCGCCGTCGGAGATAGAGCTGGAATTGGCCGGTGTCACTGTGCCGTTTTTGCGGAATGCCGGTTTCAGCTGCGGAATCTTTTCGATGTTCGCCTTGTGGGGTTGTTCGTCGCGGGCAATGGTGTGCTCGCCCTTGCGAGTTGAGATCGTGACGGGGACTACTTCGCGATCAAAGGTGCCGTCGTCAATCGCTTGTTTGGCGCGGGTCAGAGAGGTAATCGCGAACTCGTCCTGGGCTTCGCGACTGAAACTGTATTTGTCGGCGCAGTCCTCGGCGTAGGTCCCCATCAGCCGGCCTTTGTCATAGGCGTCTTCCAAACCGTCGAGAAACATATGGTCAGCAACTTGGCCGTGGCCCATGCGATAGCCGCCGCGGGCCTTGTCCAACAAGTAGGGCGCGTTGGTCATGCTCTCCATCCCGCCGGCGACCATGACGTCGTTACTGCCGGCTCTGATCAGGTCGTGGGCCAGCATCGTGGCCTTCATCCCTGAACCGCACATCTTGTTGATGGTGGTACAGCCTACCTGCTCAGGGATGCCGGCGCCTAACGACGCCTGGCGGGCCGGGGCTTGCCCCAGACCGGCGGGCAGCACACAGCCGATGATGACTTCCTGGATGTCCTCCGGCGCGGTCCCGGCGCGCTCGAGCGCCGCTTTGATGGCCGCGGCCCCAAGTTGCGGGGCTGACAACGCAGTAAGATCACCTTGAAAGCCGCCCATGGGGGTGCGGGCGGCAGCGACGATGACGATGGGATCCTGGGTCATGGTGGGGTGCTCTTCATGCACGTTTAAGACAGTTTTTAGCGAGTCTCGTTGAACAACTCGCGGCCGATCAGCATCCGGCGAATCTCGCTGGTGCCGGCGCCGATCTCATAAAGCTTGGCGTCGCGCAGCAAGCGACCGGTCGGATAATCATTGATGTAACCGTTGCCACCCAGGGCCTGAATCGCCTGTAATGCCATCCAGGTGGCTTTTTCCGCGGCGTACAAAATTGCCCCGGCCGCGTCTTTGCGGGTGGTCTGATCACGATCGCACGCCTTGGCGACCGCATATACATAGGCGCGACAGGCGTTCAGAGTGGTGTACATGTCGGCAAGCTTGCCTTGCATGAGTTGAAACTCGCCAATCGGTTGATCGAATTGCTCGCGTTCATGCACATACGGTAGGACTACATCCATGCACGCTTGCATGATACCGAGCGGGCCTCCCGATAGCACGACGCGTTCGTAATCGAGGCCGCTCATGAGCACCTGAATACCGCTGTTCACTTCACCGAGTACGTTCTCTGCGGGGACTTCGCAATCTTGAAACACCAGTTCACAGGTATTGGATCCACGCATACCCAACTTGTCCAACTTCTGCGCGGTGGAAAATCCTGTGCAGCCCTTTTCGATAAGAAATGCGCTGATGCCCTTGGGGCCGGCGCTGAGGTCGGTTTTGGCATAAACGATCAACACATCGGCGTCCGGGCCGTTGGTGATCCACATCTTGTTGCCGTTCAATACATAGTGGTCGTTTCGCTTATCCGCGCGAAGGCGCATCCCAACCACATCGGAACCAGAGCCTGGTTCACTCATTGCCAGCGCTCCGACATACTCGCCGTTGATGAGGCGGGGCAGGTATCGCTGTTTATGGTCCGCACTCCCGTTGCGATAAATCTGGTTTACGCACAGGTTCGAATGGGCACCGTAGGACAGGCCCACTGACGCCGATGCGCGGCTGATTTCTTCCATCGCCACGACATGCTCGAGATACCCCATGCCGGCGCCGCCGAATTCCTCCTCCACGGTAATCCCCAACAGGCCGACATCGCCCATCTTGCGCCACAGGTCGGCGGGGAAGTTATTGTCACGATCAATCGAATCCGCTCGTGGCGCGATTTCGCTTTGCGCAAAGCCATACACAGACTCGCGCAACATCTCCGCGGTTTCACCAAGATCGAAGTTAAGGCTTGGATAGTGTGTGCTCATGGTTGGTGAGTATTCGTGTCAGCGGCAACTACGACACTTGGGATTGGGGTGTTTGTTTGAGCATCGTCGCTAGACGTTGCCGGCACTGGGCCTCGATTTTATTCAGTTCCTTGAGCGTCAATTCAATGTCTTGTTGTTGACGATGCAACATCGCGCGGCGTTCGGCGAGTTTATCCAGCATATAGTCCAGCTGACCGATCTCGCCCGGCGCGGAGTCGTACATATCCATGATCTCGCGCACCTCATCCAGCGACAAACCGATGCGTTTACCCCGCAGCACCAGTTTTAAATGCACCCGATCGCGTGCTGTATAGACACGTGTTAAGCCGTTGCGTGCCGGTTTTAACAGTCCCTTGTCTTCATAGAACCGAATCGTGCGCGTGGTGACACGGAACTCCTTGGCGAGTTCGGTAATGGTGTAGGTGGTTGGGTCGCTGGCATCCATGGGTGAGTTCATAGGGAGTGTCTTACCTTGATAATACTTGACGTTTACGTAAACGTCAACCTATAATCCTCAAGAACAAGGACCCAATGGTTGTTAATATTAGGACCACTACCGGAGGCGAGCACATGGCTTCAGCGCCAGCCGAGACCCTGATTTCCATCAAACACGCCCGGTTCAAGCACCCCATCCGCTTCGTGACTGCGGCCAGCTTGTTCGACGGTCACGATGCATCGATCAACATTATGCGCCGTATCCTGCAGGCCTCAGGTGTCGAAGTAATCCATCTCGGTCACAATCGCTCGGTGCACGACATCGTCAGCGCGGCGCTGCACGAGGATGCGCAGGCAATCGCGGTGAGTTCCTACCAGGGCGGCCACATCGAATATTTCAAGTACATGGTCGATATGCTGCGGGAGCACGGCGCCGACCATGTGCGGGTATTTGGCGGCGGTGGTGGTGTGATCGTCCCTTCGGAAATCGCGGAGTTACACGCGTATGGCGTGACCAAGATCTACTCCCCAACGGACGGGCAGCATTTGGGCCTGGAGGGCATGATCGAAGACATGTTGGCGCAATGTGACTTCGATCCCAGTCAGTCGTCAACGCCCCCTGATATCGACGAACTCGCGCGGGGTGATTGGTATGCCCTGTCACGCACGATTACTGCGCTTGAAAATGGGACCCTCAATGAGGCCCAGCGGCTGCGATTCGACGAGGCTGTTGGACAATTCGCTCAGCAGATCCCGGTGCTGGGAATTACCGGTACCGGCGGCGCCGGTAAGTCGTCGTTGACCGATGAAGTAATACGGCGATTCCGCCTTGACCAACAAGACAAGTTGAGAATCGCGATCCTCGCGATAGATCCCACGCGGCGCAAGACTGGCGGTGCGCTGTTGGGCGACCGTATCCGCATGAATGCGATCGACAGCGACAACATATATTTGCGTTCGCTGGCGACACGGGCGGCGAAGTCCGAGGTGCCGGGTTATCTCCCGGATATTATCAGCGCCGTCAAGCTGGCGGGTGCAGACTTGGTGGTGGTGGAGACCCCGGGGATCGGACAGGGCGACGCGGGGATTGTGTCCTATGTTGATGTCGCGTTGTATGTGATGACGCCGGAGTTTGGCGCCGCCACGCAACTTGAAAAAATTGACATGCTCGACTTTGCGGACGTCGTGGCGATTAACAAATTCGATCGCAAGGGCGGGGCCGATGCACTCCGCGACGTGGGCAAACAAGTGCAACGCAATCACAAGGCGTTTTCGACGCCGGTCGACGAGATGCCCGTCTATGGCACCATCGCCTCGAGATTCAACGATGATGGCGTCACCGCGCTGTATCATGGCGTGCGGCGCATGCTTTGCGATAAGGGACTGGCCATTGCCGAGGGCGTGTTGCCGGATGTCCACGGTAAAGTATCCAGCAGCCATACGGTCATCATACCGTCGACTCGACAGGGCTACCTTGCGGAGATCGCGGAGACCGTACGCGAGTATCGACGCGCTGCCGAAGCGCAATCGCGCATTGCGCGCGAACGGCAACAGCTCAAGCAAAGCAAACGGATGTTACAAGAGGTAGGTCAGGATGGATCAGAATTGGATGATTTAATTGCCGTCCGCCAACAACAGATCGATCCGCGGGCAGACAAATTGCTGCAGATGTGGCCGCAAATCCAACAGAGTTATGCCGGCGATGAATATGTTGTGAAAATCCGCGACCGGGAAGTTCGCACCCGACTGACCCACACGACTCTCTCGGGGACCCGGATTCCGAAGGTGGTGTTACCCAAATATCAAGATCACGGCGAGTTATTGAAGTGGTTGCTGTTGGAGAACGTTCCGGGAAGTTTTCCCTATACCGCCGGGGTGTTCGCCTTTAAGCGGGAGGGGGAAGACCCGACGCGTATGTTCGCGGGCGAGGGCGACGCGGCAAGGACCAACCTCCGATTCAAGAAGTTGTCGGAACATGCCGAGGCCAAGCGGCTGTCTACTGCTTTTGATTCAGTCACCTTGTACGGCTGGGATCCGGACGAGCGGCCAGATATCTACGGCAAGGTCGGTAATTCAGGTGTGTCCATCGCCACCTTGGATGACATCAAGGTGCTCTATGACCGTTTCAACTTGTGTGATCCCACGACATCGGTGTCCATGACCATCAACGGGCCGGCGCCGACCATATTGGCGATGTTTCTCAACGCAGCCATCGATCAACAGCTCGAAAAATTCGCGGCAGAGAACGGCCGTCCGCCCACGGACGACGAGATTGCGAAGATCAAAGCGTGGGCGCTGGAAAACGTTCGCGGCACCGTGCAGGCCGATATCTTAAAGGAAGACCAAGGCCAGAATACTTGTATCTTCTCCACCGAGTTCAGCCTGCGAATGATGGCCGATATCCAGGAATACTTTGTTCATAATAAGATTCGCAACTTCTACTCGGTATCGATTTCCGGTTATCACATCGCTGAGGCCGGCGCCAACCCAATTTCGCAACTGGCGTTTACGCTGGCTAACGGGTTCACGTATGTCGAGTCGTATCTGGCGCGGGGCATGAATATCGATGATTTTGCCCCCAACCTGTCGTTCTTTTTCTCCAATGGCATGGATCCTGAATATTCGGTGATGGGTCGGGTCGCGCGACGCATCTGGTCCACTGCGATGCGTTTTCGTTATGGCGCAAA
>CALZGZ010000248.1 GCA_945787105.1 uncultured Gammaproteobacteria bacterium
GCGGAACGACGATCAGCGCGGCGATCGCTATGCTGATCATCGCGTTCGGGCTCGTGGCAGGGGGACGACTCAACTTCGTGTTCTTTCCGACGCCGGAACCACAGGTTATTTTTGCCAACGCCACCTTCGTTGCCGGGACGCCCCGCGACCGGGTAGACGATTTCTTGACGCATCTGCGTGCGACCGTGTTTCAGACCGAGAAGGAAATCGATCAAGGCAAGCTGATCAATCTCGCAGTGACCCGGCACGGTACATTGAGTGGGGATGACTCTGGGATTATTGCCACCGGCGATCAACTCGGCTCCATCCAAATCGAGTTGGCTGAACCAGACGAACGCGTGGTACGCAATGAACAGTTCATCCGTAACTGGCGGGAAAACATCCAGATGCCGGCTGGGATGGAGAACTTCATTATCACTTCACGCCGGGCCGGTCCGCCGGGCCGTGATTTGACCATCCGCTTGGCCGGGAGCGATGCAGACTCGGTCAAGGCCGCGACATTGGAACTCTTGGAGGCCTTGAAGGGGATACCTGGGGTGAGTGAAGTGCAGGACGATATGCCTTACGGGCGTGAACAGTTGATTTATCGGCTCACCGCGGAGGCTGAGGCGTCCGGTCTCACGGTTGCCGACCTCGGCAGACAGCTGCGCACCGCCTTCGATGGCCGGTTAGTACAGATCTTTCAAGACGGGCCGGAAGAGGTGGAAGTCCGGGTCAAACTGCCGCGCGCAGAGCGGGATCGGTTGGGCAGCCTGGAGCGTCTCAATATCCGCCTGCCCACGGGTGAGTTTGTGCCCCTGGCAACGGTGGCCCGATGGGACACCAAGCGCGGATTTGAGGCCCTGCGCCATGCGGAGGGACGGTTGGCGGCGGAGGTCACCGGCGATGTGGACACCAACGTCAACAACGTCGACCGCATTTTGAAGGCGTTGCAGGGATCGACGCTGCGCGATCTCGCAAGTAAGTATGGTATCGACTATTCGTTCGAGGGCCGCTCGGCGGATCAACGCGAGACCTTGGACGACATGCGCAAGGGGGTGGTGCTTGGATTGATACTCATCTACTTGGTGTTGGCCTGGGTGTTTGCCTCCTACGGTTGGCCCTTGGTGGTCATCACTGCGATCCCGTTCGGGTTTGTCGGCGCTCTGCTTGGACACTGGTTGATGGGTTTGGATCTGACCATCTTGTCAATGTTCGGCTTGTTTGGCCTGTCGGGAATTGTGGTCAACGACTCGATCATCCTGGTGACTTTTTATAAACGTCTGCGCGACGAAGGGATGACGGTGGACGAAGCGGTGGTGGAAGCGTCGTGCCAACGCCTGCGCGCGGTGTTGTTGACGTCACTGACGACCATCGGGGGCTTGTTACCGCTGCTGTTCGAGACCTCGTTCCAAGCGCAGTTCCTGATCCCAATGGCGACCTCCATCGCATTCGGATTGGGTTTTGCCACGCTACTCATTCTGTTGGTGATTCCGTCGCTCCTCTCCATCCACGAGAGTATCCATGGACGGTTGCGCCGATGGTGGGGTAAGGCTGAACCGCTACTAGATACCTAAACAACTATTGTCCAAGATCAGACGCGTTTTTTGCCTGCATGATGAATGACGTCCAGGCCGGAATAGACTGGGACAAAGTGAGGAATATCCTGGTCGTCAGGGACGACCGACTCGGCGATATGGCGTTGTATCTGGTGGTCATTCAAAATCTCGCTCGCCATCTTCCGGACAAGCGAATTGATTTGCTCTGCTCTCGCGCTAATTTCGCGTTGATTGAGGGCGATCCCGCAATCGATGGCAGTTTCGTGCTCAACGACGGCAGGCTCACGGGGGATGCAAAGTCATTTCTCGAATCACACCGACCGGACGTTGTTATCTATTATCAGAGTTACCCGAACTTCGATAATCTAGCGGTATCGCTGAGAGCTATTAATCCAAACGCTGTAGTTTATTCCATGGTCAAGGATGACCAGGAGGGTCGACACTTCACTGCGAGGTTCATTCATCATGGGAAGGGCTCAATGTATGACAGGAATATGGGCTACGCGGCGTGGTTGCTCGGTATCGACAGATCTAGGATTCATCGGCCCCAGCTACATATTGACCAGCGGGTGTTGGCGGCGGTGCGGACAAAACTCAAACGTCAGTGTCCCGATGAGTATCCTCTGGTACACATCAACCTTTCCGGGGGGAATTACAAGAGTTTTGTGCGTTATGTGCGGCGCAATCTCAGCGCGACCAACTATGTTCATATCATCGAGGGGATAAAGCGCCGCTATCCACGCGCTTGCTTTGTTACTACTGCGGCGTCGGAGCACGCCGGCATGGGCGAGCGCATCAGCAATGATTTGGGCAGCGATGTTTTTTTCTACGGTGAGACCAGTATTCAGGAATTGGTGTCGTTAATGAGCTTGGCGTCAATAGTCATTACGCCGGAAACCGCTGTGTCGCATATCGCATCGGTACTCAACAAAAGGCTCGTCACTTTGTTTTTTGCCGAAAGGCAAATGCTGGACTGGCGGCCATTCAGTGACCAGTATCGTTGCGTGATGCCAAGCTTCCTGCCGTTTGTGTGGACCATCGATGGACAAAAAGTCGCGGATGCGGCACTCGAGTTACTGAAATCGGAGGAATCACCACCTGCGTGATGACACAGGTGCTGCAAAGCGCCATATTAATGGTTGCCGGGTGGTGCGTGATCGGTGTTTTCGGTGAGCGGATCGAAGCAATAGACCGTGGCGTGGGAACATAACTAGGTTTGAGCTGTTTATCATCGCTTGATTTGATGGGAGGATGTTATGAAAGCATGCCTAACCGTATTAACCGTTTTAGTGGTGGCGTCTTGCGCTTCGCCACACCGGGATGAATCCTCGAGCGTCGCGGTCTCAGACTTCAAACGCTATCCTCCGCCCGGTTCAAATCAGATGCTGCGTGCGCCAATCACCATAGCCGATGGCCTTGAGGTCATTATCTCCGACGTGGTAATCCCGCCCCACGCTACGGTGCCGCGCCACTATCACCCGGGCGAAGAGTTTCTTTATGTTCTCGAGGGAAGCGCAGTGCATGTGGAAGAAGGCCAACCCGATCGGATACTTAGGGCTGGCGATACCTATGTGATCCCGCCCCGGGCCATCCACGCGCCACGCGGTGGTCCGCACGGCGCACGGGCTATCGTTTTCCGTGTTCATGTGGAGGGAGCGGACGAGCGCATCCTCATTGATTAAAAAAGAAGATGCTGACTCTAACAAGCAGACCCCGGGTTTTTTTTACGACCAAATCGTCGTTCTGGGCCGGGCAGAGACGAAGTGGATATCAATCCGATTTTTTCCGTGTGAAAATTCTTCTTGGTCTCCAGTCGACCCAACGGAACCGTTCATCATGTTCCGTGTCAACGACTGCTCTAGATACGCACTAGAGACATTGGCAGTTTAAGTTGCGAGGTCTTCTCAATAGATAAATTTCGAGTTCCGCGAGTTCCGGGGACAGTTTACTTGTCTGTGCATAAATATGACAACGGACTACTCGCCAATCACCGACAACACCGAAAACGATCAGGTCACGCAAGCTACCACCCAACATATCCACAGATAAGTAAACTGTCCCCGGAACCGGAACCCCCGGAACCGGAACCTTAAGAGGAGCTCGCCCTCGACGTGCAGAGATCCTCTACATTCACAACTCGCAACCCACCATATCAAGCGGGACCAAGTGTCCTTCGTCATGCGGCGAGATACTGGCTCCTGCGCGGTGCCTATGGCATATCACAACATGCGACCAGGGCGGGTGTTGGGGCGACGATCCGCGACACTTCATTGGTTAAGGTTTTCAGTCGAGGAGACCAATGGCACTATACTGCTATGAGGTCAGAGCCAAGCAGTCGATGAACGATAACGCGCGTCTTGAAAAATACACAGATGAGTCGCTCAGGCGACTCATGCCTCGGCTCGAAGTGCGTTTTGCTTCCAAGGTCGATGAGGGAGAGTGGCAAGCGTACACGCAGCGTATCAATACACACTTTCCCCGGTTGTTCAAGCTGTTGCATCGCCTCTACGGAGGCGAGTACGACTTCTTTTACTATCTGGAGGACATACTGGCCAGCGCCACCCAGATGTGGGTATCACGACCGGCCGAACTGAAAGCGCTGGACGTTATGCGCGAGGCTGATCCCCATTGGTACCAGTCCCATCGCATGGTCGGCGCGATGTGTTATGTGGATCTATTCGCTAACGATCTTTCAGGCATTCGTGAGCGAATCCCTTACTTCACGGAACTCGGCATCACATACCTGCATCTCATGCCGCTGTTCAAGTCGCCTGAAGGCGATAATGACGGCGGCTATGCGGTGAGTAGCTATCGGGAAGTGGACCCGTTGCTCGGTACCATGGAGGAGCTTGCCCAACTGGCGACCGAGTTGCGTCACCACGGCATCAGCCTGGTGCTCGACTTCGTGTTCAATCACACATCCGACGAGCACGATTGGGCGAAACGCGCCCTGGCCGGGGACATCGAGCACCAAGAACATTACCGCATGTTCCCTGACCGCCAGCACCCAGATGCGTTTGAGGAGACCGTTAACCCGATTTTTCCAGACGAGCATCCCGGGTCTTTCACCTATCGCAGTCGCATTCGTAAATGGGTGTGGACGACTTTCCATAACTACCAGTGGGATCTCAACTACGAAAACCCGGCGGTATTCAGTGGCATGGTCGGAGACATGTTGTTTCTTGCCAACCAGGGTGTTGAGGTGCTGCGGCTGGACGCCGTCGCGTTTCTTTGGAAGCGATTGGGGACGAGTTGCGAGAATCAGCCCGAGGCGCATATTATCATCCAAGCCTTCAACGCGGTGTTCAAGATCGCCGCACCGGCTTTGGAGTTCAAGTCCGAGGCCATCGTGCATCCCGACGAAGTCACCAAATACATCAGCGAGGACGAGTGTCCACTCTCTTACAATCCCAACCTCATGGCACTGTTGTGGAATACCTTGGCAACCCGCGACGTGCGGCTGATGCGATACTCCCTGCAAAAACGCTTCTCGCTGCCACCGGGCTGTGCCTGGGTCAATTACGTCCGCTGTCACGACGATATCGGCTGGGCATTTTCAGACGAGGATGTGCTGGCGGTCGACATTAAACCGCGCGATCACCGCCGCTTCCTCACTGAGTTCTATACCGGGCGCTTTGCAGGCAGCTTCGCGCGCGGGCTGCCGTTTCAGGAAGACCCGGCAAGCGGGGATGCTCGCATCTCGGGGACCACGGCCTCATTGTGCGGACTGGAAATGGCGCTGGAAGAACAGGATTCCCATGAGCAGGAACTGGCGATCCGGCGGATTCTGCTGCTCCACGGAGTTATCTACACCATTGGCGGGATTCCGATTCTATATCTGGGCGACGAGCTGGGAATGCTCAATGATTATCGCTACACCGAGTCACCGGAGATGGATGGCGACAGTCGTTGGGTCCATCGTCCCGCATTCGATTGGGAACGCGCGGACCTGCGCAAAGACCCGCAGAGCGTTTCCGGACGCATCTATGAGGGGCTCCTCCGCCTGGCACAGATACGGCAGCAAAACCTGGCCTTCACTCGGGCGGAAACCGAGATCATGGATGCCGGCAACAACCATGTGTTTGGTTACTTCCGGCAGCACGACGAGCGCAGCATACTGGTGCTGGCTAACTTCACGGAACGACAACAGACCGTGGCGGCCAAGCGGCTGCGTTTGCTTGGACTGCGCAAGACGCTGACTGACATCCTGGCGGGAAAGACCGTTATTGCCACACAGCAGTTGGTGATGGAGCCCTATCAGCTCATGATTTTGATGGGTATCAGATGACTGGCGGGCAGACTGATACATGCGGCCCCTGATCTTCGGCGAGGTCCTGTTCGACCAGTTTTCCGATGGCACGCGCGTACTCGGCGGGGCACCCTTCAACGTCGCGTGGCACCTGCGGGGTTTCGGCCTTGATCCTCTGATGATCAGTCGCATCGGTGATGATGCAGGTGGACGCGAGATAACGCAGGCGATGACCCAGTGGGGAATGGACGTGCGGGGTATCCAGTTGGACGCGAATCGGCCCACCGGTATCGTTGAAGTGACCCTCGGTTCGGGACACCACACATTCAGCGTCCTGCCGGATCAGGCCTACGATTTTATTGACGCCCGTGAGGCGCTCTCGGTCAGTGGTGCCGGGCTCGTTTACCATGGCACCTTGGCGCTGCGTAACCCGGTGTCCCGTGCGGCACTCGAAGTCCTGCTGGACGCCGCCGACACGCCGGTCTTCCTCGACATCAATCTCAGGGACCCCTGGTGGCAGGCCGCGGATCTGCCTGAGCTGTGCACACGGGCCCGCTGGCTGAAGCTCAACGAAGATGAGCTCGATCGGATATCCCAATCGCTTGCTGTGCCGCCGCAGCGGCTCGAAGAACTGGCCGTGATACTCCAAGACCGTTTTGGACTGGAGCTGATCCTCGTGACGCGCGGCGCGCGGGGCGCTACGGCACGCGTCGCAAACGGTGAAGTCCACGCAGTGCAGCCGGAGATGTCGATCAATGTCGTCGATACCGTTGGAGCGGGCGATGCGTTCACCGCGGTGGTTCTGTACGGTGTGATCAGCAACTGGCCGCTGCCGACCACGCTAAAGTTTGCGCAAACATTCGCGAATGCCATTTGTGAGGTGCGTGGCGCGACGGTCCGAGATAGGGCGTTCTACGCCCGGCAGACTCAGCAGTGGGGCACCGCATGACGAACATTGCTGGCGAGCCCCGGTATCGTGCTGATGGGGCACAGAAATACAGTGCCAGGGCGGGTCTGCGATAC
>CALZGZ010000249.1 GCA_945787105.1 uncultured Gammaproteobacteria bacterium
CCTATGTCGAGCGTATCTACAACGTCGCGCGCTGGACCGAGATGCCGCGCGGCGGTCACTTCGCGGCACTGGAGCGGCCCGATCTGCTGGTCGACGACATCCGGGCTTTCGCTCGCGCGTTACGTTAGGCGCGCTACTGTAACGCTGCAATGATCTCTCCGGAAATTCGATGCGTCAGTTCATAGCGTTCTCATCCGCTACCATCGGCCACCGAAATCAACCAGGAAGCGGGGACCGTGCGTAACCGCATCCAGACTGAACCCATGCCTGTCCCTGGCGGCCGACCGCCGCGGTCGGGTAGCCAATATTCGCGGTAGGAGTCGTGATGCGAAGAGCGCCGAATGGCACCGGGTTCCGCAGTGGGTCGGATTGCCCCGATCAATCTTTAACTACTGAGTTCGGCCAGGAGGAGGCATTCACGCCCTACGATCCTAATGACTGCAATGGCGGAGCCGACGCCCCCACACGGTGAACAGGCGTCCCGCAGTTCAAGACGGCTTTGTCTCATAAAAATGGGGTAAACCTCACTGCTGTCCCACTAAGTGGAAGGGCTATCGTCCAAAATCCTACATCTATAAGGCCGTGGCTGATGCCACAATATGTAGCGACATGTAATCAATCTGGTGACGATATTCCCGAAGCATAATCATCACCTTAAAACCCAAGCAGTCTGACCCATTGATTCTTTCCTTCTGAATCTTTCGACTGTGCTCAGGACAGGGCTTTATTGTTGTCGTCCCGACAAGCGCAGCGCGGCTTGTGCGGCGCGGAGTCGCAGTAAGGGATCTCACCCTGTGGCACGTGGCCGCCGCCATCCAGCACGGTGAGATTCCTCGCGCGGCTCAAAATGACATGAATTGCTGGCACCACTTGTTTGTGGGACAGCAATGGGGCAAACCTGTAAAGAGGGAAATCAACACATTTGGCCCAGACTTTCTTATCAAAAGAATCGGTGGACCACTACACCGACTATCAAACCGAACGGCTGGACGACGGCATGGCCAAATGGCTAGCCAACGGGTTCTATAATCATTTCCAGAGCCATGATGCGCGGTTGCACCGTCCGATCGTCAATTCCGCCTAATCAAACGTCACGGCAGACGTTGTTTAATTTGTTCTCCGTCACCTGGTGGAAAGGAATGATACTGAGTTGCTTATCATCCCCTGCGTGCACTCACGATCAACAAGGGGCTTGTAAATCAATTCCGCGCCCTAAGAGCGGCCATAACGGCCATTCAGAGTTCACAATTGGGTCATGGGAGGTCAAGCTAGGATCGACGAATTCTTCTACTGTTACCAGAAATTTGACCTAAGGGATCATTCTGTTTTTATGCGACCGCCGGATTGCGCATCGAGGTACCGGAGGTTCAAGTGCTGAGAGTCGAATGCCTGCAGTGGCTCGGTTTGTGCCAGTTCATCTCCAACTGCTGAGTTCGTTGAATTAGCGATCTTGGCTCTTGCGCTTGAAAGTGTTTTCCCAAGTTTTATAACGCAACCACTCGAATTCCCCGTCTCTTTTAATAGACAAATCCCCTGTTTGTTTAAACTCGATTCCCACTTGGTGCGGCTGCCAGGTAATATGGCTACGGTAGCGTTGTCGGTGACCCGGCTTTGCTGTGATGTAACTGTAGAGACACTCGGAGATTCCGCAATAGCCATCGCCTAGATCTCCGAAGCGGCTAGAAAGGCGATCGATTTTGAAAACATCAAGGTCAATCCTGCCGGGCTCCGCATTCCTGGGTTGTCCCACCTTTTTGACCAGCCACAGGTTATTGGCAATTGTGTATTTTGAAGGGCCTTTGCTGCCTTCGGGTGGATGAACCTTAATAAGCAATTGCAGTTCAATGATATTGTCGTCCTTTACAATCCGCATTTGCACGTCCTGAGGAATCTCTCGCCACTGATCTGCGGCGATCCTTTCTTTAGCTATGCTGCCACGGCTTTCATACAGGCCCTCAAAAGGCAGAGGAATCTCTTCACTGGCCAAAGAAAAGTGGGTGAATATCACCAAGCAAGAAAGTAACAGCTTCGCCACACCAACCTCCAGGTTAACCGCAACTTAAAGTGCGCAAAATCATTAATACGTCCGGGACATAGTGTGCCTTGAAGGCGATCTTCACCTTCAGTGAATCCGCTCATCGGCTAATCCTTAGATGGAAATCTTGATTATATCTCTAACACAGTGTTCACAAAGTGCGGGTCGCCAAGCGACCATCTAATAGTCAACGCGTGCTCGGATGCTGCCAATAGGCACTTACGGCCATGACCCGACCTTCGACACACGAGAAAACTCGCGTGTTGAAGGTCCGCTTTCCCGATGTCTCTGGAATGCCACTCCACCTTACTGGTTACACATTATCGATGTCGATCTTGCCTCCATGGATGTAGGTTAAGGGGCGTGAGAAGGAGCGGTAGCTAGAAAATGTACACTGGCGATTGGGTTGAGTGCTATGTTACTAATGATCGGTAGATATCATCAATTTGCGAAAGGAGTTCGTAGTTATGTGTTGGATGTGGGAGTAGCTCTGAAGCTAATGCGATAACTAGAAAACATCATGTATACAGCCAATAATGACTGTGCGATTACGGAGGTTGGTTCAGCGGACAAGAATATACTCGATATAGGCTGTGGTACAGGCTCGACCGCTATGGAAATCAGACAGCGTTTTCCCGACGTCAGGATTACTGGAATAAATATTCAGGTCGATGAATTGAATATTGCGCGACCGTTCTTGGATGTTGCAATTCAGGGAGATTTGAATCAACCCGAAGCCCTAAAATTGGATGATAAGTATGATTTGATTATTTGCTCCCACGTATTGGAACACCTCATCGACCCAAAAAGCTTGTTATCCAGACTTGAATCAAGCTTGGCTGATGATGGAAGAATATTAGTAATTGTACCGAACTTTGGTATTTGGCACGCACGGGTGCAAATATTATTTGGAAATTTTGAGTATCGAGATTCCGGTTTAATGGATCGAACGCATCTTAGATTTTTCACCTATCACAATTTAATCTCGGAACTGGTACCTTCCAACCTTTTAGTGAAGAGTCGGTTGGCAAGCGGGCATTTCCCATTGCCAATCCTAAGGCGGTTTTTGCCAAAACCACTTTCCGCAACTATTGACAGTGCGGCAGTAAAATGGCTGCCAAACCTCTTCAGCTCCGAGATTGGGTTAACACTGAAAAGGTGAAACCCTAGCAGATCAACTAGTGGCGAAAATGTCGCATGCCGGTAAACACCATGGCCATACGTGCTTCGTCGGCTGCAGCAATCACTTCCTCATCACGCATGGAGCTGCCCGGCTGAATAACCACCCTGAAGCCAGCTGCCGCGGCGTTGTCGATGCCGTGGCGACAAGGGGAAAGGCATCTGATGCCATGACCAAACCCCTTACTTCAGGTCTGGCAATAGCGGAGCGCGTTAACCTTTGGCTGGCAATGACTCCGTGAAGTTATTCGCAAAAAATCTGTTTGCAGATCTAATACCGGACGCTCATGTGCTCGGCCACGAACCGCCGCATAGAGTCGTGAGCCGAGATTGTGTCTACGAACAGAGCAAGCGTTTTGCTGCAGCGCAGCTAATCACGGCTCACGGCCATAAGTGGACACTCATCATTCGTTTGCAAACACTTAAATACGTTCCCTTTCTCTGTCAATTGGTTCAATTTTATCTAGAAAGAAACTCTGTTCCAAATACGAGGACCGCAATTGGAACCGGGGCTACCGAAATTGCAATCGTGACTAGAAACCCTGGGACTGAATACAATCGGCTGATTCCTGCAAACAGAGCAATGCCACCACCTCCACCAATTAGAAAGTTACCTGGTACGTTTAGGGAAACAGCCAGTGCTAAATAGCGGTAGCGAAGCAGGAAAGGCAGTAAACGATTAGGGGTCTTGTTGGCTAGGAAGGTAAGCTTTTCCTGTTTGCCTAGCGGCTCAATGTCCTTGAGTAATTTACTCGTTCGATCGAGCTTGATGTCTTCAGCAAATTGGATTAGTGCTGATAAAGGTATCAGGCGCCCTGCAATGAAACTCAACGAAAGGCCAGCTACTGTGCATACGTAGACCAGTAAAGCAATCGCTGGACCAAGCATCGCAATGAGCGCAAGCCCAACCTCAACTCCCGGTACAAAAGGGAGCGCCAGAAGGACCGAGTACAGGATTGCAGAGACGGTGATTGTTCGGTGAACAGCATCTTCGTTACCTGGGCGAATTTGAAAATTCAGTGTATCGGCGAAGCCATGCGCCAGGAAATTTGCTGCAACCAAGAGTGCAATTAAGCATACGATTTTCGCAATCGCGCGCCAGCGTACACTGGTCGCCAATTGGCTAGAAGACATTTTATTCGGTACTTGCGGTCGATGTCGTTTATTTGACTAACGTGCCCTCAAACTCAAATGTGTTCTCAACCGTCCAATACCATCGTTTGACTACCCAGGTAGATTTGCCTTTAATCGTGTCGCCTTCTACTGTACCCCGCCATACAATCTTTGCGTCCTTGTATGGACATTTCGTTTCACTGATAAACTCAGTTTTAGTGCCATTCACGCGCACAAAATAAGGGCGTGCAGGATATTTGCAGCGAAGTTCACACTCCTTCGAGACAAATTTACCATTTTCGAAGACGAACGAATCCGGGATGTCCTTTGGTTTGCCGTCAGGTCCGAGGGCGCCAGTGAATGTCAGGCCATCGAGCGGCCCAGTTTCTGAGCCGGGAATGGTGGTTGTATTCTCCGCTGACTCCGAGCCGGTAGCGATCGTTAGTGAAGACAAGCCGGCAGCCGCGATAGTTGCCACAATAACAAACGATATAGTCTGCTTTGATCTTTGCATAATTTTGCCCACGTCTTACGCGATCACAAATTTATGGCCAGACTGCGCATCAAAAAATCAGCCTCTTATGATCACACTAATCACAATACGCCAACTAGACAGAAATTTCAAAATAGCCAGTTCTGAAGCATGGTGCTATGCCGCGGAATGATCTCAAAAAACCTCAAGTTGCATTGCGTGAATTGCGATAAATAATTAGCCTCAAAAGTCCGCTTTGGTTCGTCCAGAGACAAAGTAGCATTTAAATCTTGGAAAAATTCAGATTGGTTTCTGATTCGTCTCTGTCTGGCCAATTGGAGGCCGCGGTCGTTCAACACCCTCTTGTATAGACATACACCCATGGGCCCTGCTCGTCTCGCCACTTTACCCAGCCACGATGTTGGATGGATTGACCTTCGTCTCGATCGGGTCCGTTACAAGTAAGATCCGGCTGCTCCACCACTATTTTCATCCAGTCGCCGCGTATGTCGAGCAACTCCAGTTTGTGATCGAGTCCAATTGTTGTTACTCGATCGCTCTCAACATCCGGAGACGTCCGAAAAATGTGAGGTACGGGTTTACGAAAGTGCAGCCAGTCCGCATGGCGACGAAAAAACCTCTGCCAAGGTACATATTCGAGTCTCAACTTGACCGTCTGCAGATGATACCGGTGAGTCCATACATAATAGTCGTCGGTCAATCGGAGTTTGAGCCAATGCTAGTGAGTCTCCCAGACAATGAAACCCGTAAACCAATGCAGCGGATGTAACAAAGTCAACCGGCCGGTTTGGGTGTGCGCCGTTTTTCCCGTTCGATAGTTTTGTTATCAAACTGGCTCTAGCTAACCACGTGCGGTACTTCATATTCTCGAGTCAACAAAAATCCGGCTGGTACTTTGCTATCGGATTTCCGCTATACGATACTCAGCGCCAATTGTTTGATCCGGTAGTACAACAGATCGATCTATGTTTCTGTATTTCATGTGTCATTACAAGGCACAAAGGGAGCTGACAAAATTAGCGAGGGAGATAGTCTCATTGTCAATCTCATTTGAACTCGTTTTATGAGGCTTTCCGACCGCCTGAAATGGGCATTCGCGATATTGTTTCTGTTGTGTGGGATATCGTTGCTTTTCCTGGACAAGGAAAACCCAGACCCGGCGGCTGGGTATGTTCTGGCAGGCATGGCTACGTTGTCTTTGAGTGGGTTTGGACGATGCTTGGCGTGGAATGCGTTGGAAACAGGCGAGATCAAATTACAGCACTTCCATTATAGCCGTAGACGCCAACCACGCCGCTTCGCGGCAACTGTCATTCTGATTTTTTGCTGAGTGCGGCACACTCATCACCGCCTTGTGGTTCTTATTTTTCAGATAGTCAAACGGGGCCTTCATTATCTCGAAGGGTGCAACGGTCGCGTACCGCCGAATGGGCCGGCGTAAATAACCGGCCAACTCCAGACATTCGAATAGTCTCAAGACCATAGTTCTAAACGACAGATGCTGATCGCATTCCGGACATTCGTTATCAAACGCCTTATCTGAAAAATAGTTTCGGTTTTTTCAAACTACGGGGTCGAAGTGGGCCGACTTTCCCGTCGCCCCAGTAGATTCACCCTACAGTCCGCCCGACTGCTAGGCGCAAGATTCGAGTTGGGTGTACCGTAAACTCAGTCAGCGGCTTTGCGCTACGCTTTATTGTGAAGAATCGCCAAGTTTTCCGCGGAAAGCATCTGGCCGAATTCTTGGGCGGGTACGGGGTGGCTGAACAGGAATCCCTGAGCTTCATCACATCCGTGAGATTGAAGGAATTCGAGCTGTTCCCTATTTTCGACCCCTTCGGCGATCAAACCGAGCTTCAAGGCGTGCGCCAGCGAGGCTATCGCGTGAGTAATCTCGGCATCCTTGCGGTCGGTCATGAGATTGTTGATGAAGGTTCTGTCAATCTTGAGTATGTCGACCGGAAACCGGCTCAAGTAGTTGAGTGAAGAGTAGCCGGAGCCAAAGTCGTCGATCGAGAGAAAGACGCCGATCTCCTTCAACTCGTTCATCATCTCGATGGCGCCGCGCGTATTTTCAATAAGGAGACCCTCGGTAAGTTCAAGTTCGAGAAACCGGGGCTCTAGACTGGCTTCTTTCAATATTTCACGAACTGTGTTCACCAGGGATTTGTCCCTAAATTGAGACGCGGAAACGTTTATGGAGATTCGGGTGTGAATCAAACCGGCGTCCTGCCAGAGCTTGTTTTGTTTACACGCAGTTCGGATGACCCACTCACCCACCGACAAGATGAGTCGTGTATCTTCGAGGATCGAGAGAAATTTGTCCGGTAGTAACAGGCCCAGCCGCGGGTGGTTCCAGCGCAACAGCGCCTCCATACCGACGATATGGCCGCCGGGTAGTGAGACCTTGGGTTGATAATAGAGGACGAATTCATCGTTTTTCAACGCGTGGTGCAACTCGGCCTCAAGAGTGAACCGCTCAATCGCGTGGACATTCAAGTCGGGAGTGTAGGTCGCATAGTTATTGCGGCCGGCCTGCTTGGCGCGGTACATCGCCGCATCGGCGCCCTTGACCAACCCATCCACATCAGTTGCATCCGTGGGATATATCGCGATCCCGATACTGGCGGTAACAGTCATTTCGTGTTTGTCCAGATGAACGGATTCTGCGATCGAGTCAATCAATCGCTGTGCGACCCTGGCCGCATCCTCGGCGTAACGTAGATCTTCCAGAATGACAGTGAACTCGTCGCCCCCCATGCGGAATACCATGTCGCTCTCCCGCGCTACGCCCTGAATCCTTTTCGCCACTACGCGCAGCAATTGGTCGCCGGCGTCGTGGCCAAGGCTGTCGTTGACAACCTTAAAGCGGTCGAGGTCGAAATACAGGAGACCGACCAGAATCTTACTCCGCTTGGCGCGCGCAACCGTCTCGCTCAATCGCTCACTAAAGCTAACCCGATTGGGGAGGTCGGTCAGCGAATCGTGATACGCCTGATAGCGGACCCGGTCTTCGTTTTCCCGGCGCTCCTGTGCCTGAGTGCCGATAATATTGTCCGCGCGTTTGACGATCAGATACAGGAATAGATAGAGGAGACCCAGGGTGATAGACACCATGAAAATGATCTCCCTCTGAGTCTGGTTCAGCTCTTCCACTAAATCAGTGACGTCGGAGTAAAGCTCAAAGACCGCCTCTACGGGCCCACCGCCCCGCCCGACCGGTATATAAGACGTAACCAGATTACGATCGACGATGATCCGCTCGAACGCGTAGAACTCATTGCGAAATGTAATTGAGCTCGCGATATCTCCGCGCCGTGCCTTTTGGAAGCCTGTGTTTTTGCTTTTGTCCACACCGATCTGTTTGGCATCCGTCGAAAACACCGTGAGACCGTCCAGGTTGTAGATCTTCACCTTGACTATGTTCAGGCCCTCCATCTGGGCGAGGATGTCCGCGCGCAGCGCAACGATTTCTTCCCGTTGGGGCAGTTCGGCCTTCGGGATGTTCGAGGCAGATCTGACAAAGTCCGCGTACCTGGGCCAGACCGTGTTCGCAAAAGTCTTGGCGAGCGACACGTTGCTGCGGGTTTGATGCGCCATCAGCGCGTCCGTCGTGTTGTTGCGGTAATACAAGGACAACGCGGTGATGACAGCACCGATCGCTAAGAAACTCGCGATCGCGAAATAGCGGCTCAATTTGAACATTAGATTGCTTCCAGAAAGCGCCCGGCTTTTCTTAAGCTTAGCCACTCCGACGCGTTATTCAACATCCGCCAAGCCAACAAAGAACTTGCCCAAGAACACTGCGGCGAGGCATTGCTAGGGCCACGTTCAGCGGTTATTTGCTACGTTAATCCCTATTTTGCTATGAGAGATTGAATGCGGCCGCGGGAACTGAGCCGCATGTGTGGATTCAGACGTGGTTTGTTGGACGGCGTCAGAGTTTGTGCTTCTCCTCAGTTGCTCTGATCGACTGAAAGAGCCATAACCTGTCGATCTGGCTCTTTGACGCGAATGACTGGTCAACTCTCCGAGGCGGCCGTTCAGCTGATAACTCTGGATAGGCGGCAGCGGGTGTGTGCGGTGCTAAAGCGGCGTTTCTCAGTGGGTGCAAATCCTACCCGGAAACTTTTGCTCCAGCCGGTAGCAATCGGAGCAGTCATGGAGGCAGCGAAGTGGCTGAAGCCTTCGATGTAACGGATCACTTTAGGTGATTCAGCGAGTGTGCAGGCCGTAACGTGCGTGAACGCTGAGCAATCCTCGAAAAGGGCGTTGCGCAGGCCAGCCCGGACACCCGTACGGGGAAGGCTGATACGGTTGGGGAAGAGAGCAAAACACGTACCCGGCCGCTGCGCTGGGGTAGTAGCGGCAGCCTGTGCACAAGGAAAACGCAGGCAACACGGGAAGCCCAATAGCGTGATCGGTCGTGGCGACCAACCTGAGGCCGGTGACGGTCAGAAAGGGCGCTATGGGGTGGCGGCGGAGAGGCCCGTATTGCTGAGGAAGCCGGGTAATGCCGGTGGAAGAAAGGGGCCTTAGTTCAAGACTGGCGCTAAAAGTGGTAAAGCACGGGAGATTAGGGCAACGCTAGGCAACTCCGGTAATGTGCGGGAGCTTCGGAAGACGCCACATGCTGAAGCGAAGGAAGAACCCGGGGTGTGATCAGGGAAGCATCCGTTTTCAACTTCTTCCGTTATTGCTTCAAAGGTTTTATAAAGACAACACTTAGTTCAAGAAAATCAACAAATTTGGCAACAATTTCGTATCAAAAGTGTCGGTGGGCCAGCACACTCAAGGAGAAGAACCTGTTCGGGCGAACACGCCCGCCCTGATCTCGATCCCGCTATATACACTTGGAGATTGGAGATACTCTGGACGATCATAACTCCCGCAGAAGCTTTCGCTTTTCGATTTCCTGAGCCAACACTTTTGCGATGAGTCGATGGCCCTCTGGACTCGTGTGCGCGTCCAGGGGAAATAAATAAAGCGTGCGGGGGTCTTCGACTTGCTCAAACACAGGTGTTAGATCGATAAACATGATATTAGCGTCGCGCGCCGCGTCTTTCATGAACCGATTGATGTGTTGACGCGGGTCTTCATGAAGCTGCGATGCGTCGGGAATATATAATACGATCACTGGAATCTTATAGACTCTGGTCATTTCCGCCAATCTCCGCATAGCGCCCCGAAATTCAACATAAGCCTGTTCATCCAGCCCTCCGATTTGCGCCTTGTAATAATCGTGCTCCGGGTTAGCTGGACCTATTTCTTGTTTCCTTTCCTTAATGCCCCGCAGATACATGTGCCCACGTTTGTATCGGAATTTTGCCTCGAGCAGTTCATTGAAATTACGAACGAAATTCCATAATCGAGAAACGCTGCTTTTATGCTTGTCCGTAACGATATGTTCGAACGGGTTGTGTGGTTTCCATGCCTTCTTTTTTGTATAGGGAGGTACGGAAAGCACAATATCGTCCAGGAACAACCCTAAGACAACGAGGTCTGGATCGTAGTCGAAGATCTTTCGATCCAAAAGCTCGAGATACTGCCACATGCCATATCCGATCACGCCAAAGTTAAGTGTCTCAACACGTGGGTGTCGAGCTGCAAGAATTTGTTCGACCTGTTTCACGTAAGTATCGCCCAGATTTACCGCCATCCCGAACGTGAACGAGTCGCCAAGTACGGCGATCCGCTGCACATTCGGTGGTTTTGCCGTTTGCCGTTCAGCGTCTCGAAAACCCATCGTATTGACCTGGATGATTTCACCTTGTAATCCCACACCCTTTGCTCCCGGAAGCAATTCCCAATCATAAATATCAGAAACACGATGGATCTGTTCTAGACTGGGTTGTGCTAGCGGTGGATTCCAGATGCGAATTACAATTTCGCAAAACAACATACTCATTGCTGTGGAGACAAGCATGAGTAGAAAATTCTTAAAGCGCGATACTAGGAAAACGCGGATCAAAATGAGCACTATCAGGCCACGAACAACGGGTAGCAGACTGTGCGATTTCAACTCCAAACCAAAGAGATCAAGTCGATAACCACCTGTCCACAACACTGCAATGAACCCCAATAAATGGAGACCAATGAGGATGTCGATGAGTATTCTCGCGGCGAGACGCATTGTCATGGTAATTTTTATCGGTCAGGTTTTCCGGATTTTCTTCCGGCAAATCCGGAATTTTTTGAATACAGTTTAATATGGCTTTAATGGAATGGACTCGCTCGTCGCAAGAGGCATCATAAGTGCCGGGATGGATACTCCATTCGAATCAAGTATTTCATAATCCGACGAGGGATCCGACATGAAGGTTAATGTATTAGGCGACGATATAGCAAAGGCGTTATTTCAGTTACACAGCGTCCACAGCCAAGAAGAGGTGATGAACCCATAATCAACGATGGTTTCGTGAATCAATTCTGACCACTAAAATGAGGTCGTAACGGCCATTCATAGGGTACCAACGGGTATAAACAAGGTTAAAGCTAGGGCCGGCGAGTTCTATCTACGGTTGCAGGCAATTTGGTCTAAACGGCGGTTCTGTTTTTACGCGACCGTGATATGGCGGGTGACGGTATTATATTTCAGATATATTGAGAAAGCGGACATTGAAACATTTGTGCTTGAATGCCTGCAGTGGGCCGGGGGACTAAACCGCTCGCGCGGTAGCTGGGGTTGCGTTGGGGGAAGTACTGTAAGTTTGGATTAAGTCATGGAGGGATGGGTCTGTCCTGTGTTGAGGTTGTAGTTCTCACACAGACAACTTCACCGAAGGAGCAGACCCATGACGCAGTCTACCAAATCTATCAGCCCGTTGCGCCAACGCATGATCAAAGACATGACGTTGCGTAAGCTCTCGCCGAAGATGCAGATCGTCTATATCCGGGCGGTCAAGAATTCTACCCGGTTTTATAGGCGATCCCTCGACACCGCTGAAGCGGAGGATCTGCGCCAGCTACCGCGCGAGCGGTTTAGTCGTGTGCCGAGC
>CALZGZ010000250.1 GCA_945787105.1 uncultured Gammaproteobacteria bacterium
CCGAGGCGTACTCATCGGGAACCATGGTGCGGGGTATCGAGATAATCCTGCGCGGTCGCGACCCGCGGGACGCGTGGGCATTTGCGCAACGCATCTGCGGCGTCTGCACCTTGGTACATGGCATCGCGTCGGTACGTGCGGTGGAAAACGCCCTGGACTATCGAGTCCCTCCCAACGCCCAGTTGATCCGCAATCTCATGATTGCCGCCCAGTATGTGCATGATCATGTCATGCACTTCTATCACCTGCACGCGTTGGACTGGGTTGATGTCGTATCGGCGTTGCAAGCCGATCCAAAAGCGACATCAGAACTCGCCCAATCTATCAGTAACTACGCTAAATCGTCGCCGGGCTACTTCGCCGACACGCAAAAGAAACTCAAGCGTTTTGTCGAAGGCGGACAATTGGGTATTTTCGCCAACGGCTATTGGGGCCATCCCGGCTACACACTGCCACCGGAGGCCAACCTGATGGCGGTAGCCCATTATTTGGAGGCCCTGGCATGGCAGCGGGATGTCGCCAAGTTACATACGATCTTCGGGGGCAAAAATCCCCACCCGAACTTTCTGGTCGGGGGCGTGCCGAGCCCCATCGATCTCAACTCCGATTCCGCCATCAATGCCAAAATATTGGCTGAGGTCCAGAATGTCATTACCCAGATGCGGGAGTTCGTGGATCAGGTCTATGTGCCCGACACGCTGGCGATTGCCGCGTTTTACAAGGATTGGAGCGGCCGCGGCGAGGGCGTGGGCAACTTTCTCACCTATGGCGATTTTCCAGAAAAGGGCATGGACGACCCGGACTCGTATTTGATCCCGGCGGGCGCCATTTTAAACCGAGATCTATCCACCGTGCACGAGGTGGACCTACACGCCAAGGAACAGATTCAGGAATACATCGCCCACTCCTGGTATGACTATGACGCCGGCAAACAACAGGGCTTGCATCCCTATGACGGTGAAACCAATATCCACCACACCGGGCCCACACCACCGTACGAACACCTCGACGTCGCGCAGTCCTATTCGTGGCTCAAATCTCCTCGCTTGCAAGGCGCAGCCATGGAGGTCGGTCCGCTGGCGCGGGTGTTGATGCTGTACGCGCGCGGGCACGCGCAGACCAAAGAATTGGTCGACATGACTCTCAATCGTCTGGAAATACCGGTCACGGCGTTGTTCTCCACCCTCGGGCGCACCGCGGCGCGCACCTTGGAGACGAAGATCATCGGCGATACCATGCAAACCTGGTATGACCATCTTATCGCCAATATAAAGGCCGGCGACACCAAGACATTCGACGACACGCTGTGGGAACCTGCAACTTGGCCCAGTCACGCCCGCGGCGCGGGATTCATGGAAGCGCCGCGCGGTGCATTGGCGCATTGGATCGTGATCAAGGACGGCAGGATCGACAATTATCAGGCGGTGGTGCCCAGCACCTGGAACGCCGGCCCCCGTGATGCGCAGGGCACGCCCGGTCCCTATGAAGCGGCGTTGGTCGGCCACCACCTGCACGACCCCAAACAACCCCTGGAGATCCTGCGCACCATCCACAGCTTTGATCCGTGTATCGCGTGCGCGGTGCACGTCATCGATCCCAACGGCGAGGAGCTCGTCAAGGTCAGCGCGTCTTAAAGCAACGGCGCCCGAAGACGCCGCTGATCTTTGGTTGTGTGGCCCAGGTTCTTCGCTCATTGCTGCCTGCCGCGAAGATCCCAGCCGATTAGCACTTATATTGCACCAAGGACCCCGGATGATGGCGAACCGACTTGTCCTGCGTGTAGTTCCCCTGCTGTGCGGGGACAAGCGCCGCCCTGGTGCGACACCCATAGCTGGCTATGGGTAGAGTGAAGGGCAAGTCCGGGCGGTCGAGACTCAGCCCGCACCGGGATAGTCCCGCCTCTATATAATGGTCTGCACCGGACAGACCCGCGGTGTCTTTTCGATGAAATGGAGAAATCCAAGTCTCCAGGTTGCTTAGCAAGAATAGAGGCGGGATGCCTTGGTGCAACGCGCAGGCAGAGCCCCACCCAAACCATCTGGCCCCAAAACGCACCAGCTTACCTAGTAGGGTCCTCGCGGTGTTCGTCTGGGGAGTTAATTTTTTTTGATTCGTGACCATAAAACGTACCATTATACGGTGTAGTATGACCGGCGTAATGAGAGCAACGACATGAATGAAAAACGGCACGATATGACGCGCCCACCCGATCTGAAACATGGTCAATTTTCAGGTCCGCGGCGCATTCGACGCCCTACCTACGTCGATCTTTTGCCTCCGTGTAACAATGCGTGTCCGGCGGGGGAAGACATTCAGGGGTGGCTGACCCATGCCCAGCAGGGCCAGCTCGAGGAGGCGTGGCAGATACTCATGGCGGATAATCCCATGCCCGGGGTACACGGGCGGGTCTGTTATCACCCATGTGAAAATGAGTGCAACCGCAAGCGCTTGGACGCCACCGTCAGCATCCACGCGGTGGAGCGCTTTCTCGGCGACACGGCGCTCGAAAATGGCTGGAAGATACGCGCCGAGGCCAAACCTACCGGAAAACGTGTGTTGATCGTCGGCGCAGGCCCGAGCGGATTGTCCGCGGCCTACCACCTGGCGCGCATGGGACACAGTGTAGAAATTCATGAAGCGGGTCCGGTGGCAGGCGGTATGATGCATTTTGGCATTCCTAAGTACCGTCTACCCAGAAACATCCTCGATGCCGAGGTTCAGCGTATCGAAACGCTGGGCGTAAACATTGTACTCAATCATAAGGTCGAAGACTTGCTCGCGGAGAAGAAAGAAGGTGGCTTTGACGCGTTGTTTGTTGCGGTGGGTGCGCACTTGAGTAAACGCACTGATATTCCGGCGCGTGATGCCGGCAAGATGCTGGACGCGGTCAACTTCCTGCGTGATGTGGAAACCGGCACCGCGCCCAAACTCGGCCGTCGCGTGGCAATCTACGGCGGCGGGAACACCGCAATGGACGCGGCACGAGTCGCTAAGCGACTGGGGATTGACGATGCGCTGATCATCTATCGGCGCGACCGTGCGCACATGCCGGCCCACGACGCCGAAGCGGACGAGGCCCTGCAAGAAGGGGTCAAAATTCATTGGCTGCGTACCATCAGGGAGATCGACCAAAGCACGTTTACCGTTGAAGCGATGCAGATAGACGAGAACGGTCGACCACAGCCCACCGGTGAACTGGAAACGCTGGAAGCGGACACGCTCATTCTCGCGCTGGGACAGGATGTGGAAACGGCTTTCTTGAAGAATGTGCCGAACTTGACGTTCCATAAAGACGGCACAGTAGAGGTCGATGACCACTTGATGACAGGTTATGCTGGACTGTTTGCGGGGGGCGACATGGTGCCCTCCGAGCGCACGGTCACGGTCGCCGTTGGACATGGTAAGAAGGCCGCACGCCACATCGATGCTTACCTCAAGGGGACAACCTATACCTCGCCGGCAAAACATGATCTGGCCGGCTTCGACAAGTTACACGTGTGGTACTTTACCGACGCCGCCCAGCGGCCGCAAAAACACCTCGATATCAAGGAGCGGCTAACCAGTTTCGACGAGGTGGTGAGTGGCTTATCCGAAAAACAGGCCGTGTACGAGGCGCGGCGATGCTTATCTTGCGGAAACTGTTTCGAATGCGACGGCTGCTATGCCGCGTGCCCGGAAGATGCCGTTATCAAACTCGGTCCCGGCAAGCGTTACCGCTTCGACTACGATCGCTGCACTGGCTGCGCGATCTGTTTTGAACAGTGTCCGTGCCATGCCATCGATCTGGTTCCCGAGCCCAACTGAGTACGTTTACAAGGCCTTTACGAGCGCATGCGCCAACAGATCGACGTACCCAATTTCAAGTTATCATAGACGCCGATGACGACACAGCATGTAATCTTTGACGGCAACGAAGCGGCCGCTTATGTAGCGTATAAAACCAATGAAATCTGCGCCATCTATCCGATCACACCCTCCTCGACTATGGGAGAATTGGCCGACCAGTGGACCACCGAGGGTAGAAAAAACATCTGGGACAATGTGCCGGTGGTGGTGGAGATGCAAAGTGAAGGCGGCGCTGCTGGCGCCGTTCATGGGGCGCTGCAGACCGGCGCGCTGAGCACTACATTCACGGCATCTCAAGGGCTGTTGTTGATGATTCCCAACATGTACAAGATTGCCGGCGAACTCACGTCCACGGTCTTCCACGTCGCCGCGCGATCATTAGCCACTCAGGGACTGTCTATTTTTGGCGACCACTCCGATGTGATGGCGGTGAGGTCTACCGGGTTTGCCCTGCTTGCCTCCGACTCCGTACAGGAGGCACATGATCTCGCGCTGGTTGCCCAGGCCGCCACCCTTGAGACGCGCATTCCGTTCGTGCATTTTTTCGATGGGTTCCGCACGTCGCACGAAGTAAACAAGATTTCGTTGCTATCTGATGACACAATCATGGCGATGATTCCCGATGAATTGGTGCTTGCCCATCGGGCACGCGGCCTTAATCCGGATCATCCATTTATCCGTGGCACCGCACAAAACCCAGATGTGTATTTTCAGGGCCGCGAGACAGTGAATACTTTCTATCGTGATACGCCGGGGATAGTGCAAGCAAAAATGGATCGATTCGCACAGCTCACCGGACGCCCATACTCCCTTTTCGAATACCACGGACACCCCGAGGCCGAACGCGTGATTGTCATCATGGGATCAGGCGCAGAGACCGTACGCGAGACCGTTGATTTCTTGCAACACGGCGGCGACAAAGTAGGCGTCGCCCAAGTGCGCTTGTACCGGCCGTTTTCCGCCAAGCACTTTATGACGGTGCTTCCGGCCACCACCAAGGCCATCGCGGTGTTGGACCGGAGCAAGGACCCGGCTGCCAACGGCGAACCGCTATACGTTGACGTGGTCACCGCGTTGTCGGAGGCGTTGTCCGATGGGACCCTACCGTGGGCGGCCTTGCCACGGGTGATCGGTGGGCGTTATGGCCTTTCCTCCAAAGAGTTCACCCCTGCCATGGTCAAAGGGATCTATACAGAATTGTCCCAAAGCGCGCCTAAGAATCATTTCACCATCGGTATTCGAGACGACCTCACGCATACCAGCCTTGACTACGACTATGAGTTCGTTATCGAGCCCGACAGCACAGTGCGCGCTATGTTTTTCGGGCTCGGCGCCGACGGTACGGTAAGCGCCAACAAGAACAGCATCAAAATTATCGGTGAAGATCCGCGTTTTTATGCGCAAGGCTATTTTGTCTACGATTCCAAGAAATCCGGATCGCAGACCGTGTCGCATCTGCGCTTTGGACCCGCACCGATTCGATCTACCTATCTCGTGCAATCGGCCAATTTTATCGGCTGCCATCAATTCAGTTTTGTTGAATCGGCGGACGTATTAGCGCGCGCCGCACCCGGGGCCACTTTTTTATTGAACAGTCCCCACGGTCCAAATGAAGTATGGGAAGCTCTACCTCGATTAGTGCAACAGCAAATCATCGACAAGCAACTTTCTCTTTACGTTATTGACGCCTACAAAGTCGCACGTGATGCCGGGATGGGAACCCGCATCAACACGATCATGCAAACATGCTTCTTTGCGGTCTCGAATGTCCTTCCAAGGGACGAGGCCATTGCGAAAATCAAGGACACGATCAGAAAAACCTATCTCAAGAAAGGGGAGGACGTCGTCCGCAAGAATTTTCAAGCAGTGGATAAGACGCTCGCCAATCTACACGCGGTAACCGTACCCGCGCAGGTTACTAGCTCTATAACCAGGCGCGAAATCGTGCCCGCTAACGCGCCGGACTTCGTACGCAACGTCACCGCATTGATGATGGCGGGACGAGGCGACGAGTTACCGGTGAGCATGCTGCCGAATGACGGTACCTATCCAAGCGGCACCGCCGCGTGGGAAAAGCGTAATATCTCCATGTTCGTACCGGTGTGGGAACCAGACATCTGTATCCAATGCGGCAATTGCGGTCTGGTATGTCCACACAGCGTTATACGCTCGAAGTTCTTTAAGAAATCACGGCTCCGATCGGCGCCGTCTTCGTTCAAGTCCGCCGCGCTCAGTGGTCGTGGATTTCCAGATGTGTATTACACGCTGCAAGTGTATGTGGAGGACTGTACGGGTTGTACCCTGTGCGTGGAAGTCTGCCCGGCTAAGAGCAAAGAGAAAAGCGGTGTAAAAGCGATTAATATGCGTCCCAAGGAGCCTGACCTGGAGGCTGAACGCCACAACATCGCATTTTTCCAAGATCTTCCGGACAACGATCGGGGACGTGTCGATTTTAGCACCGTGCGCGGTGTGCAGTATTTGCAACCGCTGTTCGAATTTTCGGGGGCCTGCGCCGGTTGTGGTGAAACACCCTACCTCAAGCTGTTGTCGCAATTATTTGGAGATCGCTTACTGATTGCCAATGCGACCGGTTGTTCCTCGATTTACGGTGGCAATCTCCCAACGACACCATGGGCAGTAAACCAGGAAGGACGAGGGCCGGTTTGGTCGAACTCGCTGTTTGAGGATAACGCAGAATTCGGTCTCGGTTTCCAGTTGACGGCGGAGAAACATCGTGCGGTCGCTTATCAACTGCTTCAGGAAATGCGGTCGACACTTGGCGCTGACTTCGTTGATGACATCTTGTCAGCGACACAAGACGAGGAGTCGGAGATCCGTACACAGCGTGCGCGTGTGGGTGAACTCAAGCAACAGTTGCAAAGCCTGAATGACAAGACGGCGATGCGCCTTCTGTCACTGGCAGATCAACTCGTACGCCGCAGTGTGTGGCTCGTTGGCGGCGACGGATGGGCCTATGACATCGGCGCCGGCGGACTCGACCACGTGCTCTCCATGGATCGCGACGTGAATGTTTTAGTATTAGACACCGAAGTCTATTCGAATACCGGCGGACAAATGTCGAAATCGACGCCGCTCGCTGCGGTGGCGAAATTTGCCGTTGGCGGCAAACTAGTTGGCAAGAAAGACCTCGCGCTTCAGGCCATCTCTTATGGTCATGTCTATGTTGCGCGGGTTGCCCTCGGCGCCAATCCGCAACAAACGCTGCTCGCATTTCGCGAAGCGGAAACTTTTAAAGGGCCATCGCTTATCCTTGCCTATAGTCCCTGTATCGCCCACGGGATCAACATGGAGCATGGGCTACGACAGCAGAAGCTCGCTGTGGAAAGTGGTTACTGGCCGTTGATGCGTTACAACCCCGATCTGCGTCGCGAAGAGAGAAATCCTTTCATGCTGGACTCTCCGCGTCCCATGATTCCTTTGAAGGACTACGCATATAAGGAACTACGTTACGACATACTGCGGCGGACCAATCCCGATCAAGCCGATCGGCTCATGAAATTGGCACAAGAAAACGTGAATTTAAAATGGCGCGTGTACGAGGAAATGGCTACCAGAGGCGATCCAGAACATCACTTCGCCAAACCAAACTGATCGAAACGCTTTCCTCCAATGTGAACAAACAATGACTGTGCCTGACAATCTCCGGAGTACCTGATCATGGATTTGCACACTACCTATATGGGCATGAAGTTGAAACACCCGATCATCGCCTCGGCATCACCGCTATCCGAAGACGTCGACAATATCAAGCGGATGGAAGATGCCGGTGCATCGGCGGTGGTGATGTTTTCACTGTTCGAGGAACAGCTTCGACATGAGTCCGCTGCGATGGAGCATTTCATGTCGTACGGGACGAACAGTTTCGCGGAAGCGCTGAGCTACTTCCCCGAGGTCGAAGACTACCATGCGGGGCCTGATCGTTATCTCGACATTCTACGCCGCGCATCCGAGGCAGTGGACATTCCCGTTATTGGCAGCTTGAACGGTATCACCGACGAAGGCTGGATTGACTATGCTAAAAACATGGAGCAGGCAGGTGCCCGTGGTATAGAACTCAACGTCTATTACATTCCCGCCGACATCAACATATCCGGACAAGAAGTTGAACGGCGTTACGTTGATATTGCCAAACACGTCAAGGCGTCGGTTTCTATTCCGGTCGCGTTCAAACTCAGCGCGTATTTCAGTTCGTTCGGACACCTGGCCAAGCAACTCGATGAGGCAGGCGCCGACGCGTTGGTGCTTTTCAACCGTTTTTGGCAACCGGACTTTGACATCGAACAACGCGAGATTGTTCACAGCCTGGACCTGAGCCGGTCGGGCCAGATCCGCTTACGTCTGCTCTGGATTGGGCTGCTCTATGGCCGTGTTAAGGCCTCACTTGCTGCCACCACGGGTGTGTACAGCCATGTAGAAGTGGTCAAGTACCTAATGGCCGGCGCCGACGGCGTGATGACCACCTCCGCGTTGCTAAAAAATGGCATCGGCTTTTTGACCACACTTCACGACCAACTGAAACATTGGATGGAGGAAAACGAGTACAGTTCGGTCGCACAAATGAAGGGCTCCATGAGTCAGCAGCACGTTGCAGATCCCACTTCCTTCGAGCGCGCCAACTACATCAAGATCCTGGAAAGCTACAAGAGTTCCTACGCACTGTAAGCGGTCCGCGATCGTCAGCGCGTGGATCCGCCGGCATCCCTGGCTCCGGTTTGATGCCGACTCAATACGATACCGGTATCGGCCGCATGACGCCCCCCGGGGCACGCGAATGTGTGCCCGTTGCGTGACCGCAGATCGGTGCCGATGCAACCCGTGCTGACCGGTTATCGGCCCGACAATAAGCATCTAAAACATATATTTATCAGTCATTTATAGAATGTACCGGGGAAAAAGTTGTATTGCGTTGATTATTCTAAAATTTACTGCTACCTTGCTAGGTGACCCCGGTAAAAAAAGCAATCCATGGCATCAGTAACGGGAGATTCGATCCATGCTTAACACAACCAAATATTTGCTCACCAGCCTGCTCGGCGTTGCGTTGGCCGGTTCCGCGTTCGGCGCTGAGGAAGCCACATGGTTCGGTCAAAAGGCCGCGGGTAAATGGATGATTGGCGTCAAGGGCGGCACCGTCAAGAACGGTAATGATGATTACGATGACGCGAATAATGGCGGCATTTTATTGGGCTACCAATTTGCCCGCCCGATCGCTTTTGATGGCTCAGCGGCGATCGAATTTGAAGGCACGAGTACATTCGACGACGGTGATTTCGGTGGCCCGACCACGTTTGGCGTCCCGGGTCGCTGGGACGCGGATACCTTCGGGTTGTTTTTTGCTTACCGGACACCGGGTATGGTCTACTTCAAAGGTCGACTAGGGGGGATTCAGTCCGACGTCACCAGCAAGTCGGCGGGCACGACTGTCAGCGAAGATGACGCCAGTCTTGCCGGCAGCGCGGGCCTCGGGGTAAAGCTCGGTGAGTGGGGAAATATTGAATTGGAATGGACTGGTGACAGCGGCGACAATGATCTCCAAATAATCAGCTTAGGCGGCGTGCTTCAGTTCTAAGGCAGAACAGATTTTTTAACGTGAAGTCTCCCGCAACCGGCCGCAAGGCCGGTTTTTATTGCCAAATTCGTTGCTGAGCGCAATATTTGGACTGATCCTCGCATCGCATTATTGACGCGCCTCGCGCATCAACCGCTTCATCTCACGCACCGCATCCGCGAGCCCTGCCATCAACGCACGACCCACGATTGCGTGCCCGATGTTCAGGGTGTCCAGTTCCGGGATCGCGGCCACGGATTGCACATTATGATAGTGCAACCCATGCCCCGCATTCACTTGCAGACCTAACACATGGCCTGAGGCCGCCGTTTGCTGCAGACGTATCAATTCATTGGTCCGCTTTAAAGTGGAACGTGCGTCGGCGTAACGACCCGTATGTAGCTCGATGGCTGCAGCACCGACTTTGAGTGCTGCCTCTATCTGCGCTGGCTCGGGGTCGATGAATAATGAGACTGGAATATCCGCAGCTTTCAGTGCTCCGCAGTATTCGGACAAATACTCGAGGTTACCGGCAACGTCCAACCCTCCCTCCGTAGTCAGTTCTTGGCGCCTTTCGGGCACCAGGCAACATTCCTGCGGTTTTATCTGCGTCGCGATCTTCAACATCTCCGCGGTAGCCGCCATCTCCAGGTTCATAGGTACCGTAAGAATGGTCGGCAATCGTTCAACGTCATGATCCTGAATATGCCGTCTATCTTCGCGCAGGTGTATCGTAATAACGTCGGCACCGGCATCTTGAGCGATGAATGCAGCCTGAACGGGATCTGGATAGCGGGTACCCCTCGCCTCACGCAGGGTCGCCACATGGTCGATGTTGACGCCCAAATATATCTCTCGATTTTCGGTCATGCTTGTCCTCTGGCAGCGTTGCCCACCACTTTGGAACGACGGCCATCGAATATTCGGCGGGTATGCAACACACGTTGTCCAAGTTGTCGGCCAATCATCGCACGCATCAGGCGTTTACAATCATTTTTGATGGATTCGTCGGCTGACTCTTCGCTTCGCAGCGCAATCAAAGTCGCCCCGTTGACCGCGATACCATTCTGGTTACCGGCCCCTGCCTTGATTGCGCCTAACTCTGGTACGTAACTATATTGGGACTTCGGATCAATTGCCTGACTAGTCTTTGCGTCATACTCAAGGTTTAGCGCATACCCCAACTCGCGGAGCAGATGCTTTTCAAAAATTCGTAGCGACCATTCGTAGTCCAAAGACTGTATAAGGCGATCGAGCACTTGCTGATAGTGGGCAAACAGCCCTGTGTGAGGATCATATCGGTGCAGCAAGTACATCAAAAGTTCATTAATATAAAATCCACACAGTCGGCTTTCATCGGTTAACTCCGAATATGTCTGGTCTGGTTCCGCCGCTGACAGAATCGGCAAATCTCCCCGCCCCGCCCAGCTCAGCAATAAAGATTGAAACGGGCACAACAAGCCCCTGACCCGGGATTTTAGTCGCCGTGCTCCTTTGGCCAACAGGCTCAGCCGCCCGTAATCCCGTGTAAAAACCTCAACCAGCAGGCTGGACTCGCGATAGGGCCGAGTATGCAACACATATCCGGGTTGTTGGTGGACTCTCATTTGAGATCTTCGTTATAACCCAATGCGTTCAGGGCAGCTTGATTGTCAGCCCATCCACTACGCACTTTCACCCGTAATTCCAGATGCACTTGTTTGCCAAGGAATCGCTCCAGCTGTTTTCTCGCTTCAATACCAATTTGCTTTAATCGCTGTCCTTGTTTTCCAATGACGATTCCTTTATGACTCGGTTTATCCACCCACACTTGCGCCTGGAGTACGGCGATTTTTCCGCGGTCGTAGTAGTCAATCAATTCTATCGCCGTGGCATAGGGCAATTCCTGCCCCAACTGCCTAAACAACTGTTCCCTCACAAACTCAGCACAAATAAAGCGTTCGCCGCGATCGGTTAACTGATCAATTGGAAATCCTGCATCACCGGACGGCAGGTAAAGCTTGACGGTATCCAAAAACCTATCGACGTTGTAGCCTGTTTTCGCTGATACAGGAATGATCTCATTGAAGTCAAAAAATTGCCTGGCTTGCTCTATCAACGGCAGTAATTGTTCTTTATTCCTGATGCGATCCACCTTGTTGATGGCCAGAATTACCGGTGTCGATGTCCCGGTAACAGTGTTGAGAACGTCGCTATCCGGCGCTTGCCAACCCATGGACTCGATTACCAATACCAGTACATCGACCCCCTGGGTACTGGCAACCGCAGTACGATTAATGGTCCGGTTTATCGCTTTGCCACGCTTTTTGTGAAAGCCAGGTGTGTCAACAAAAACGATCTGTGAATCCTCGGTGGTTTTGATCCCGAGTATTCGATGTCGGGTTGTTTGCGGCCGATGCGAAGTAATGCTGATCTTTTTCCCGACAAGCCGGTTTATCAACGTCGATTTACCGACGTTTGGGCGTCCCATCAGGGTAATATAACCAAATCTGAAAGCTGTGCTCATTGCTCAGAAAGAGCGAGGATCGCCTTCTCCGCCGCGGATTGTTCCGCGTTGCGCCGACTTGCACCGGTTGCAGTAAACGTCTGCTGAATACCTTCTATTCGGCACTCTACTTCGAAAACTTGACAATGCGGTTCTCCACTGACGTTTACGATCAGATAGTTGGGTACCGTCAGACCGTGTTTTTGCAGATACTCCTGCAATTGGCTTTTCGCGTCCTTGTAAGCCGTATCCGGTCGCAGTTTATCGAGATCCGGCCCGAACACGTCCACCACAAAATCCTTACATGGGCCCAATCCCCCATCCAAAAAAATTGCCCCAATAATCGCTTCCAGGGCATCAGCCAGAATCGAGTTTCTTTCATGTCCCCCGCTTTTTAGCTCCCCTTCTCCTAGAATCACCACCTGACCAAGTTCCAGATTTCGCGCAACTTTCGCCAGCGTGTCCTTGCGTACAATCGCCGCGCGCATACGGCTTAGTTTGCCTTCGGTCAGATCCGGAAAACGATAATATAGCCATTCAGCTATGATAAAGCCGAGAATGCTATCGCCAAGAAACTCCAGGCGTTCGTAATTAACCGCGCCCCGACTGCGGTGGGTTAACGCCCTTGTTAGTAAGTGCGGGTCGGTGAAGCGATAATGAACCCTGGAGTATATATATTCGTGCTCATCCATTAGCGCAGGGCGATCTCGGCCCTGTTCTTAAAGTCGAGTAAAGCGCTGATATTGTAGACAAGCGGCACCACAACTTCATAGTCGACCGCTATAGTCATGATCTTGTCTTTCTTCTCCATTGTTAGGGACTCTTTGAGATCAACGACTTCATGCGCGTAGTCGATGTACAGTATATTGTCGAGTTCTTGAATGACCTGCCGCCGAGTCATGTTGGCGACGCGAGGATTTTCGACGATCTTGTCCATGGCCTCTTGTAACTTCAAGTTGTCGAAATATGGAGGAAATAGCCTCATGAACAACAACACCAAGAGGACAAGGAGTACGACAATTGCCGACAGGCTCCAAAAAGTCCAACCTGATTGTTTATTTCTCATCACTAAACCCCGTTTTATCTAATGGTATCTCCGATACGCTTCCAATCTATCCCTCCCCCGGATGATACATTCCAACTAAACCAAATAAAGAACGCGCGACCAATAATGTTTCTCTCGGGTACGAAACCCCAAAAGCGACTATCATTACTATAGTCCCGGTTGTCCCCCATCACAAAGTAGTGCCCTTCAGGTACCGTGAAACTCATGCTCGTGGTCCTCTTTCCCGGATCCGTCAGAATGGCATGTTTAGAACCACCCAACTGTTCTGCAAAATGATTGGCAACGATATGCCGCCTTCCGGCTTCTTCGAAGGGATAGGTGCCGACGCGTTCTGTGAGCATCTGTGCGCCATTAATATATAATTGCTTATTCCTGTAATCTACTTTGTCGCCGGGCAAACCCACCACCCGTTTTATGAAATTAATGCTCACATCATGCGGGAATCTAAATACCATCACATCTCCGCGTTTAGGCGACGACATTTCGACTATCTTTTTGTTGATAATGGGCAACCGCAGGCCATAACTAAACTTGTTTACGAGTATAAAATCACCCACCTGCAAGCTCGGTAACATAGAGCCCGATGGGATACGAAACGGTTCTACCACAAAAGAACGTAGAACAAATACTAGCAATATGACAGGAAAAAACGCTTTTGCGTATTCAACTAACCAGGGTTCTTTTGTTGCCGCGTGTACCTCGTCTGATCCTGGTTTTTGTATATTCTCCGTTTTGGGCGTTCTAAATATTCGATCCAATAGCCAGATCCCACCGGTCACTATTAGCGCCGTGAACAAGATTAAGGCAAAATCCATACTTACTCTCCCTCAACTTTTAGTACGGCTAAAAACGCCTCCTGCGGTATCTCTACTGATCCTATTTGTTTCATTCGCCTTTTACCCTCTTTCTGTTTCTCCAGAAGTTTTCTTTTTCGAGTAATATCCCCACCGTAGCATTTAGCGGTTACATTTTTACGTAACGCCTTAACCGTCTCCCGTGCAATAACCCGGGATCCAATTGCAGCTTGGATCGCAACGTCGAACAATTGCCGCGGTATCAAGCTGCGCATGCGCTTGACCAACTCTCGCGCTCGATAGTCCGCCTGTTTACGATGTACCAGAATTGATAATGGATCAACCTTGTCACCATTAATCAATATATCCACTTTACACATGTCACTTGCGCGAAAACATTTAAATTCGTAATCAAGTGAGGCATATCCGCGGCTAACAGATTTGAGTTTGTCAAAGAAATCGAGGACTACTTCATTCAACGGAAGCTCGAAGGTCAACATGACCCTGCGCCCCAGGTATTTGATATCTTTATGTATACCACGCTTTTCTATGCACAGCGTAATAATCGAACCGATATATTCTTGGGGCATGAGCATGTGCGCTTCGATAAACGGCTCTCGAATCTCGCTGATCATCGCCAAGTCGGGCAACTGACTTGGATTCTCGATGGATACCACCTCTCCCCTGATTGTTTCGATCTCGTATACGACAGTGGGGGCGGTGGTAATGAGTTCCAGGCTATATTCTCTTTCCAGTCTCTCTTGCACGATTTCCATATGCAACATACCGAGAAACCCGCATCGAAATCCGAAACCCAACGCCTCTGATGTCTCCGGATCATAACGAAACGATGCATCGTTGAGGCTGAGCCGATCCAAAGCATCCCGCAGGGCACCGTAGTCACCCGAATTTACAGGATACAACCCGGCGAAAACACGAGGTTTGATTTCCTGAAAGCCACTCAAGGGATTTTCCGCCGGGACCGCGCTGCTGGTCACCGTATCACCCACCCGCGCGCCTTTAACATCCTTGACACCTGCAATAAGATAACCAACATCGCCGGCCAGCAGCCGTTGAATAGGCGTACGCTTGGGAGTAAAAACGCCAACCTGTTCGACCACATAATCCCTGCCGGCCGCCATCATGCGAATCTTATCTTTGGCCTTTAATCCGCCGTCAATGATGCGAATGAGAGAAATAGTGCCCAGATAGTTGTCGAACCAGGAATCCAGAATCAGCGCCTTCAATCGGCCATCGACCTGCCCCGTTGGGGGGGGTAGGCATGCGACGATGGCCTCGAGGACGTCGTCGATGCCCGCGCCAGTCTTCGCACTGCAATGCACCGCATTTTCGCATGAAATGCCAATGATGTTCTCAATATCTTCGATGACACGCGCGGGCTCTGCGGCTGGCAGATCGATCTTATTGAGTACCGGTATCACCTGCAAACCTAAATCGACTGCGGTATGACAATTCGCAACCGTCTGGGCCTCCACCCCCTGTGAGGCGTCAACCACGAGTAACGCTCCTTCACAGGCGGTCAATGATCGCGACACTTCATAGGAAAAATCCACGTGTCCCGGCGTGTCAATGAGATTAAAACGATAAACGCCATCATCCCGGGATCGATACGCCAACGTGACACTCTGCGCTTTAATAGTAATACCTCGCTCTCGTTCCAGCTCCATGGAGTCCAACACCTGGTTTTCCATTTCGCGCTCTGATAGTCCCCCACATCGCTGAATAAAACGGTCAGCAAGCGTAGACTTGCCATGGTCAATATGCGCGATGATGGCAAAGTTACGCATCTTAGTGAGATCGTGGGCACTCATCTGTTTCGGAAATTACAAAATATACCGCGTCGACGATATTCCTGGGGTGTCGTGTTGTTAGATAAGAAAAGGGCGCACAGCGCGCCCCTTCTAGGTGGCGATCAAACCGTTAAGTCTAGACCAAGATTACATCCGGGGACTAGTTGCCGGTCGCCGATAACTAATTGTTACGATCGGTGTCTCCGTTCGTCCTCAAGGCAAGAAACAACGATCGTTTCTCGCGACGAATCAACACTGGCACCGATTTGCCGGGTGTAAGCTCGCCGATCATACTCTTGAAGGCATCCACATCCGTAACCGCTTTGTCTTGGATTTGAACGATCACATCGCCGGTCTGTATCCCCGCCCGGGCGGCTGGACCTGATGCAACATCTGCCACGTATACGCCCTTCTCCACGTCCATTTCCTTCTTCTGTTCCCGAGTTAGATTCTTGACCGTCATTCCCAATAATTTGTCGTCCGCCTCCTGTTCTCCGGCTCGCTCTGCAAGCTGTTGCCCCTCTTCAGGCAACTCTCCTATAGTGACTTCGATGGTCCGCGATTTACCGCCGCGTATCACCTTGAGTTTCACCGTTTCACCAATGGGCGTAACACCAACCAATGGCGGCAGGTCGGACATTCTTGATAGCTTGCTGTCGTTGTAGCGTAAAATGATGTCGCCGGGCTTGAGATTCGACGCCGCAGCCGGACTGTCCGGCATGATCTCGGACACCAGGGCCCCGGTGGGCTTTTCCATACCGAACGACTCAGCCAACTCACTGGTGACGTCTTGAATTAGCACCCCCAACCATCCACGCGACACCTTCCCGGATCGTTTGAGTTGATCCGTCACCTCGGTGGCGATATTGATCGGCACCGCAAACGACAGACCCATAAAGCCCCCGGTACGGCTATAGATCTGCGCATTGATGCCGACTACCTCACCGTCGAGATTAAATAGCGGCCCACCGGAGTTACCGGGATTAATAGCGACATCGGTCTGTATAAAAGGCACGTAATTCTCATTAGGCAGGCTTCTCCCTTTGGCCGACACGATGCCCGCCGTTGCCGTGCTTTCAAAACCGAACGGCGATCCGATCGCGAGCACCCATTCCCCGACCGAAAGCTGCTCCGGATTACCAATCTTTACAGTCGGTAATCCTTTGGCTTCAACCTTCAATAGTGCGACATCACTACGCCGGTCGGAACCGACCACCTTAGCCTCGAGTTCGCGACGATCAGTAAATCGCACTAAAATTTCCGTCGCGTCAGCAATCACGTGGGCAGAGGTCATAATATAACCGTCTTCGGAAATCACGAACCCAGAGCCTAGTGATCGCGCATCTCGCTCCTCTGGCAACTCATCGAAGAAGCGACGAAAGAAATCACGAAATGGGCTGTCCTCCGGTAAGTCTGGGATATTAAACTCTCGCGGTGTCTTGCGGCTTTTCAGGACCTGTGTGGTGCTAATGTTTAC
>CALZGZ010000251.1 GCA_945787105.1 uncultured Gammaproteobacteria bacterium
CGTTTTTGGACGCGTTTGAGATCAGCATCGGACTCGAGCGTCTCCCTGATGCGCCGGCCTACAATATCAGTCCATCCACGGGGAACAGGATTACCTGCGTGCCCATCGTCCGCATGCGGGCTGATCAACGTGAGTTGGCACTGGTACGGTGGCCACTCATCCCATCTTGGGCCAAGGGTCAACCGGTGAGCTACAGCACCGCCAACGCGAAAAGCGAAACCATGGATCGGAAACCCACCTACCGCCATGCCTGGCAACATCAACGCTGCTTGATTCCCGCCGATGGCTATTATGAATGGCAGATCGTACCCCAACAAAGGCGCAAACAACCGCATCACATCCGCATGGCGGACCGGAGTACGTTCGCCTTCGGCGGACTGTGGGAAACATCAGCCACGGAACAAGGAGACGCGATCGAATCGTGCGCCATCGTCACCACCGCCGCCAACACTGTATTGGAGACCATCCATTCACGCATGCCGCTAATAATCCCGGCGGAGGGATATCGAGATTGGCTGAGCGGAACAACTGTCGAGGCGGCGCGCTGGATACAGCCTTGTCCCGCGGAGTTGTTGGAGGCCTATCCAGTGACTACCTACGTCAACAATCCGACCCATAACGATCCTCGATGCATCCAACCGCTCGAATCTAAGCATTCGGCCGCCAGTGAGACACCGACCCAACAGGAATCATGACAAATCAGCCTGCAGATACCCCGATTGCGCGTCTGGACTACGCAATCATTGCCGAATGGATCCGACCACAAAGCCGAGTACTCGATCTGGGTTGTGGCGACGGCGCGTTACTGCGTTATCTGGCCGAACAGAGACAAACCACCGGCTATGGCTTGGAACTGGATGATAAGTACCTGCCGCAGTGTATTCGTAACGGCATCAATGTCATTCAGACTGACCTCGATCAGGGATTGGCGGAATTCGACGATGACTCGTTCGATTACGTGTTATTGTCGTTGACCCTTCAGGCGATGCACTTTCCCGCGCGCTTGCTGAATGAAATGCTGCGTGTCGGAAGCCGCGGCATTGTTACATTTCCAAACTTCGGGCATTGGCGGGCCCGAATCCAGCTCGGTCTGTTTGGTACCATGCCTATCAGCCGCACGCTACCCCACCAATGGTACGACACACCGAATATTCATCTTTGCACCTTGCGAGATTTCGAAGCGCTATGCTGGGACCGTAACATCGATATCCTCGACCGGCGGGCGGTCGATCATATTCACCGGACCAGCCTCGGACTGCGGTTGTGGCCGAATCTGCTCGGCGAGATTGCGCTGTATCAGTTTACCCGCAAGGTCATCAGCCGCCATTAGTCCCCGGGGAGCGGAGTTCGGGGAGCGGAGTTCGGGGAGCGGAGTTCGGGGAGCGGGGAGCGGGGAGCGGAGTTCGGGGAGCGGGGAGCGGGGAGCGGGGAGCGGGGATTGGAACAACAACGGCTAAGAATTTTTAGCACATGTTAATTTTCCGGGACCGGCGCCCGGCGCATTAAATATAGGACTAATAAGATGGCCGGTATGCCGATCGATGACGCGTACACAAAAAACCAGGGGTAACCATAGCCATCTACCATCATGCCAGAAAATCCACCGATGAATTTCGCCGGCAAGGTCATCAACGAACTGAACAATGCATATTGCGTCGCGGTATAGGCCCGATTCGTGAGACTCGACAGATAGGCGATAAAGGCAGAAGTGGCGATGCCTGCGCTCAAGTTATCGGCGCTGATCACCAGCGCCAGCCACCACAAGCTCTTTTCACTGACCGCAAGCCAGGCGAACAATAAATTGGTGACCGCGACCAGCACCGCCCCGAGCAGCAATGGCCGCATGATGCCGAAGCGAACCACAAGCACCCCTCCCAGCCCCGCGCCGGCAATGGTCATAAAAAAGCCAAATATCTTGGTAACGTTTGCGATCTCATCCAACGCAAAGCCCTTGTCGAGATAAAACGGGTTGACCATCACTCCCATGGTAATGTCACTGATGCGAAACAGTCCCACCAACGCTAAGATCACAATCGCGAGGAGACCGTTGCGTTTAAAAAAGTCGACAAACGGACACACGACCGCGCCGATAAACCATGCATAGAGATGGCGCAAGCGCTTTGGGAGGTGGGCTGAGCGCTCCATGAATTCAACGACACGCTCCTCTTGCAAGTAGGCGTTATCGGAAGACGCAGACGACTCCGGTTCGCGGATGATCAGCGTCGTCGCGATACCCACACCCGCGAGCATCGCCATGCTCAGATAGGCTGCGTGCCAACCGCCTATATTGGCGACGTGTAACGCACCCGCTCCGGCCGCCAGTAAAGCTATGCGATATCCAAGAATGTAGCTGGCGGCCATCGCCCCCTGAATTTCTTTGCCTACGGCCTCAATCCGATACGCGTCAATGGTGATGTCCTGTGTCGCCGAGGAAAACGCGACTACCAGCGCAAACAGCGCGATCCAGAATAGATTGTCGTGCGGGTCGGTATACGCCATGGCGATCAGACCCGCCGCGATGCCGATTTGAGCAACCAGCATCCAGCCACGACGCCGCCCAAGCAATCCGGTCAACACCGGCAACGGCAGCCGGTCTACCACCGGCGCCCAGAACACCTTGATCGAATAGGTGATACCCACCCAGCTGAAAAAACCAATGGTGGTGCGGCTGACCTCGGCCTGGGTGAGCCATGCAGACAAGGTGGTAAAAACAAGCAGAAACGGCAATCCGGCGGAGAATCCCAGAAATAGCATCGAAACGACCCGCGGACGGGCGTAGACCTTGAGTGCATCGGTCCAACTCGGGCGCGTGGCCTTGCCGATTTCAGTCATGATTAGATGCGGTAATCCATGATCAGCGGCGCGTGATCGGAGAACCGTTCATCTTTATAGATGTGTGCCCCTTGAATCGTGTCCTTGAGGCCGGGTGTGACGACCTGATAATCAATTCGCCAGCCCACGTTCTTGGCCCACGCCTGGCCTCGGTTCGACCACCAGGTGTATTGCTCCGGTTGCTGGTTTACGACCCGGAAGGCGTCCACATAACCAGCCTTCCCAAACAACCAATCCATCCATGCCCGTTCCTCGGGCAGAAACCCGGAGTTGTTTTGATTCGCGCGCCAGTTCTTCAAATCGATCTGTTTGTGGGCGATATTCCAGTCGCCGCAGATAATATATTCGCGCCGTCGCCGCCGGGCCGCTGTCAATATGTCGGTGAATCGGTCCATAAAATCAAACTTGACTGCCTGCCGCGCCTCACTACTGGAGCCGGACGGAAGATAGAGAGACACCATGCTGAGCCGACCGAAATCGGCCTGCACATAACGCGCCTCGGCATCGACATCAAGCCACCCCAAACCGTATGTCACTTTGCCCGCGGTATGACGGCAGTATATGGCCACCCCACTGTATCCCTTTTTTTCGGCGCAGTAGTACAAACATTGGTACCCTTGTGGGTGAAAGATTGGATCCTCCAATTGATGATTCTGTGCTTTCAGTTCTTGAAGACACACAACATCCGCATCCTGACGGGACAACCAGTCATAAAAACCTTTACGCGCCGCAGAGCGAATGCCGTTGACGTTAAGCGTTATAATTCTCATGGGCGTTCTATAACAAGGCGGCGTATCATACTACAAAGAAACCATGCGCCAGCGACGATGACAATCAGAGTTGCGGTCATCACGGATGAGCTGAGCAGTAACCCACAATGAAACAATACCAACAAGAATTTCTAGATTTCATTATCGACAAAGGGGCATTACGCTTTGGCGAGTTCAGATTGAAATCCGGCCGCAGCAGCCCCTATTTTTTCAACGCCGGCTTGTTCAACAGCGGTGCCGCACTGAAAAAATTGGGGGAGTTTTACGCACGGACAATCGTCGATTGGGGCCAACCCTTCGATATGCTTTTCGGGCCCGCATACAAAGGTATCCCCTTAGTCAGCGCAACCGCCATCGCGCTGACCCACCCCAACGGCCTCGATGTTCCGTATGCCTTCAATCGAAAGGAGGTCAAAGATCACGGTGAGGGTGGCGCCCTGGTGGGAGCAGCATTGCGGGGCAGGGTGATTATCATCGACGACGTGATCTCCGCAGGATTGTCGGTGACATTGTCGGTAAGCTTGATTCGCGAGGCAGGCGCCGAACCTGTGGCAGCATTCATCGCGCTGGACCGTGAGGAACGAGCCGAGGGCAGCCCGGTCAAGGCAACCCAGGCCGTTCAAGATCAATACCATATACCGGTTCAAGCCATAGTGACACTCACCACCATGATCGATTATCTTCAGACGCGGGCGGAATACACGGAGTACCTGGATGCAGTGTGCCTTTATCAGCGAGAATATGGCGCCAACAACGACTAAAACGACTAAAATAACTGGGTAAATCTTGTTATATTTCATCAACTCGCCATGTCCGTTTTGAATATATCCATGCTAGGCGGCACCGGCTTCGTCGGCCGCAGTATCGCCTCCAAGTTAGCCACGCAAGGCCATAAGGTTCGGGTTCTAACGCGCCGCCGCGAGCGCAATCGCGACATGTTGGTGCTGCCCACCTTGACCCTCGCCGAGGGCAACGTCAGTGAACTGGGATTCCTGCGGGAACATTTTCAGCATATCGACGTTGTCATCAACCTGATCGGAATCCTCAATCCATCAGGTAAAAACAACTTTCAGCGGATTCATGTGGACCTCGTAAAAACGATTAGCGAGGCTATGCAACAGACCGGCGTGCGGCGCTTATTACACATGAGTGCGTTGAACGCCAGCAAGGAAGGGCCAAGTAAATATCTGCGCACCAAGGCCGAGGCCGAAGATCAGCTCCACCAGGTGTCCGCCTCCGACGGCTTCGAGGTGACTACCTTTCGCCCCTCGGTTATTTTCGGCCCCGGCGATAGTTTTATAAACCGTTTCGCGGATCTTCTTCGCATTGCACCGAAGGTACTTCCCCTTGCTTGCCCCAACGCACGCTTCCAGCCGGTCTATGTGGAAGACGTTGCCGCGTGTTTCGTCAAATCAATTTATCACCACGATACGTTTGGTCAACGATACAACATGTGTGGACCCCAGTCGTATACACTGTTTGAGTTAGTCACCTACATCGCTGATCTTATCCATGCGCGCTGTCGCATCGTTCCACTCTCCGATTGGCAGTCACGTCTACAGGCGGGGATCATGCAGTGGCTACCCGGTAAACCGTTTACGCTGGATAACTACAATTCCATGAAAGTCGACAGTGTATGCGACGGTCAATTTCCGGAAGTCTTTGATATCACGCCACAACCGTTGGCAGCAATCGCTCCCGCCTATCTGCGCGAACGGCCGGCGCACCTAGACCTTTTTCGCTCTCTCGCGCGGCGTTAGCCCGTATTTTGCACCACGGCGCGTGGCCACGCGATTAAACCTCTAGCCCGCATTTCTCACCAGGATCCCGGGTACTTGCGCAGGACTCGGGCTAGCAGTCTGTCGGACTTTGATGTGAGATCAGTTATGATAATCACCTGTTAGCATAACAAAGAGAATATTGTGGGCGTATGAGTAAATTCGTTCAAGCAGATCGAAACCAACCATTCTTA
>CALZGZ010000252.1 GCA_945787105.1 uncultured Gammaproteobacteria bacterium
CAGGCTGCCACAGGGAATTAACCATACCTTACGCTCCGCATCATTCACCGCCAATGGTCACCACGGTACGGCCGGTATTCGTACCGTTTATATAGTCGTCGAAAACACTTGGCAACTCATCGAATCCGACGGTGCGGGTAACGATCTTGTCCAGATGCCGAGGTTTGAGATCATTGCCGAGCCGGGCCCACACACTTTGCCGCAGTGACGGAGAACACAATACCGAATTGATGCCAAGCAACGACACACCGCGCAGAATAAACGGCATCACGGTGGTGTGCAGCTCATAACTCGCGGCCAAACCGATGGACGCGATGTTGCCAAACGGTTTCACGGTGCGCGTCAGCCACGTCAACACCTCACCGCCCAAATTGTCGATAGCGCCCCCCCACTCGGCCTTTTCCATGGGTCGCTTACCGAGATCCGTCTCGTCGCGCAATAGCAGCCGTGCAGCACCGAGTCCAATCAGATACTCCTCGGCGGATCGCTTACCGGTGTAGGCAACGACTTCATAGCCGGCCCCGTCGAGAATATCGATGGCAATACTCCCCACACCGCCGGTGGCCCCGGTGACGACGATCGGTCCGTGTTGTGGTGTCTGCCCGTTTTCCTCCATGCGCTGCACCGCCAGTGCGGCGGTAAATCCCGCGGTGCCGATGGCCATGGCTTCGAACACCGACAGGGTGTCGGGGATGCGCACCACACAATCTGCGGGTACGCGCACATATTCCGCGTAACCCCCATCGCGGATCTCGGAAAGCTCACATCCGCACACGGTGACTGCATCGCCGGGTTTGAATCGATCACTGTCCGATTGTTCCACGTAACCGGATACATCGACACCGCCGACCAAGGGATAGTGGCGCAGTATCTTACCCTTGCCGGTCGCGGCCAGAGCATCTTTGTAATTGACGTCCGAATACGCAGAGCGGATGACGACGTCACCTTCGGTCAAGTCGTCGATACCAATTGTTTCGAATTGTGCGCTAATCGAACCGTCATCATTATGGATACGATATGCCTTGAAAGATTCCATGGGTCACTCTCACGTGGTGGTGGTCTGTTGCAGGTGCAATCTACTGCGGTTCGTGAGTAATGTAAAACCGTCTAATCACTGCGCCACCGGCGGCAATGCCGTTTTCTTGGGTGAGCCCGTCGGACACCGGGAAACGCCTTTCAGGCCGGACCCAGCGTGGCCTGCCTATCTCCGCATCGCTCGAGGTAAGTACGCCCACAGAGCATCCCGGCACCCCGTCACCGCCACGAATACCGCCGCTATGAAAACGCGGTTTGATTGGTTTCCACGCGATCTCCCCTTGACAGTCACCGTATGCTGTCGGCAGGCTAACGCGAAACACTTGGCGCAATGTTTAAATGAGCCGATCATCTACCCGATCAGAGCCTTTGGTTCACATCGCGGCGGTGCTGCTGATCGGGGTCGTGATCGGGCTGGCCTACTACCTCTGGTTCCGAAACGGCTCGCATCAGGACCCGTCGCTGCACCGCTCATCGAGCGTCGGAACCGGCATCATCAGTGACCCATCCGCCGAGCGTTCGCGAATTGCCGAGCCCGAGCCCGGCCAAGTAACTGCGGCACCATCGAAAAAAGAGGCCGCAACCGTATCATCCACAAAAACCGATGAACCCCCATCAACCCCGGCAGAAACAGCAGATTTATTAATATCCGGGCGGGTATTAAATCTGCGTGGCGATCCAGTATCTGGAATCCAGATCACCGCACGCCGGTTCGATCCGTCGACCAATCGTTTTTCATCCGCTCGACACTCGGCACACAGTCTCGCCGGGGGCCGTTACGTCATTAAGGGTTTGACCGCCGGTGATTACCAGCTGCGAACGACCCTCAGCGACCGATATACTTCTGCGACCATTTACGTTCGGGCTGGTTTTCTTTCTGCAGACATCGTGCTGAACGATGGTCATCAGGTACGGGTTATCGGAACCGTCACCGACGGCGCCGGTTACCCGTTGGCAGACGTGGAAGTGATTCCGTCACGCAGCGGCCGGCGCGCGAAGACGGATGCGGCGGGAAGCTACATGATTACGCTCATGACCCAGCGAAACCGCACCTACTCGTTTCGTTTTCGGGCGCCGGGTTACACTGATGAGATTCAATCTTTTTCGGGTGCCGACGTGGTGCAGGTGCCCGAAACGCGGCTTGACGCTCGGCTGCGTCCAGCGGGCAAGTCGGAAATTACCGGCATGGTAACTAACGAATTTGGGAACGTTGTTGCGGGAGCAAGAATATGGATGAACTCGCCATCCTTGAAGACGAGTTATCGGGCGCGGAGCGATGCCAATGGGTTTTATGCGATCTCCGGCATTAAAGCGGGCGCCGACTACCAACTCACGGCCACCGTTCGCGGACTGTACGAACGGTACAATAAAAAACCGCTCGTCATTACCGATGCGGGAGTCACCCTGGATATCAGCCTTACTTCAATAGCAGGTGGCCGTGTGGTCGGCAACATGGTGGACGCGCAGGGCGAGCCTGTGCCTTCTTTTACGCTGTTACTGACCAGTTCCAAAGCGGCTGGGCGAACCCTGCCCGTAGTAGGCGACAGTGCTGGTCATTTCGAAGTCGACGAGGTTCCGGAAGGTAGACTGACGTTTGTGACCCGTTCCCAACCGCGCGTTAGCATCCGTGGCGCGGAACTCACCGCGACCAGCGAGCTATTTGTTCGGTTGGTGATCGACTGGGGTGTGTATAGCCTTAGCGGACAGGTCACAGACATTTCCGGCAATCCGATACCCGGCGTGGAGGCGGCGCTGACCTGGCGCCATGCGGCCGGATCCATGCAAAGCAATTCGTCACGCCGGGCATTGACGGACGCAGAAGGATTGTTTCGTTTCACCCAGCTTGGCCCGGGGGTGCACCGGCTCGACTTGATGGCCAAGGGTTTTCGACGCTACAACACCAGCGTCGAGATCGGTGGTGATCCGGGAGAGCTGAGAATTCAGCTACAAGGCGATTCCTAGCCGGCACCGTGCACATGCGGTACCGAAATAACCTCATAACACATTGTGCGTCATTTCGTCCCAACGTAACCAATGGAGCGGCGCGATATTGTCCAGCGACTTGTCGACCAGGCTTCAACTGTAAGCAGTAAGTAAGCTCGGGCGGTGCACCCATCGCCGCGGACGCATGACAGACCCACGACAACAAGGTGCTCATGGACAGGCCTACGTCCGCGTACACTCGCCCTAATCGCCAAGCTTTGTTACGCTTCGTAAACATGCCATGAGTCAGCTGCAGACCAGTGAAAAGCGACGAGCCGCGAGATAACGATGACAAAAGAAACTATTTTCGCCAAGATTATTAACCGTGAAATACCGGCCGACATTGTATATCAGGACGATCGCGCCACTGCGTTCCGCGATATCAGCCCCCAGGCACCGACCCATGTATTGATCGTTCCCAACAAACCCATCCCCACGGTCAACGACGTCAGCGAACAGGATGAGGCGGATTTGGGTCATCTTTTTGTGGTTGCCGCTAAGTTAGCCAAAGAGGAAGGCATTGCCGAAGACGGTTTCCGGCTCATCGTTAACTGCAACAGAGATGGTGGACAGATCGTGTTCCATCTACACATGCACCTGCTCGGAGGTCGTCCACTCGGACGGATGGTGGCGCGACCGAAATAAAAACATAGGGGTCGGAGTCACAGACTCCGACCCCTATGTTTTCTTATAAAAGGATACCTACCACGGCGCCGGTACAACACGTAGCCAAAGTCCCCGCGACGATGCTCTTCAATCCCAGGGCCACGATTTCATCCCGGCGTTCCGGGACCATAGTGGTCAAACCGCCGATCATGATGCCGAGACTGCCGAAGTTGGCGAAACCGCATAATGCGTAACTGATGATCAGCCGGCTGCGTTCACTCAAGGCCTCGGCGGGTAAATCCGCCAACCGCAGATAAGCCAGAAACTCATTGAGCACGGTCTTGGTGCCCATCAGCGAACCGGTGATCGGGGCCTCTTGCCAGGGAATACCCATCAACCAGGTGATCGGCGCCATCAGGTATCCGAGCATACGTTCCAAGGTAACGGGTGCGTCACCAATATTCGGCAGCAGACTCAGCAACGCATTCAGCAGATGCACCAGGGCAACAAACACAGTCAGCATGGCGATGATATTCAAAAACAGCATCAACCCGCTTTGGGTGCCCCGGGTTATCGCATCCATACTGCTCGTGGCGTCGGACGCCACGTCCAGCACCGCTTCGGTCGCGGCGCCGTCATCGGGAACCATCAGCTTGGCGATGGTGATCGCCGCCGGTGCGCTAATTAGCGACGCAATCAGCAGATGGGCGACGGCGTCGGGGATAACCTCGCGCAGAAACGTCGCATACAAAATCAACACGGTCCCGGCGATGGTCGCCATCCCCGCACACATCAACATAAACAATTCACTGCGCGAAAGCTTTTTAAGATAGGGACGCACGAACAATGGCGCTTCGACCATGCCGACGAAGACGTTGGCGGCGGTTCCCAGTCCGACGGCGCCGCCGATACCCAGCGACCTTTGCAGAATCGTGGACAAGGCGTTGACGATCAACGGCAGTATCCGCCAATACGTCAACAACGCGGTCAATGCGCTGATGACAATGACTAATGGCAGCGCGCGGAATGCCAACACGAAGCTTGCACCAACTTTGGTTTCCTCAAACGGTAATGGTCCACCCCCTAAATATCCGAACACGAACGAGGAACCGGCTTCGCTCGCGTTCTGTAACGCCACTACCACATCATTCAACGCACCGAATAATTTTTGTATGAACGGAAGCTTCAAAAGCAACACCGCCATAATCAGCTGAATCCCAATACCGGCAACGGCTACTTTCCATAATTTCCACTGTCGCCGCTCGCTGAAAAGCCAAGCCAGCAGCATGATTAACAGTAAACCGAAAGCGCTTTGTAAGTTATCGATCAAACAGGAAATCGGCCTTGGTGGTTGGACTTTGTGCAGAATCTTTTAAATTTATTATCCCACTGCACCAGACATCGGTCCACGTGGCTGTCGATCCCGGTTATCGCGACTTTAGCGGGCCGGTCGTTTGCATCACGCGTGGAAAACTGACCGCAGCCGAGATATACAACAATACCGCCAGGGTTATGACCACCGTGAATCCAAAATGGATCGCGCACAAGGTCGCCAGCACGGCGCTGATCACCGACGCGCAACCGTTTACACCCCACGCCCATGGCACTAGATGACTCGCTGCAGTACTCAGTCGGGACAGACCAAGCGGGAACGGCATGCCCATGCAATACGCCAGCGGCGCAATCAACAACACCGAGGCGATCACCTTGAGCGCCATTGGCAGCGCCGCTAAGTGTGCGAACAACGGGCCCAGCAACCACGTATAAGCCATAGCAAACAGCGCGATGCCGATTATTGCGTAACGCGTGGCGCGCCGGTGACCGCCCGCTTGTACGATGCGCTGGGTAACAGCACTGCCAACGCCGGCAAATACCAAAAACGAAGTCAATGTCACCGAAACCGCGTATACCGGATGGTGCAACAACAAAATAAACTTCTGAATAAAGCCAATCTCGACAAACAAAAATCCCAATCCTACGGCAAAAAAGTACCAAAGTACGCGCGGGGAGCTGACGCGATCTTGGGACATGGGTGTGTTGTGCCGCCGCAGGTAAATTAACGGCAAGACAATCAACACAGCACTCGCAATTACGGCCTTAAATAAAGTCGCCACCAGGACCAGATAGCCGATTTCGAGCAACGGCATACCGCCCCGCCCACGCAATGCCATGATCTCGGGGAACACGCGCCATTTGAAAAAATGAAAAAAGTACGGCCGGTCGTCGTACGTGGGGCGGATGTCATATTTGTAGTTGTGTAGAAACGCGCTGCGTTTAGGGCCAAGCAACGCCATAGCGGCGCCATAGTAGTACGGTTGTCTTAAGACGTTGTAATGGTTGACCTCCGCCTCCTCGATGCCCGGATACCAGGCGACGTCAAACGCACGATCGGCGGCAAAAGTCTTGAGCGCGGAATTCTCCTCATCACCGATTAGCCCGTTCTTTATCAGCAAGGTACTGGTCTGCCAGCTTCGAATCAATAACAGCCGCCGATCCGGATGTGCCTTGTTTTCACGCTGCAATGCTTCTACTGCGGTAGCGAACAGCTTCAACGTGTCCCGTGGCGGAAGTTTGATCCAGCGGGTAATCGCCAGATAACCCCCGGGTTCAAGATGTCGCAGATAAACCTGTAGCGCCTCGACGGTATACAGATAGCTTTCATTGAGTGCATACAGGCCGGCTGAAGATGCAGCAAAGGAGTCCAATAGCGCGAGTTGGATCAAGTCATATCTATCTCGCGACTGAGTGACGAAACCCCGCGCCTCCGAGACATGCAATTCGACGCCGTCCTGATTCAGGATGTCATGTGAGAAATCCTGGTAGCGATCACGCACGATGTCCACCAGCTGCGGGTTGAGCTCCACTGCGGTGATTCGGGGCACCCCGTGGTAGCGGGCTTGTTGAATGTCTGCGCCACCACCTGACCCCAGTATCAGCACATGACCCGGGGAATTGAGGTGGTAGGGTAACGCCGAGGTCATATAGTCCAGATAAGCGAATGCGCCACGATCGCCAGCATCCTCAGTGATCACCGTCATGTTATCTGCGTCTGTGAAGATCGCCACCTGGGGTGGCGGCTCGACCGAGGCCTTGATACTCAAACCGGGCGCATGCCGCAATGGGACTTGCTCGCTTTCCAACACACTGAGATAACCGAGCGGACTAGAACGCGTGTCCACCACCTTGGTTCCGGCAATACGCAAGGCCTGACTCAATCCCTTATAAGGGGAGATCGTAAGATCCACGTGGTCTATTGCCACCGCCAACAATAATGCGCCCAGCAATGCGCCGGCGGTTACCTTTACACGCGCGGCAATGGATAATTCCCATGCAGCCACTGCTACGGAGACCATCACCAATATTCCGAGGACCATGAGTGCGGGTAGCGGATGCAACACAAACGTCAAGAAAACGATCGACATGCTCCCCAATCCAGCGCCGATCAGGTCAAAGGCATAGACGCGCGAAACTTGATCACGAAATCGAATCAATGACAAGGCCAGGGCATTGGCGACAAAAAAGAACGGCAACGCCAGCAACAAATAAATGGCGAACAAGCGCAGTAACTGCGGAGGGTCCCATAACACCTCTTCGGCGTTGAATGAAATCTGCTGCGCGACCTGAAAGCAAGCCACTGTAGACACCCCGAACAGCACGATGTTGACAATAAAGCTGTGTGTGAAGTGTTGTATTAGCCGCTGTTGCAAGAAGCAAAGAAAGCTGCCGCTGACGCCATACCCAAGTAACGCCAGACTGATAATCATGTAGGCAAAGTGGTGCCACTGAAGGATCGACAACAACCGCATCAGCAACACCTCGTACGCCAGAGCGGTGCCCGAGATGAGGACGATGGTCAGCAGTGGGGGACGAACCGCGTTGTTGGGAATTTCATTCACCGCACGCGGGCAGTAATTCTAGTGACCGCCAGTGAGGGGGACGAATCTCACCGGTAATAATTGCCGCGTCGAAACCGATCCGTCGTTATCTTTTACCACCATCAGTAGCTCTTGGACCAAGAACCGCGTGCCTACGGGAATCACCATGCGGCCCCCTGGTTTGAGTTGGGCGATCAGCGGAGGCGGCACATGACCCGCCGCGGCGGTCACCACAATTGCATCGAAAGGCGCTTGTTCTTCCCAACCATAGTAACCGTCTCCATGCCGTATCGTGACATTTTTATATCCAAGTCCTTGCAATCTTTTCTCTGCTTGTGTCGCTAACGGTTGTATTATTTCTATCGAATACATATGCGATACCAGCTCGGCAAGGACTGCGGCTTGATAGCCGGAACCGGTGCCGACCTCCAGCACTCGATCATCCGCTTGAACACTGAGCAGATCAGTCATAACGGCAACGATATACGGTTGGGAGATGGTCTGACCGTGACCGATGGGCAGCGGCCGGTTTTCATAGGCCACATCCCGCAGATTCTCGGCCACGAACTCATGCCGGGGAACCTGCCCCATGGCCGCCAACACTCGCGGGTCGGCTTTTTCCTTGTCGATGTAGACGGCGGTATCCTGATAATCAGCGCGTATCGCATCCAGCATTCCGGCGCGAAGCCGCTGGTACTGGTCGGCGCCGGCTGAATCGATACTGCTGGAAAAGACCACGGTCAGCATTACCAGGCACACCGACTGAACCCACTGAGCCCCGCGCCGTTGACCGCGATGTAAGCTTACGTGCATCACCGGTGGTAGCGCTGTTGCATCATCCAATTCATGACGAGGTATTCCGCATTACACCAACATTGCTACGCAAGAATAACGATGACACTTTGATGATAGATATTCGGATAAGTAAGCCGCAGTTACAGTTATCTGAAATCTCCGGCGCAAAATTATTGCTTCGGCTGCTCAACTAACGAGATCGAGTAAGTCAAAACTGCTAATCATTCCAACGATTTTGCGATCGTCGATCACCAAGACGTGATGTATATGTTGATCGATCATGATTTCGGCGACGGATCTGACGGATGCGTCGGACGATACATGCACGACTTCGTAGTTCATTATGTCGCTGACGACGGGTACCGATCCGAAGATCTCGCTGAATTTTTCCGACTTTTGCAGCCCCACAGCTTGCAGCATATCGGTTTTACTAACGATCCCGATGATCTTTCCGCCTTCGGACTGCACCGGTAATGCGCTGATACCCTCGGCCGTCAACACACCTTCAAGCTCGTTGATCGACATTGCCGGCGATACCGTCATCACGGGCGCCACCATCACATCTTTGGCTCTCATCGGATAATTCGTTTAGCGACTGGATTTATAGCTGCCAATTTGCCACGTGTGTTGACAATAGGCAACAGTGATGCCGGCAATAGCCCAAATTTGTCATTTTCAAATGATCCATGTGACCGTAACCAAAAGAACATGGCTGATCTAATTGGATGGATAGGTTCTGTGGCACTTGCAATAGGTGGCGGTCCACAGGTCCGGGAATGCGACAAGAACAAAAGCGTAAAAGGAATAAATCCTACCTTCGTAGGTTTATGATTGCTTGGCGACGTCCGTTACGTGATCAGCGTCCGCATGCAATTCGGTTCGGTAAGCTGAATGATGTTCAACACCATCGCCAATATACTAGTCGCAGGCGTCATAATCTTGTCGCTGCTAAAAGATAACCAACAGGCCGCGTGTCCTAGCCCTACGCTTATACAGGCTCCTTCGGCTACGCATCCTCGCAGGGCCTGTCCTGAGTGTAGCCGAAGCAAAGGGATCTCACTGCCAACTCACCACCATATAAGCATGTCATCCCGAGGCGTCAATCCGAGGGATCTCACCGTGTTGGAGTTGCCGCCATCATCTAATACGGTGAGATGCCTTACTGGGTCCGGAATGACATCAAGGAATCACCACGTAGCGCGGTCATCGATATGCAAGCGAATAAAGTACAATAAGCCGGCCCGAGAGTATATTTGTCGAACAGAAAAAATTGCACCTTTAAGATAGCTCCATGCGCCTTGGACTTGAACGGTTCCTCGAAAACCCGAAGCGTTGGCTGGGTAATGCCCGCATCGGGCTAGTTGCCAATCCAACCAGCGTCGATCGTCAGCTGAATCACGCTGTCGATCTCATGCGCCGGCACCGCGACATCGATCTACGCCTGCTGTTCGGACCTGAGCATGGCCTGCACGGTTTTGCCCAAGACATGATTAGGGTCGATGACGCCCGCGACTCGGCTACAGGATTACCGGAAATCAGTTTGTACGGTAAAAGCTTTGAATCGTTATCTCCAAAGCCTGAGCACCTGGCACAGATTGATGTACTGGTGTTCGACGTCCAAGACGTCGGTGCGCGGTATTATACGTATGCCGCAACCATGGCGCTTTGCATGCGCGCCGCGAAATCGCACCTGATCAAGGTGGTGGTGCTCGACAGACCCAACCCAATCGGCGGATTGCAGATCGAAGGCGGTGGCGTGGACGCGGGACTCGAAAGCTTTTGTGGCTTTTATCCGATTCCGCAACGGCATGCGATGACCGTCGGTGAGTTGGCGCGGCTCTACAACGACACGTTTGGTATCGGTGCTGAACTGGAGGTCGTTGAATGCGAGGGCTGGTATCGCGCCGCGTATTACGACGACTGCGATCTGCCCTGGATAATGCCGTCGCCGAACTTGCCGACCCTCGATACCGCTATCGTATACCCAGGCATGTGTCTGTTGGAGGGCACCAATGTATCTGAGGGACGCGGGACCACTCGGCCTTTTGAGCTGGTCGGCGCGCCTTTCATTGACGCGCGGGCGTTGGCGCACGAACTTTCACGATACACGCTCTCCGGTGTGCGCTTTCGACCCTGTGTTATCGAACCGGTGTCCCACAAGTTTGCCCGGCAAACCTGTCAAGCGCTGCAGTTACATGTTACCGACCGCCGGGCTTTTGACGCCTATCGCACCGGTATCGCCGTGCTGGTCGCGGTGAGATCAATGTGGCCCAATGACTTTTATTGGCGCACGGAACCCTATGAATTCCGTGACGATGTACCGGCTATCGATCTATTAGTGGGGACATCTTTGGTAAGAGAAGCAATCAATGACGGCAAGGATTTTGCTAGTGTCATGCAAGTCGCGTGTACCGGAACTGAATTGTATGACGCTGGCCGTAAACGTGCACTGCTTTACAGCTGACCGAATCTAAGTATCCACGACCACCGCACTCTACTGTATCCTCCGCGCGCCCCCGATGGTTAACCCTCTTTTACATACCGCAATTTGTCGCGATTGCCAAGTTCCATAGCAATGTACTAGGATAGACTTATGGCATTAATCGAATGGAAATCCGAGTTTTCGCTTGGCGTACCGCAAGTGGACACCGAGCACCGTGAACTGATTGACCTGATCAACCGGCTCCATCAAAGAGTGCAATTGCGTGAGCACGACACAACAATGGTTGATTTTTTGGAAGAGCTAAATGCCAGCGCCGCCAAACACTTCGCTCACGAGGAACTGATGATGCAGGCGCGTGGTTACACCGCCTACGAAGAACACCACACAGATCATCAACGTCTGTTGAATGAAGTCACGGCAATGATGTTCGAATATCAAGATGGCGTGATGAACAACATGGAAGTCATGACCGAACGCTTATACGATTGGTTTTGCATCCACTTCAAGACCCACGATGCGCCTCTTCACCGCTTGGTTCATTCGTACATCAAGCTCTAAACAAATCTTTTGCGTGTTGGAATCCTGATTACAGCGCTATTGTTAGTCCTTCTGTTCGCCGCCTTGGTGCAAAACACGGGCTCAGCATCGTTCTAATCAGCGGTCTGTTTGATCTCGATAGAAAAAGAATCCAAACAACAGGTCGCCAATCAAAACAAGATCCGCCGGCACGATCACAGCGGCGTCAAATCATTGCGTGCCGTCAGCTACGGCCTCGCTCAAACGGCCCGTTCTGATGTACGGAACGCAAAAACCTACCGTAAGTTCAAGGCACGAAGCGAATCGGGTGTGGCTCTGCTAAGCTAAGAGAATGGTTCGACCGGCCGTCAACCCTGCGCATAGTGATAAAATCTCGATCGAGACGATCGAGGCGGCTTTACCGTTCATCGAATTCCTGCCGTATCCGATTCTATGGATCGACCCGGAATACCGGGTACGATATGTAAATAGTGCGGGCCGGGAAGTTTATGGTGACAATTACGAAACCTGTCACCGGCTTACCCATGGCTACGAGCAACCGTGCCACTTGCAAGGGGAAAACTGCCCCAAGATTCAAGCCGACGAGCTTGGGAGACCGGTATCTGCTCTGCACTCCCATGTCACTGAACAAGGTAATCAAATATTCATGGTGCTGGCATCGCCTATGGAAAATGGGGATGTAATCGAGTTCCATATTGAACTTACCGACACTGTGTGCCGTGATGCATTGACTAATCTCTATACCCGAACATTCTTCGAGCAAATGGTGCGGCGTGAACTCTCCTTGCTCGATCGAATGAAGCTCCCCTACGCTTTGATTTTCATTGACCTCGACGATTTCAAACAGATCAACGACAAAAACGGTCACAAAGCCGGTGATATCGCGCTGCGCGCGGTCGGTCAAACCATCGTGCAATTTCTGCGTGATAGTGATCTGGCAGGTCGTTGGGGAGGGGAAGAGTTTTGTATCTTTTTACCGGGCTCTAATCAAGACAACGTGGTGCAGGTTGCACAGCGCTTGTGTGATGCGATCCGCGAAATCCGTTTGGAGGGTCCCTGGACCCAGGTGGAGATGACCGCGAGCCTGGGCGTATTTTCGACTACCGACTACTACGACTTCGATAAGGCGATCCGCGCAGCCGACCTTGCGATGTATCATGCCAAGGAATTAGGTAGAAACCGAGTCGCATAGGACCGCCTCATAATCCAGCATCACGGCGCGTGGCGTGCCTCGTGTCGAGGCGGCGCCAACGATCGACCGTAGTCAATTCAATAAGCAATTATGTCCTTGACTAATCATTCGTCCCATGTGAATTCCGCGTACCCGGCATGCACCGCTTGATAAATAGCATTTCGCTGCCAAGTTGAGACGAATTATGATTGCGGACACTGGATCCACTTTCCTGTTCCCCACGTATAGCAACAGACGCTGTTAGATGTGCCGGCGCGTCCACGGATTACCTAATATTTCATTGATCTGCATCATAGTGCGGATATTAATATTGAGATAATGATTACTCGCCAGCCAGGAGACATGATCTTATGCCAACCTACGAGTATCAATGCAAAGAATGCACCAAGAAATTTGAAAGAATCGAGCACATCGAGGAACACGACACGAGTAATCCGACTTGCCCGAAGTGTGGGAGCGAAAAGGTGGCTCAAATACTTGCTACGTTCTTCGCTAAGACGGCAAGAAAAAGCTGAGGATGAAATCATATTGCGTTATTGAATGCGCGCGAACACATAGCAGTACGCGGCTTTGACCTGTCATTAAACGCTACAAAAATGGTTTAGAGAAATCTCCCACGCGCGCTCTTGTCCGTGGTGATTGCCTGACTGTGCTCATGTTACTATGTTGAATGACACTGGATTTGTGAGGGCGAAACTATGACGCTGATCGAATGGACGCCGGAGTTCTCGCTTGGTGTGGCGGAATTGGACAACGAGCATCGCGACATGATCCAAATCGTTAACCGACTGTACCAACAAGTACAATCGGGCCGCTATCAAACAACTGTTATCGATGCTCTCGAAGAACTGCATACCAGCGCCGCCAGTCACTTCGCACACGAAGAGGAGATGATGCGAGCCCATAATTATGCGGCGTATGAAGAACACTACGCGGACCATCGCCGGCTACTCGCTGAGGTCACCGCTATGGTCCACCAATGTCAGGACGGGGTCGACGACGATGCAGTCATGGCCAAATGGCTGTATGAGTGGTTCTGCCACCATTTCAAAACCCACGATGCACCCCTACATCAACTGATCTGTGTCTAGCCCGCATATTGCACCAGTCGGACACCTGCCTTGCGGCAAGTTGTTGATAAAACATTTGCATGCATCGAATCTAGAAAATTTTTCTCGGATTCTCTTTGTACACGGCCAGTGTCCTATCCGGGCTCTGGCTGGTCCAGGCACGCCTGAACTTGGACTTCACTCTAGCCATACCTACGGCTATGCCTTTCGCTCCAGCCCGGCGCTTGTCCCCGCACAGCAGGGGGCTTGTCCCCGCACGGCAGGGGAACAGCAGGGGATTCAAGCGCACCTGTCCTGCGCCAGCTTCTCGGATACTGGTGCAATATGCGGGCTAGTAGTCTTGCATCGGTAGACTAATATCTCAATAAGTTGGCGTTTTTTGAGCCGGCGACAATCGGCAGCCTGGGTGTGCTACCGGTTACGGGGTGTCGCTCATCACTGTGAATCGTGCACCTTGTTGTACTTTGAAGCCGGGTCCCAACGCGATCCTGGGAGCATGAAAGGTGACGTCGCCAGGCCCGTTGATTTCAAGGCCGGATGCAGCCGCAATGAGCAAGCACGCCTGGAAGGTTTGCTGATAATCAATGGTTTGTATGGGAAGGTCAAGCTGATCGTCAGGCACAGCGCACGGCAGGGTTAGTGCGATCGTATCGCTCGCCGTACGTACCGTATTGTCATTGTTTCGCAGCTCAACCTCCACCTGTTTCACCCCGCTACCGACACTGAGTGACCATGACTTATTGGATGAGTAAGATTCCCACAACGACCAAGTTCCGTTCTCGTTCTTTAACCGCATGTCCGCAGCCCATCCTGCGCCGTACACATAAAGATCGACACCGCGCGTATCGGTCTCTGCAGCTTCACGATTGATCACTACCGGGTACACGTCGTTTCGCCGGCCAAAATTCTGGGTCCAGTAGTGATAAAAAGCGCCCGCGTTCCCGTCGGCCACACAGTCGCCGTTGGAATCGGTTCGCACGTTATTGAAATCAGCGGGCTGGTGTGTGTGACCGACCCCTATCTCCCGGTAGCTCCCTGACAGTATATTGTTCCGGTGACCAGAACTGCCCATCCACGCGATCATCACGGAGTCCGGTGTGGCATAGCCGGCGGCGATGTTTTCACCTGCGCTGTTCCACACGTAACCCGCAGCCGACATGCGATCAAATGGTGACGTCACCAGGTCCAGGTCGCAGTGCGCAGAGAAGTCTCTGCTGGCCATGTTGTCGCTGTGTGTGCCCGCGGAACTGTCGAGCAGGACGTTGCGTTTCAGCGGGCCGAGCCCCTGGGCCTCGCGCTCCTGGTTGACCCGCTCAACCAACTGCTGCTCGAAATCGGTGGGTGTTTGCGCGGTGGGTGCACTCAATTTATCCGGCTGCGGGGTGATGCCTCCGGGCAACGGATTTAGGGCGTCGGGTCCGAACTGGGCAAAACTGACGAGATTCCACATCAGTGCTGCGAGGGCGGTGATCAAGACTAGATAATAATGCACGGTTCGTGCGCAATGGTTCGTCGTTACTTACTTTACAGCATAGACTGATTAGTGCTTAGCGTGTAGATATTATCGATCCTGGGGGACAAGAAATCCTGATTTAACGACGGTCGGTATCATGCTAATAAACGCTTGTAACCTCAGTTTTGGTTTAAGTTCGTCGAGTCGCCTGCCCAATTGCTCAATCAGTTTCTTATGTGACGCAATCTCTTCCTGCTGAGACTCGAGGACCTATTGTTGGTCTTTAACCACTTGCGTCACAACCAAGACAATGTCCATCGTTGCTACCGCCTTGCGGTTGTTCGTCGCCACCCATTTCAGAACGCCCTCGGCAATGAATCCTAAATAGTGTTCATCGGGACCGGGCTTGTACCTGAACCGGACCGGGGTAAGGCAGTGCTGCTCCGGCATTGCCGGCCGCGCATTTCTCACCAGGATCCCGAAAGCTGGCGCAGGACTCGTGCAGCGGGGGCCCCTGCTGTCCCCCTGTGCCCTGCTGTCCCCCTGCTATGCGGGGACAAGCGCCACGCCTGGAATGATGAACAAAGGAGGCAGAGTCGGTGTGACTCCGACCCCGTTTTTTCTGTCGCGTGAAAGCCAAGCGCAGATATGCGGGAACCAGCCAGGGCCGAGATAGGCGTGACCACGGTAACACCCAGTGTCGCAACTTCGGCTCAGTACCTTAAGTCTTATCGCGGAATCGGAGTTTTGCTGGGCCTGGGTAGAGCTTTGGGCTCGAGTCTTACGCCCTCTTGTCTATTGGGCACAAGCCGGGCAGGGGTTCGCTGAATCGGCTCTGAATACTCCGTTTGACTCGACCCTAAATCCAGACTCGATGTTAAGCCGTGGTGAGATAATCCCAAGGTGGCCCGTCGCCATCACGCGCGCGGTCCCTTTTACCGTGACCGAACGCGCGGCCACGCACTGCTGGTCGTCGCTGACCAAACTGTCGAAATTCGCGTCGTTTCCAGAACATACGTTACTAGTGAACACCGGGTCGTCGTCCAAATTGTCCTGAATGCCGTCCTCATCGGTGTCGGGCGCGTTCGGGTCCAAATCCGGGTGTTTATTAAATTCGTCCAAATTGGTCAGACCGTCGTTGTCCGGATCATCGTCCGCATCGGTGGGATCGAGGGGATCCAGTATTGCCGGGTGAGCGTTTTCAAATACGTCGGTCATGCCGTCGTTGTCGTCGTCGTTGTCATCAACATTCAGGATGCCGTCCCGATCGAAGTCCGCGGCGGTGTAGGCGATCTTGCGCACACTGTTGGTCCATCGAGAAACGTAGTAGAGCGCGCCGTCGGGCCCCACGATCCAGTCGGAACTACCGCCGGATAGTCCGGTCGCAAAATCGTCCGGCGTCACCCCGCCGGTGATCTGCACCCAGGTGGATGTGCCGGAATCCCAGCGCCTGGCCCGCAAGAACCCTACATAGTAATCCGAGGCGAAGTACACCCCCTCGAAGCTCAGGGGAAAACTGACGTCACCCGAGACATTGTTGGGGTACGGGTTGCCACGGTAGACCGGGCCGCCCATCACCGACAGCGCGCCCTGGTCGCTATGATCGTATTCAAATATGGGAGGATGGTTGGGCGGCGGCGTAATCCCGCAATTGGGGGTGGCAGGGACATGCGTACCTTCGTAGTACGGCCAGGCAAAGTTGTCCGCGCTGTCGGCACCACCCCCTTCGGCCGGGGGCGACCCTTCGCTGGTCTCCTCCCGGGTACCGGCCCCGACGTCGCCGACATAGATGCGCCCGGAGACCTGATCGATGGCAAAACGAAACGGGTTCCGCAACCCGTATGCCCAGATTAGACGCTTGTCCAGGTTCGCGTCGCCGGAAAAGGGGTTGTCTCCCGGATCCAGGGACACCCGGTCCGTGGCCGCATCGAAAGTCCCCGTCACACCCTCTACATTGATGCGCAGGATCTTACCCTTGAGCAATGTAAGATCCTGCGCGTCGCATCGATCGGCATCGTCACCGAGGCTGACGTACAGCTTCCCGTCAGGCCCGAAGCGGAGTGTGCCGCCGTTATGGTTGCTCGCATCATCGGGAATGTCATGGAGCAGTGTCACCTTCGTATTGCTGTCGATGGTGAGATTGGCGGACGAAGGATCGTTCAGGTCGCCTGCCACTGTGTAACGCGCGATGTGGATCTTCTGTGGAGAGGCGTTGGTGTAGAACAGGTAGATGTACGGACGCGAAGGAAATGCTGGATCAACCGCAACACCCAACAACCCCCGTTCACCCCCCGTGTTGACCTCGGACATCGTCAGGAGTGTACTTAGCGTTGCGTTCGCCCACAATTTTACCATTGCATCGTCATCGGCATTTCCGTTGGTATTGTTGCCTTGCTGGATAACCAGCAGCCGTCCGTCAGGCACAAACGCCATCCCCACCGGGCCGCTTAATCCGCTGCTAATAACGACCTGTTCAGTAAATCCGCCGGGCAGGCTGATCGCCCCCGCGGGTGCCGAAAGCGATATTGAGATCGAGGCCACGATGCCGCACAGATAAAACACAAAATGCCTCAC
>CALZGZ010000253.1 GCA_945787105.1 uncultured Gammaproteobacteria bacterium
CGGATCAAAGTCAGTGCCGGACTTTTTGCGGCACACTTTGTTCGCGGCGTCCAACAACTCCTGCAACTCCGGCGTCGAATAGTGCGTCGTGATATCGCCGTTCCGGTGACCCAGCAAGACCTTCCTGGTTTCCAGAGACACACCCGCGGCGCGTAATCGTCTTCCAAACGTGTGCTTCAGGTCGTGGAGACGCACCTGTAGTAGTCCCGCGCGCTGCCGTGCCGACTTCCAGGCCGAGTTGTTCATGAGTGACAACACCTGGTCTTTGTACGTAAAAACAAAGTCCGCATGCGTGCCGCGACGCTCATTTACGACATTCCAAGCGACATCATTCAATACCACCAGCCGATCCTCGCGATTCTTGACCCACCGTCTGGGGATCACGAATACCGACCGCCCCAGCTCCGGAACCGGGACTTCCCATTCCCAACGCAACTGACAGACCTCTTGTTCCCGGGTCCCGGTGTTGACCTTAAATGAGGCCATCCGCACCAGATGCGGCGGCAACTCCTGAAACAACCGCGCCTGCTCGTCCCACGACAACGGATACGGCAATCGTGCATCGTGGATCGGCAACATCTGGATCAACGGCGCCGTTTCCAGCCAGGTCAATCCGTACGCATCCCGCCACAACCTCACGGATAAGTTTAGAATCCGTGTGACTACACTGAGTCCCAGGTTAATCGTCTTCGTTTTGACGCCTTGTTGCCGGCGTGCGGCAATATAGGACGCCAAGGTGTCCATGTGAATCTGTCGCAGCGGTAGATCCCCAATAAACGGATCCAACTGCTTCAGATGCCGGGCATCGTTTTCAATCGATGCCTTGTCCTGGTTCTCCAGCAGATACTTGGTGGCCGCATCGCGAAAACTACGTGCCGGTCTGACTCCGTACACACAAGTTTGGCAGATCTCCTCGAGCCGCTTGCCTAGATAGCGCTCGGCCTCTTCGAGGTGACCCGTGCCAGTGCTTTCGTAAAGTCGACCATAGCCTTTGATCTGCTTCTCGATATGCCAGATGCCCCGCCTCTTGCGGAGACCCGGCGAGTGTTTACGTCCCATAGTTCATCTCCTGTCGTTGAACGGGGACGCTCGTTGCGGGCCTTATATTGATCCACCCAAGCGTCCAGTTCAAGGCGGTCAAAAGCAATGCCCTGACTACCGATGCGTATTTCCGTGACCCATGGTCGAACTTTCATATTGAATCGATTTCTGTCCATGCCGAGATAACCGGGCGCATCACACAGCCGCAAAAGGCGCGGCACGACTTCCACGATGGCTTTCTTGTCTCGATGCATGGCTAATCTCCTGGAAAAAACAAAAACGCAATAGGCATCCCTGTCCCAGGCCGTACGCACGCAACCTGTGCGCCGACCCTGCACTCAAAGGTGCTGTCCGCTTCCATCCGTGGCAGTTATCTCTCTACGTGGTATGTCTGGTTAGTGTTGGTCCGCGAACTGAAACCTACTCGGCAGCAGGCCCAGACAGCGAAGATCAAACAGCGATCTTCAACCTAAGGCGGATTTTTACGGCGATCACGTAGCCAACGACGGTGCCTAATGAGGCTGCTTCATGCTCCGCAAAGCATGTCGCGATCGTGCAGGTCATCGAGCTGACCACTCTGCTCTGTTGACTCATCGCTTCCTTTACTAATTTGTGGATGAGTCTTCATGTCCCCCCGCTTCGGGGCGGCGAGTCGCCCTCGATGCGGGTTAATGGGAGATGCGAAACCAATCGGTTTCACTACGAGTTTGATCAACCCCACACGACAACCGTCCACCCAGGCCACAGCCACTTGACGGCCGGTCGCACGCACTGTGAGATCGCATCAAAATGAACACCGCGGTACGCGGTGGAAGATGCAAGTGGAAACCGCCCACCCGCTTCATGAAGGACATGCCGGAAACTTTTAAAGCCAACCCGGCTCAATGAAAACAGCAGATCCCGCCAGGCTTATCGCCCAGGTCCCCTTTCCAGCGAGGCCAGGGACCTTCGATGACCGATTTGCTCCCTGAAACCAGAGCGCCGACGGTCATCATACGGCCACAAAATCTTTTTCCACTGCCGACGAAAATGGTCCGGCAGACACTGCGTACTGTAGTCGCTCGACGCATCCCACTCAAGACCGATAGCGTCAATCACGCTTTGACGTTTTCTACGGCTGAAAGTTAAAGTCATTTCGAGCCGTCATCCCTCCGTCACCCCAAATTCTGACGTTCTTTTCTTCGTAAGTCCTCGCCGTTATTAGCTTTCTGGCAACCCAGAAAGCGCGTCACTACGGACGCTGCGCTTTCGCAGTGACGCGCAAGAACGTGAATATCAGCTATATCGTCAAACTTTCATGGCGCCGGCTTGACGCTACGGCTGTCCGCAGCGGCAAACTGCTCAAGCACAACGACTTCAACGCGCATGTAACCCGAACTGAACGACGACAATGTACCCACGTGCAAAACGCAAATGGGATGTATAGCTTGATAACCCGCTTGAGAAATACGTGTCGCATCGAGTAAAGAGGGTTTCATAGGCATCACCCCCACTGGAGACGCTGTGGGGTCAATTCTGAAGGATAACTACGAAGCCGGCAACGTTCCAACCCTGATACAAAAGGCTCCAACCGGCCACCTGCCGTCATTCGGGCGTATCGAAACTTTGGTAGTTGAATGGCAGGTCCCACTTTCGTTACGGACGTTCGGGCACCTAGAGAAATTTGGTAACTCCCTATCAATTTAATGCGTTCGCTGAGGCACGTGCGTGACACTTCTGATAAGCTGTACCCGACCCCAACGCAGGTAAGCGAAGGTGGTGCCTAGCCATCGTCGTACGCACTCTTGCCCAACCTCGACGAATCTTCCACCAAGGCGTCCCCGCGCCCGTAAATGCCGGTTTGGCTGAGTTGCTCATCTGAAATTCTACCCACGATGACTCCGTCATTCTGGCCGGCGCGCCGCCCGTAAGCCAAGGTGTGCACATAGCTGGCGAACAGCATAGCGGTTATGCTTCTTATCCATTCGCTCGACGCCATAGAGTAGTTCGGCGTCACCCCCTCATGAGCCTCAGCAAGTGCTTCAACATTTTCGTAGATCACTCCTTGATGATGTCGCTGCCCACATGCGTATCGACCCTATCACTTTCATCCAAACGGCCCTTGTCTCTCGGTCTCGAAGTCGAAGCGTTCGCTCATAAAAACCGTCGCTTGGCCGATGTGAGAAAAAATAGATCCGTCCCTTAACCATTAGCCTTAAAAACACTGTTATTAACTCCTGCTCATTGTTCCAGCGCCGCTAATTTTTTGGTGGGACCGGTACGGGCACGAGATTCTTTATGGGCTTGATTGTCCCCAAATAGGTAAAAACCGCCGTCAGATCTTCATCAGTCAGCGCCGCGAGCGACAACCATGGCATGGGCGGAAGGATGTCCCGTCCCTCGCCGAAATGTTTGCCGGTACGCATGCTTTTAATAAACAATTCGGCGGTCCATCTCCCCATCCCGGTCTGCTTGTCGGGCGTCAGATTTGCTGCATAACTGACGCCCCATGGCCCAAACCAGGCGGTAAGATCGTTGTTGGTCACAGCGCCCCACTGTTCCGGGCCCAGTATACCCTCGGGCAACTCCGGTAGCTTGCTGTCGGTCGGATACCCCGACAAGAGTCTGTCAGGATCCGGTTGTGGGCCCTGGGACGTCATGACTTTAGGTGAATGGCAATCATGACAGCCCCCATATTGAACAAGGTACTCACCCCGTTTGATCTGCTCCTCATACTTGGCCTTGTCTTCGGCAAATGCATCTCGAGGTGAGAAAAAAATGTTGACCAATGCACACGACATCAACACATAAAACATCGCTCTGAATTTCATATCGTTCTCCAGAGTTCTAAGATCATCGGATGATCGCGCTAAAAATCGGTACGGCCACACTTACAAGCCTCGCGCCATGCGTGTATGGCCGACAGATCATACAACAAGATCAAGCCCGATATATATCGATCTTCTATCAGAATGAAAACGGGGACAGATTGTTTTTTCTTAAATGACTAACTTACGATCGGCAGCCAACGGCCAAA
>CALZGZ010000254.1 GCA_945787105.1 uncultured Gammaproteobacteria bacterium
ACGGGACCTGGTGATCAATACCCATTTGGGCATCGACGATGAGTGCACCCCAACAAAGCGGCAAACGACCGTGGTCATAGGCAGCGGACAGCGATCACCGCAAGTACAGCCCGCGCCCGCAGCCGTAGAAAACTCAGAATTGCCGGGGGACGAGGCGCAGACCAAACCGACGCTCGCTGCGCTCAGCGTAGCGCGGCAAAACATAGAACGGGACTTAGAGAAAAGCCCGGCAAGCGCGCCGGTGGTCCCGGTGCCGAAATCGACCGGTCCACCGGTAGACAAGCAAGCGCCTGTTTTGGAGGACGATACACAAGAGATGGGGTTGCGGCGCGTGAGTCGGCGTAAGTGGCAGCGTGGGGCAGTGTTTTGGATACTTGCCGCGGTGCTCGGCACATTGGTGACGTACGCGGTGGCTCCAGACCCGGTGGCCCGAGTGGGTGTCAAACTCGTCGCTGGATTCAAAGCAAGCGCGGAAAGGCTGGCCGCCCTGCTACCGGCGGCGCACGAGCAAACCAATGGGGGCGGCCGAGCACAGAGGCGTGACGGCGGCGTGGCCGCAACCGAATCCACCGTCAACAAACCAAGTAAACCCCGGCCCGAACCTGGAGTTGTTGCGATGAGGCGGGGTTCCGGGGAGGAAACCTTGCCGAAGCGGGTCACGCGGGGTTCCGAATCGGATAGAGACGCTCAGCACCATGGGTTCGCGCAACCGCTCAAGTTGTTGGATAAGCCTGAATTCGGGACGCAGGGTTTGCATCCCAAGGAGACATTGTCTACACAACGGACGTCTACGGTTGCGACGATGCCCCCGGGGCCATCCACGCAGGCATCGCCATCCGCACGTGAATCGGGCGGCGATAGTGTAGAACCACCGACGGCGCGTAGCGAAGAGCGATCGTCCACACGAGGTAATAACCGCCCTGTGAGCCCAGTGGCGTCTGGGAAGATGAAAAGTACTGGATCCAGCAGAACTGGGGTTGATGATCGTGCACGGGAGCCATTGCTGGGAACTGCTAATGCCCAGGCAGCCATAAAAACTATCGAAGCGCTAGAGAAAGAACTGCGAACATTGCCAATCCAAATAAAGCGGATCAGTGACGACGCGATCATCGTGGATCTCGGCCAAGAAGTGTTGTTCGCTTTTGATAGTACCGTGATCGGTGCGTCTTCTCAGGGCCTGTTGAACCGGCTTGCCCGCAGCCTGAGACGCTACGCTGACATCGGGCTGCGCGTCATAGGCCACGCCGACGCTATCGGATCTGAGGCATACAATGTGCGGCTCTCCAGGCGTCGTGCTACGGCGGTAGCGAATTACCTCAAACGGCGAGGCGTCCAGGGGCAGTGGATCGAGGCTGAGGGCCGCGGGTCGAGTGAACCGGTGGTGCAATCTGCCGGTAGCAACCACGGCATTAACCGTCGCATAGAGCTTTACATCCAAGCCGGTACCCAAGGATAGAAGGATGGCACCAAGACGGAGATCTCAGGTTCGCGTTCGACCCCGTTATTTCAGGCGGCGCGATGGTACAATATGAGCTGGGTTAAACGGCAGTGGCTGGGGTTGGTGCCATCTGCGCTGCGCAGCGAGTCCATGGGTACCCCATGGCTTAAGAGAGAATCGGCGTGAGACGGGGGTCAGCATCCGATTGATGAACTACACATCCACTCTGTCTAGAATAATAAATATAATCAATAGGATAGAAGGTACTATTAAGGAAGCATCGAGAAACGGGCGCATCGGTGTGATGGGAATGTTCATACATGGCGTGTCGTTTCGTGCACCCGGCTATCATCGCGCCGGTGACGAGGGGGTTTTGATTCCACAGCAACGATCACCAATTACGCCCCGACCTGAGGGGCAATGCGCGCTGTGCACCCGGCGCTTGTTCGGCATTGTGGGTGGGACATCACACGGGACCGGCGAGTCGTGACAATTGTTTTATTTGGACTGAACAGATGATGGCCTGCGAGCATCGTGGCGTTATCGGGGAGCCATGGCGTAGATGGCCGCTGTAGGAGTAATCGCTTACGTGGCGGCGACCGCGGCCTTTGGCTTTCTCACCGGGTTGTTGTTGACGGTGTGGCGCGGTCGCGCGGCAGGCAGGGTGCTGCTGGTCGCCGCGGCGTGCTCGACGCTATGGGCGGCCTTGCATACGTATAGCGCCTCATCGCTCGGCCCGCTGCCCGATGCATTACTTGAGATCGCTGAGTTAGCGCGCACCGCGTCTTGGTATGCGTTCATAATGGGTCTGCTGGGTGATGCTGCGGCCGAGGAACGGAATGGGTACGGCGTGCGGCGCACGATGAAAATCGTCGCGGTTGGATTACCGGCGATCTTGCTCACGATATTGGTCGTCGTTGCGAGTGCCCCACAGGTCCCGGGGCACCAGTATGCAGCAGATGTATTCCGCGTCGGCCATCTGCTGCTCGCGGTGTTCGGCTTGGTTCTGATCGAACAGCTGTTCCGCAACGCGAGTGTCGAGTGGCGATGGGGTATCAAGTTCTTATGTTTCGGCATCGGCGGGTTATTTGCGTTTGATTTTTACCTGTTCGCGGACGCGCTGCTGGTCAAGCAGATCGATTTGGATCTTTGGCACGCCCGGGGGGTGGTGAACACGTTGGCGGTCCCGCTAATTGTGGTATCGGGCGTTCGCGACCCTTTGTGGACCGGCAAGGTGGAGATGTCCCGGCAGATGGTCTTCCACAGCGCCGCACTGCTGGCGGCAGGCGTGTATCTCATGCTGATGGCGGCCGCCGGCTACTACATCCGCGCCTACGGCGGGCAGTGGGGCGGTGCGCTGCAGATCGCGTTTCTGTTCGGTGCCGCGATAATTTTGGGGGTTCTGGCACTGTCCGGGCAGGCACGGGCGCGGTTGAAGGTGTTTGTTGGCAAGCATTTTCTGCAAAGCAAATACGACTATCGTCGCGAGTGGCTGCGCTTCGCCGACACGCTTTCGGAGACCGGACAGGAAGAAGACATTCCGGCGCGTGTTGTGAAGACAATCGCCAAGATTGTCGAGAGCCCGAGCGGCATGATGTGGATAAAGCCGGACAGCGAAGCGGATTTCGTCCCGGTTGTGATGTGGAATATGACGGCGCCGCCCGGGGCCAAGACACCGCAGAGTGAGCCGATGATAGAGTTTCTCGCAACGCGGCAATGGATCATTGATCTGGATGAGTACACTAACGCACCCGGGCAATATGAAGATTTGCAGTTGCCCACGTGGTTGCAGACGTTGACGAAAGCGAGGCTGGTGTTGCCGCTGATGCATCACAGCGACCTGGAGGGATTCGTCATCTTGGGTCAGCCGCGAGCAAACATGACGCTCAACTGGGAAGACCATGATTTGCTGAAAACGGTGGGCCGCCAGGCGGCGAGCTATCTGCGACTGATTCAAACCAGCGATGCGTTGTCCGAGGCCAGGCAGTTCGAGGCCTTCAATCGCCTTTCCGCTTACGTGGTCCATGATTTGAAAAACCTGGTGGCGCAGTTATCGCTGGTCGTGAC
>CALZGZ010000255.1 GCA_945787105.1 uncultured Gammaproteobacteria bacterium
CATAACGCTTGTCGTTGCCCTCCACCAACGTCCACGGCGCTTTGTCGGTGCTGGTGTACTGGACCATCTCGTGGACCGACAGCTCGTACTGCTCCCAGCTCTTGCGATTGCGCCAGTCGTCGTCGGTGAGTTTCCAGCGCTTATGGGGCGTCCGTTTACGATGTTTGAAACGTTTGAGTTGTTCGTCTTTGGTAATATGGATCCAGTACTTAATCAAGATGATACCGTGCTCAATGAGTTGTTGTTCAAAATCATTTATCTCGGCATAGGCGCGCCGCCATTCTTCCTCGCTGGCCAATCCTTCCACCCGCTCCACAAGCACGCGGCCATACCAAGATCGGTCGTATGTTGCCATGTATCCATCTCTAGGTATGTTCCGCCAGAAACGCCATAAGTAATGCTGCGCCAATTCTTCATCGGTTGGTTTCGCTACGCCATGCACCTGATAATTACGCGCTTGCAACGCAGCATTAATGCGACGTATTGCCCCGCCTTTCCCGGCTGCATCCGGACCTTCGAAGACCAGCAATGTCGCCACACCTCTATGCCGTGCCTTCAAATGGAGCAAATGGATCGCCGCTTGCAGGTTACGCAGCTCCTCGAGATAGCTCTCCTTGGACACCGACCGCGTCATGTCAAGTTGGGTTAAGACGTTGATGTGCGCCGCCGCTTCTCGGGGTTCGTTTTTAGCCGACTTGGTCTTTGATTTCTTTCTTGCGGTCTTGTTTAAATCCCGGGTGGTGGCCGCCGATCCAGATTGTTGAGCAGCCTCACGCAGTAATCGCAGGAACGTATCGCGAATCGTGTCGCCCACGGTCAGGCTTCGATAGCAGGCGTCTTCGCCTTCAACAATGACCCATGGGGTCTTACCGGTGTGAGTGCGGGAGATCACATGCTCGGCGATCTCAATAAACCGATCGTAACGCCTCCAGTTCTCCCAGTCTCTTTCGGTAACGCGGGCTTGCGTCAACGGATCTTGTTCCAGATTCTTCAGCCGGCGTTCTTGCCCCGAATGACTTAGATGCATCCAGAATTTGTTAATCGTTGCGCCGTCATCAGCCAGTGCGGTCTCAAAGGACAGAACGCGATCCAACTGCGCGTCGAACTCGTGGGGCGTGCTGCGCCCATAAACACGGTCCAGGATCGGCTGCGAATACCAGGCGCTGAGGAACATCCCGATACGGCCTCGAGGGGGCAGATCGCGCCAGTAACGCCAGAACGCCGGGCGCTGTCGTTCAAGTTCATCAGGTGGTTCGTAGGCATTGGTTATCATCCATCGTGGATCCAACCATTCGTTGAGCAGGTTGACCGTTTCGCCCTTCCCACCACCATCGACACCCGCAAACAGCAGAATTACCTGATTCGTGCCGCGCTGGCGAATTTCCTCCTGTAGCAGGAGCAGTTCTTCGCGAAGCGGCGGTACCCGCTGCTTGTAGGTCTTTTTGTCTACTTTTCGACCAAGTTCCGCGGTTTCAAACATCGCTAAATCTGCTCATCAGCGGCTCCCATAGAGTCTCGTGCAGCGCACCGAATTAATCAAGCTATAGTACCTTACGTTCTGGGTTGGCAACATATGGGCGATTCAGTCATAGTTCACCTTTGCGCTATAGGAGTCATTAGTTTTGAAAACGTTTCTGTGCACCTGCGGGAACCAGTTATATTTCGAGAACTCGCAGTGTCTGCGTTGCGGCAAGACGCTGGGCTTCCTTCAGGATCTGCAGTTAATCACTCCGGTCGAACCACATGGAAACGAACAATGGCATGCGCTGCATTCTACCGCCGATAAGCGGTCATATCGGAAATGCCGCAACTATGAGCAAGCATCGGTATGCAACTGGATGATACCTGCCGATGAACCTGATATCTATTGCGGCTCATGCCGTTTGAATCAGGTCATCCCCAACCTCAGCGAACCCAATAACCTGACACTTTGGCACCGCATCGAACAAGCGAAGCGCCATCTGATTTACACGTTGCTGGAGTTAGGCTTACCGATCGTCGACCGCAACGAGGACCCGCAACACGGATTGGCGTTTGAGTTTCTCGCCGATCCAGACCCCAGCGCCGAATTCTACGATGACGTCGGTAAACTAAGTAGAGTCATGACTGGTCATCGCAACGGCACCATCACTATCAATATCGCTGAGGCGGACCCAAGCGCACGCGAAGAGATGCGGGTAAAAATGAACGAGCAGTACCGTACGTTGCTCGGCCATTTCCGACACGAGATCGGCCACTATTACTGGAGTAAACTCGTGCAGGGCACCCAATGGCTGGACGAGATGCGCGCTCTATTTGGAGACGAGCGAACAGATTACGAAGCCGCCTTAGAGCGCTACTATGCGGGAGGTCCACGCGCCGACTGGCCTGATAATTACATCAGCGCCTACGCATCCGCCCACCCCTCGGAAGATTGGGCCGAGACATGGGCGCATTATCTAAACATGATCGACACTCTGGAAACCGCACACGACCTCGAATTCATGATCGCCAGGCGCTCGATTACCCATCCCACCGATGCACTCGAAAAAGGCATTCAGTATGCCTTCGATCCCCGCGTGACCTTCGACATTTTGCTCGAAGATTGGCGTAATTTGACAGTCGCGATGAATGCGCTGAATCGAAGTATGGGATTACCCGATGCCTACCCATTCGTGTGGTCACAAACGGTTACTGACAAACTGCGTGTCGTGCACAAACTGATAAAAAATAGCAAACAATAACAATGCAACCTCGTATAGTTTGATGTCCCTCGTCACTGCGTTTGTCCTAAGCCAACAGAGCAAGCTGAATGAGGTCTGCGCGTAGCACGATGTCGAATAGGGTCCTTCGGGGTAGACCAGATAAATGTCATGGGGCTGATCTTTGATCTGCCCTCCAAGGATAAATGTAGCTTCCAAGTTCGCTTTTCCGTTATTCTCCGGATCGCGATGCCGTTCTTGCACGCGGCTGCTGGTTTGTCCAACATAGAGCGCGGCATCGAACATGTAGTCCACGGACTTCAAACTGGTCTCGGCAGCCGGGTCTTCCAGATCCCGGCGGATGAGATTGACGACCGCTTGGGTGGTCGCAAGGTTGCCGGCGCTGAGCAGCACAAACAGCCGTTGGCCAGGGACGCAAAATGAATTCATTTTGCTGTATGTGCTGATCTGGTCTACCCCTGCGTTGGTCCGCGAATCAGAGGCAAAGACGATACCGGAATCAAGTTTTACCGCTAGGCAATACGTCATTTCAAAAATTTGTGCATAGTGACTGAGCACGCGAGCCGAGTTTGATGACTCAATAAATCATCGTAATACCGCGAAATATTCATGCGATGCCAATAAGGTGGACAAACTACAAGGTCTCAGGATTTTATGATGAGCTGATCCGCAGTACCAGTCGCACTCGCGACTGGGCCCGCCCGTTGTGCCGCTTCTTCAGCTCGTTGAAGGATCAAGAACTGATCGACCGAAAAACCGCCGCGGAACTCGCGATCCGCTCCATGGGCATCACCTTCACGGTGTATTCCGAGGAGGAAGGCGGCTCCATAGACCGCACCTGGCCTTTCGATATTATCCCCCGGGTGATCAAGAAGACCGAGTGGGACCGGATTGAGAGGGGTCTCAAGCAGCGGGTTCAGGCCCTGAATCTTTTCATCGATGATCTATACCACAATCAAGAAATCATCAAGGAAGGCATATTGCCGGCGGAGCTAATTTCCGATTCGGAAAACTTTCGCGAACAATGTGTAGGGGTGACGCCGCCGGGGGGAATTTGGGCACACATCTGCGGCTCAGACCTGGTACGCGATAAGGACGGTACCGTCTACGTGCTGGAAGACAACCTCCGGGTGCCGTCGGGAGTCTCCTACATGCTCGAGAATCGGGCGGTTATGAAACGCATTTTTCCCGAGTTGTTCGAGCATTACAGCATTGAGCCGGTGGACGATTACCCGACCCAACTCCACGAGTGTCTGGCATCGATGTCACCGCGCAAACAACCATTCCCTGAGATTGTCGTGCTGACCCCCGGAATTTATAACTCGGCTTATTTCGAACACTCATATCTCGCGCAACAAATGGGGGCGGAACTGGTGGAGGGTACAGATCTGCTGGTGGACGACGATGACTGTGTCTACATGCGCACCGTGCAAGGCCTGGCGCGCGTCGATGTCATATACCGCCGCATCGATGACCTGTTTCTAGATCCTGAGGCGTTCCAATCGGACTCAATGCTCGGCGTCCCGGGGCTGATGCGCGCCTGGACTAAAGGCAATGTCGCGCTGGTCAACGCGCCCGGAGCGGGCGTCGCCGACGACAAGGTCATTTACGCCTTCGTTCCCAAAGCAATCAAGTACTACCTCAATGAAGAACCGCTGATTCCCAATGTCCCGACCTATTTGTGCGTGGACAAGAAACAACGCGATTATGTGCTCGCCAATCTCGACAAGTTGGTGGTCAAAGCCGCCAATGAATCCGGGGGCTACGGAATGCTGGTTGGACCACAGGCATCCCAGGCAGAACGCAGAAGATTCGCGCGGTTGATCCGTAAAAATCCGCGCAACTACATCGCGCAACCGTTGCTCACCTTGTCAACGACCCCCACGCTCGTCGATAGCCATGCCGAACCGCGGCACCTGGATCTGCGGCCTTTCATACTTTCCGGTAAGAAGACCTACGTCACCACCGGCGGTTTGACCCGTGTCGCGCTCAAAAAGGGCTCTACAGTAGTGAACTCGTCGCAGGGTGGCGGGAGTAAGGATACGTGGATTATTGATACCGAAGCATCGTAAATGCTTTCCCGTGTCGCACAAAGAATCTACTGGATGGCTCGTTACTTGGAACGCGCCGAGAACACGGCGCGAATGGTCAATGTCAACGCCCACCTGTTGCTGGACTTGCCAAAAAAACTTCCCCTCGGCTGGGCGCCCTTAACAGAAATCATCGGTAACACCGAACTGTTTGCGGAAATCTATCCAGAGGCCAATGAACGCAACGTGGTCCGTTTTCTGATCGCGGACACACGAAACCCAGGGTCATTATTGAACTCACTGGCTTCAGCGCGTGAAAATGCGCGCACCATCCGCGACATTATTCCCCGCGAAGGTTGGGAGGTAATCAACGCTGTCTATCTGGATACTGGCGCCGCATTACCCGCGGGTCTTGCCCAAAAAAGACGTTTTGGATTTCTAAGTTCGGTCATGGGAGATATCGAGCAGCTCAACGGACTGTTTGCAAGCACCATGCTACACGATGTGGGCTATAGCTTTTTGCGCATGGGATGTAATCTGGAACGCGCCGACATGACCTCCCGTATCGTGGATGTGCGCTCCGAAAGTCTGTTTCTGGAGGGCTCTGAAGATTTAATCCCTTTTGAGCACATCCAGTGGATGAGCGTCCTACAATCGTTATCGGCGTATCAGAGCTACGTGCAAAAAGTGCAAGGTCCCGTGCGGCGGCGGGCGGCGGTACGGTTCCTGCTACAGGACCCTGATTTTCCTCGCGCATTTCTGCACTGCAGTGAACAGGTAAAATCCTGCCTCCAATCCCTACCCAATAACGAGGGACCAGTGCGATTTGTCAACCGCATCTCGCGGATTCGCCGCGCGAGACCCGATGAGATGGAGGCCAAACAACTGCATGATTACATAGACCGGCTGCAGCTCAATCTAGCGCGTCTCGACAGCCTCATCGCCAAGACCTATTTTGCTTATCAATAATCGGGGTCAAATTGACCTGCGGGCATCTCCTTGTCATTCCGGGCCCATGCCCATCCGAAGTCAGGAAATTGACCATCGGGAAAATTTTTCGAACCTTCCACCCGTCGAAAGGGTCTACTCTTTTAGAGTACCCGCGTGATGACCAGAGTCTTCGGTAGCGCCGATATTATGAAACAGAACATTCTAAAAGCCCTTGAGTTTCCAAGAGTTATGATTCGCGAAAACGTGGATCTGCGGTCATGCCGATTCAATGGTCAGTATGTTGGCGAACTTGGTTGTAAGCTCTGCAACGCAGCCACCGAGTGCAAATGGCTGACCCAACACGACGAATTCAGCAACCTGTCACACAAACCGCTGGCGGAAATCGCCGAGGCGTTGGAATTTGCCATGCATTTTGTCGAGGCACTGGTGATGGAAAGTGATCATGAGAGTGAGGTGTGCCGCTGCGAGGCGTGCCGCTGGCTACGTGGAGCGCGCGAAACCGTAGCGGATTTTCATCACGATTCGATTAAATCGACAGAATAAACGTACACCCATACAAAATGGGGCGGCCGAAGCCGCCCCGGTCTTAATCCTCAGGAGGAGGAAGATTAACCAAACATATCCATGGTAATCGACTTATACCATCCTTTCGCGTATTTGGCCTCGTTCTTATAGAAGCGGTTTTTCTCCTTTGGATACGGCGGCGTTACGCCGCTGGCAAGTTTCTTGATCGACCCTTCCTTGAACCCGTAGACCGCGGCCACCGAGATTCCGAAGTCGGGACTGATCAAGCTATAACACGTGTTCGCATAAGTCGGTGTCGGCATCTCCTGACCAGCCAGCTTCGTTACGATGGCCGCTGCACAGTTCTTGGCCTGAGAGTTCGCCGAGTGCCCGGATTTCGGCATCGCACCTGCAACACATGCATCACCCAGCACGTACACGCCTTTGGCCACCTTTGACTCGAAGGTATTCTGGTGCACATCACACCAGCCATCCTTGTTGGTGAGGCCGGCGCTGTGGACCAGTTCCGCGGCCTTCTGATACGGAATGAAATTGATCACGTCACCTTTGAACTCGTCTCCAAATTCCTTTGTCACCGTCATGGTCGACGGATCCAGCTTCTCGATCTTTCCGCCTTCCGTCTCCTTGACCCATTGGATCATCTTGCCCTCACCCATACCATACACGTGTTGCCACGCGGCATGAAACGCCTTCTGCTTGGAGTGAGACTCATTGGAGTCAACGATGATGATCTTGGATTTGGGCTTGTTGTTCTTCAGGTAATTCGCGATCAAGCTGGCGCGTTCATACGGCCCCGGGGGACACCGGAACGGTTTGGGTGGTGGTAGAATCAACACCGTACCGCCGTCTTTCATCGCCATGATTTGCTTGCGCAATAAGGCAGTCTGCGGGCCGGCCTTCCAAGCGTGGGGCATGCTCTGTTCGACCTTGTCGTCGTTCTCCACCCGCCCATAAATGAACTTGACGCCTGGGGACAACACCAGCATATCCGCGCTCAACGTATCGCCGCCCTTCAGCGTGACCTTTTTTGCGCCCACATCGGCCCCGGTGACCTCGTCGTTGACCACCTTAATGCCCTTTGCCTTCAACCCATCGTAGCTGTGGGTAATCTGGTCAATGGTCATGTCGCCCGCAAGCACTACGTTGCTGAAAGGACAGGTAACGTATTTAGCTTCGCGCTCGACGAGTGTGACGTCGATGTCGGGACCCCAACGTTTCAAATACTGCGCGCAGGTCGCGCCGCCGAAGCCGCCGCCGACAACGATGACTTTGCCGCTTGCCTTCGCGAGTACCGCCGTGGGAATGCCCATCGCTGTCAAACCCGAAACCGCTCCCGTGGCACCGAGCAACCTCATAAAATCTCTACGGTTCATATCTTGCATCATTCTCCTCCCCTCACTTGCCTTTCAAATATTTCGCCATCGCTTTGAGGTCATCATCCGAATAACCTGCTGCATGACGATACATCATCGTCGAGGCTTCCTCCTTCGACGCAAATGCCTTCATGATATCCACCATGTCGGCAACATCCATGCCGTTGATGGCCGGATTTGGTGTGGCACCCTTACCGCCCATACCGTGGCACGTTTCGCACTGGGCCGCCAGCAGCGCGCCTCGACTCACATCGCCGGCAGAGGCGACGCCGCCAAACAGTAGGATGCCCAATAATCCAGTCGCAAGACCGGTGTGGGCGACTTGCTTAAAAGTCATCG
>CALZGZ010000256.1 GCA_945787105.1 uncultured Gammaproteobacteria bacterium
CGATCTCGGTATAACGCCAATTGGATAAGCCGGGTTTGAATGTGCGTTCTATGAGTTCTTGATTCTCGGTATCCAGCACTAACACGCGGTTTCCCTCCAATACCGCTTCGGTCGGGACACGCAATACTTCCTTGCGTTCCTCGAGAATGATCTCCACATCCGCGCTGTAACCCGTCAGCAGGGTTTTTGCTTGTGACGGGTCATCGAAAACCACTTCCACGTCCACGGTGCGCGCCTGTTTACTCACGTCGACGACATATGACGCAATGCGCCGCACCGTGCCCTTGAACTGCTGGTCCCGCAACGCATCTAGAGTAATCACCGCCGGCATCCCCGAACGTATCGCCGCGGCATCGACCTCATCAATGGGCGCGGTAACATATGCGCAACTGTCATCGATCAGGTCCACCGCCGGTGGGGTGATTATGCCCGGGGGCGAGGGCGTTACAAACTCTCCAACCTCAGGGTAGATATCGGCCGCGATTCCGTCGAACGGAGCCTTGAGAATTGTCTTATCAAAGGCAGCCTGCCGAACCGCAATTTGCGCTACGCTGACCTGGAGGCTTGCCTGTGCTGCCCGGCACGCTGCGTTTCGTGCTTTGGCTTCAGTTACCGCCTGATCGCGGCTTTCGTCGGACATCAAACCCCGCTTGTGCAATTGCGTTGCACGTTTTGCTTCCCGTTCCGCGTCTTCGGCGCGCACACAGGCGTCTTCCGCTTTCGCCCTGGTGGCGATGGATTCTTGTCGCGCAAGTTCTAATCCCGCGGTGACATCTTCGTTCCATAACTCCAACAGTACCTGTCCAGCACGGACCCGGTCACCCTCCTTGACGTTGATCGCGATTACCTGTCCACCAATCGTCGCCGAGATGCGCGCCCGACGGCAAGAATTGAGCGTGCCGGCGCGGGTATTGGACACGGTGGATTGAACGCTGCCGACCCCCACCTCGTGAGTCAAGACTTTCACGGGTTCTGGCCGGGTGCTAAACCAAATGCCCGCGATCAATACACCAGCGACGATCGCAGTGATCACCAACCCGCGGGGGAAACGTTTGCGCTTAGTCATTGTTATTGTTTCGTTCACGGCGCCTCACATATCTTCGGAATATGAATAGGAAGCCCACTTGGTCGGCGACCCAATTGCGGAGGTTATTATATAGGTCGACTTGTCAGTCGTGGTAACTACAAAACATTTTTAACTAACAAACAAAATTTACGCGTCAAGGTGACGGACTATGCGTAGGAATCAAAAACTGCAAACACAACGAGGAAACAAATTTTATCGCAGCAGTCCTGGTGGCGGAAATCATTGCCTATGCCTGTGTTGTTGTTTCGTTTCGTTTTGCCTAAACCGGCTACCAATGTAAGTTGATTACTATCACAAGGCTGCATCGATGGACAATAAAGTCTCACATATGCGTCTTACGGCTCTCTACGTGTAATGCTTCACCTGCCCGATGATCCAAGCATAGTGTTTTAGCCATCCCCGGCGCCCACTTGCGGTAGCATAATCGCGAAATATAGATGAACCGTTTGTGGGGTTCTCGCGGGTAAAGTCCATCACCCCTGTCGGGTAATGCCACACCTTACGGCAGATCACCAACGGGCCGATAATAATGCGCGGTAAATCAAACCCAAACCGGTTCGAAACCGGCGCTACGGTTCGTTTTGGTGGCTCGAGATCGAGGAATCTGGCAATGGAATCCGTTCACTATGCGATCGATTCAGCCACGTCCCGGGACGCATGCCCCGCCCACTTTTCGGCCCCGGCGTGAGAAACATTCAAGAATTTGAAATAACAGTATGATTTTCCTGGAAATATAGACCATATTGATATATTGAATACAATAGCCAAACATGTGAGGATAGCTGTGTCGATCATCGAATGGAGTCCAGGGTTTTCGGTGGGTGTCGCCAAGATAGACGCCGATCACCGTGAGTTAATTGACCTTATCAATCAACTTCATGGGTACCTGGAGTTGGGTGAGAAACAAACGGTCGTAGTCAATCTATTCGGAGATTTATACGGTCGTGTCACCAAACACTTCGCCTATGAAGAAGCGATTATGCGGTCACGGCACTATGACCAATATGAAGAACATCAGGCGGATCACCAATGTTTACTCGATGAGATCACGACCATAATGTGCGATTGGGAAGGCAATTCGCTAGTCAATAACGAAGCGACGACCAAACGTTTATATGACTGGTTTTGTCGACATTTTCAAACCCACGACGCACGCTTGCACAACTTGGTCGGAATTATAGATTAAACGACGAGGTGGCCCCCACCCAACGCAGTGCTTGTATTAGTCCCAACAACACCGTGTAGCCAACGTGTACGATCATCAGGACGAAAACGGCATCGAACAATCTTCCAGCCGTTTCCTGTGATCGGCTACCTCGATACAAAAGTCTAACGATTTTATAAGCCGCTTCAGCTTATACTTAGGCACAATTCAACTTTATTCTAGATTGCGCTGAACTCAATGAGTCACCTTTTTTCCAAACACTACAATCGCCACTTTCAAATCTACCTAAGGAGGTTGCATACCCAGTTTTTTACAAAGCCAATTGGGGTCAATCAAAGTGGCCGCGTTGTTACGAAGAATAGTGGTTGCGAGAAATGAAACAAGATCCTGGCGGCACTTCGGTTGACAGCAGGACAGAGTATCCATACGCGCCATTTCCTTCCGTGGCAGCTCGCCCCGCGAGTGCGGACATAAATCCCAGCGGGGTAGATCCACAATCACGCTGGAAGGTCTTAACAATATTACTGCACGTCATAGCGGCAGTCCCCATCAGTATCCTTATTCTGCTTCACCAACATAAGGCGGTATTAGTGAGCGGATTGATTGCCGCGTTTCCCGCCTTATTCATGCTGACAGTAACTAAAACAATAACAAAAAAGACGGCCCATACCGAAGGTTTTTGGAAAAAACCTTATACCGTTTTCCTTGTCGGATTCATTGCAATTGCGATTGGCGTGCTGTTGGTCGAAGGTTTTCCAACATATCAAGACACCAAACGATTTTATACTGCGGCTGAGAGTATCCAAGAACAAATCGATTCCGGAGAAAAGGATGCAGTCCAAAAACTGGCGTATCTTTACTTAAACAAAGAGAGTCCGATACCGCATCCATATACCCATTTGACGCTCAATACAAAAGGCGCGGCGCTCCTGGAAGAATGGTTGACGTCTAAAATGCAGGCAGACGAAGGCGATCAATACGCCACAGACATGTATAACCTGGCCAAGTCCATTGCGTGGCATGACAAAGAAAAAGCCCATAAATGGTTTTTGAACGCTCATCGACACGGGCACAAGGCGGCGATGCAACAGTTCGATAAATTACAATCTAATGGTGTTTCTCTCAAAGACCGCGCAACCCTTGCGGAGAGAGAGTTAGAGCTTGAGAGTAAAGAAAAACTCGACACAACTATGCTATCCAGCCACGATGATCACGATGACACTTATCGATCGCCTCGCAACCGCCGTGACCACGACTTAGGAAAGCAGCAAGACAACTTGGATTTGTATGATCCTGACAAGTTGAGCGTGGGAACCAACCACGAAGTGTTAATTGAACCAGATCAACCACCCAAAGATCCAAGCAATACCAAAGCATCCGTTGGCCCGCAGTATCGGGAAAGCGTGAGCATACCTGGGGTCCGCGATGCGGAATTAGAGTCATACCAAATCGCCACCAAACGGGATGTCAACGACGCCCAGTCCGATATGACCTGGATATTTTCACAAAGTCAGGCGGCGCCCTGGAATGCGAACCAAGCAGCGAAGTGGTACCAGCAGGCAGCCGAACGAGGTGACGCAAATGCCCAGTCCAACTTAGGGTGGATGTACTTCAAAGGTCAGGGCGTCTCTCAGAATTACGAGGAGGCCATCTCGTGGTATCGCAAGGCCGCCGAGCAAGGTGACGCGGCTGCACAGTCCAACCTTGGCTGGATGTATGAGACCGGTAACGGCGCGCCTCAGGATGACGAGAAGGCGGTGAGATGGTATCGGGAGGCCGCCGAGCAGGGCTACGCCGCCGCGCAGTCCAACCTGGGTGCGATGTATGGTAATGGCAGAGGGGTAGCGCGCAATGACGTACTGGCGTACATGTGGTCCGACCTGGCGGCAATTCAGGGTTACCAACAGGGCGAAGAAAACCGGCAAAAAATCGCGTTAAAAATGACACGCTGGCAAATTAGCGAAGCGCGACGTCTGGCACAAGAGTGGATCGACGCGCACAAGAAATGACAATACAGTCAACCCGATGCTAGGGCACCGGATGAGGCAGCGAGTAACGCGCATGAGCAACTAGGCTTCGAGTCAGCTCGAGTTTTTCAACACCGAGAACTGATGCCGCGAACATGAAAAGTAAAAGCACGAGGCGCTCAAGATCCGCATGAGGCTGCGCATTTCCTTAAATGTCTGAGTACATCACCCCGATGATGAAATTGTGGCGGCGGTAGCGGCTATGCAAACAAAAAAATGGTAATCTAAAATAGAGCTAACCAAGCGCCGGCGTGCCGCGACGAGCGCACGGTTTAGGCGGTTGACTGGGCCGGACAGATAACCATATCGAAAGTACAGAAAATAGAACAATGCTTATAGTAATTAGATACTTATCGTTGATTCTTGTTACTTTAGTGGTTCCGTTCTTCGTCCTAGAAACAGGGGTGAAAGCCGAACAGGCCGGGGTATTGGCAGCGGCCGCGGAACCGGGCGACAACCAGAGAAAGGCCATCCTCGACGCCCTGCGAGAGGAGATCAACCAACGGCACGGACGGGACGTCGTATTTGTCGTACACAGCCTGAGCGTATTGCAGGGATGGGCGTGGCTTCATGCCCTTGCTCAATCTGCTGACAGGAACAGTCAGTACGGGGACGTGGCGGGGTTACTTTTCAAACGCGGTGCAGCGTGGGAGGTGCTCGAGTTGCCGTGCAGCGACGCCAACATCCCCACGTGCGTAGGAAATGCTGGGTATATCGAAGGCCTCAAACAACGGTTTCCCGATGCTCCCCAAGCACTATTCGCCGACAATAAAGCCCAAGCGCGCCCAAGTGCCAGTGCCGCAGTCATTTCGCCCACCGGCACCCTCACCCTCTCCGCGGAGGACACTATTGACTTTGACCGGGATTTTCGTGGTTTGTTGCACGAACCGCAGATTCTTGCCGAGTTCATACCCACCCGCGAACAGTCGCGTGAACAGCCGGCATTGTCTCATTCACAACTTCAATCTATGACCGGCACCGTACAAGAAATACAAACGAATCACCAGGAGCTGATATCCAGATTGGCCGCGTTGGATGACGAACTTGACCGCCAGCGACAGGCTACGGCCCAAGCACACATAGCACGACATGCACTGGTCTCGGAGCTCTCCGGGCTGCGTGATAAGGTGACAATGCTGACTGACGCACTGGAAGCACCTCGAACGACTCCACAGAAACCGGATTTAAAATTCACCGATCCACGCAAAGAGTTGACAATCCAAGGCGATGCCATGCGGCGTTTTGATTCGCACATCACGGCAATTCAGTCGGAATTGGCTTCTATCCATGCTCAAGTGAGCGAATTATATGTGGCGCAACAAAAATTCTCGGATGAGGCCGCAGATTCCCAGGAAAAACTAGCCAACACACGTACGGCGACGCAGACACAACTCCAGTCAATAGAAAAATCGCTGCAAGAGTTACAGACCGGCGGTCAAAGCCTTACTTCAGAGCTGACCAAGATAGACCAGGAGCTCAAGAGCCAAGGCGAGGCGCTTGCCCAATCAAACAACG
>CALZGZ010000257.1 GCA_945787105.1 uncultured Gammaproteobacteria bacterium
ACCATCATCATGCGACCAACAAAGGCAAAGGGGTTGCCTTGGACGATTATGCGGTGCTGATCGACACACAGGCCAATCACTGCACGACCCTGCAGTTCAAAAGCATCATCACGGACGACGTTAACCAACCCCGTTTGTTCACGGTGCAAAATCTGCGAAAACAGGGCCGTTGAGCAAGTACGCGATCCGTAGAACCCCGGTATGGATGTGGTCCTGGGACTGCGCGGCACGAATGTAATCCGCGTCAGCGGTCGATAGGCGTAAAGTGACAGCTGAAATGACGGAGCAGTTTCGGCTGGTAGGTGATCCGGTAGCCACGCAGTGACTCCCGTTGACTCCAACTTTCCTCGACCACCTCGATCAGGTAATCGAAATGGCTCTGGGTGTAAACGCGTCGCGGAAAGGCGAGACGCACCAGTTCGAGCGGCGCGGGGACCTCGTTACCGGCCTCGTCGCGGTGTGCAAACATGACGCTACCCAGCTCCACAGCGCGTACACCACCTGCGACGTAAAGGGAATTAATCAGACCGATCCCCGGGTATTCAGACGCTGGTATGTGTGGCAGGAACGCATTGGCATCGATAAACACCGCGTGGCCACCCACGGGGCGAACAATAGGTATCCCACGTGCTATAAGCCGGTCGCCCAAATAGACCACGGTGGCATGCCGATACGCCTGATACTCATAATCCAAGGCCTCCCGTAATCCGACGGCGATCGCCTCCAGATCCCGGCCTGCTAACCCACCGTAGGTCGGAAATCCCTCCCGGAGGATAAGCGCGTTGCGAAAATCCTCCGCCCAACCATCGTCGTTGCAAGCTAGAAAACCGCCGATATTGGCAAGGCCGTCCTTTTTACAGCTCATCGTGGCGGCATCTGCATAGGAGAACATCTCTTGCGCAATTTCCAGCAGCGTGTGATTTTTGTATCCCGACTCTCGCTCGCGAATGAAATAGGCGTTTTCGGCAAAGCGGCACGCGTCCAGAACGAGAGGAATGCCGTACTTATCGAGTATCGCTTTAACCGCACGTATGTTTGCCATGGACACGGGCTGTCCACCGCCGGCATTGTTCGTTACCGTGATTATGCAAAACGGGATCTTATCGACGTCACTACATTCGATAAATTGTGTCAACCGTTCGAGGCTCATGTCTCCCTTGAAGGGTGCATCGAATACTGGGTCCATAGCCTCCGCGCACGGGAGGTTTATCGCCTTGGCGCCTATGAACTCGATGTTGGCACGCGTCGTGTCAAAATGGCTGTTATTAGGCACCGTGTCCCCCGCCTTCAAGCGCGTCATGCATAGAATGCCTTCCGCGGCGCGTCCTTGGTGGGTGGGAAATATATGACGGAACCCGGTGATCTCGCGCACTACCGCTTCGAACTTGTACCACGACTTACCGCCCGCGTAACTCTCGTCGCCGAGCATCATCGCCGCCCACTGTTCCGTGGACATCGCGCCGGTTCCACTGTCGGTCAGTAGATCAATACAGCAATCCTCACCCTTCAGTAAGAAGACGTTATAGTGAGCGGTTTGCAAAGCACTGATACGCTGCGCGCGCTCAATCGGTTTGAAGGTTTCGGTGACTTTGATGCGAAACGGCTCAATGATGGTCTTCATCCTCTTCCCTCAACACCTATTGCTACGCAACCGTTGAACGTGTGTGCTCTAAACGCAGCAACCTCCTGCTTACGCACGGTTGACGTCAGTCTGCGGATAAAACTCGACGAGAATAAACCAGAATAGGTTGCTTTTTAAGGTATTCACACGATCCAGCCTATCACCGTCTACAGTACGACCAAAGATATCCACATCGCTCACCGGTACGCCCGACGGGTTATAAAAGGCTGCGACCACATCAAACTCTTTGTCGTAATCAACCACGACGGGGCTGTTACCGATTTTGACATTCAACGTACCACCCTGTTGTACTAGAAAATCCTTGGTATAAGCGACGTAGTCGTCCCCGACATTGAGTGCGTAAACCAGCTGCTTCATCGGCAGGCGTTTATCCTTATAATCAATGGTGGGAAACGCCGGTTGATCCGGTTTGTTCCATTGCAGACCAACACCGTTATACATCATCACGTGGCGGACAAGCCGGTCCCACAGAGCCAGGACTGGACTTTCTGTGAACGAAGGAATCTCGTTTATGAATACTTTGCCCTGTGGATAGAGTTTCTTAAAAGCACGAAACGGCATGCGGATGGTCGGCCACTCCCTCATCTTGCCCTTCTCCCGCGATCGCTCCATAGTCCCCCAAATCTGCTGAATAGCCTCGCCGCTGTTCTTGTCTGTCAATACCAGATTATTTTTTAACTGGGTCATCACCGTCAGATCCAGTTTCTGATCACCGATCATCGGACTGTAGGCGATACCCAGATTGGTGAGCCCACAATAGGTCATGATCACCTCTTCGCCACCGACCGTATTGGCTTTGACGACATGTGGCTGTAACAGGTAGTAGTCGGAATAGGCGTAGGCACCATCATCGGTCTCCAGCACTAAAACGCTGACCTCGTTCACGGAGGAATAGTCGTCGTAACCGAAACGCGCCCACTGCAAACTCTTCTCGATATACTTCGGCGCTTCCTCGACAGCGACGAATTTCGCAGCATGCTGTTGGGCACGAAACATCCACTTCGGGTTGATCATGCCGGAGTAGAAATTAAGGGCGAAAAAGACGACCAAAACGGCGAGAAAAGGCTTTGGGCAAGCACGGCGTTCTAACCACCAAGCCCACAGGGCAACGACTAGTAATGCTGCCGAAACCGCAGCGATTAACTGGCGATTGTACCAGACCTTCATGGTAAATTCCCTTGATGACTGGACCAACCATTGGCTGATATCGGCAAGGTCCTTAAAAATAATAAATGCGCCGGTCTGCGCTAACAGCATTGCCACCCAAAAGATCAGTCTACGCGACGACAAATGAGTCATAATCACTACCTCCAGCCAATTCTAGTTACCAAATAACGAAGTGAGTGGATGCAAAAAGAGCTATAGGGTATATGAGATTGCATTAGAGTAAAATTAGAATTGCATAGTGGTCGTTCACAATAAGGTAACGGCACTACGAGAAGAAAAGTGATGCCTTCGGTTGTACTTTGCCAAGACCGCCGCGACAATCATCGAGCGGACGCATCAACCCCATCTGGTCAAAACACTTTAAGTTGTTTGAGATATCAGTTTATCCAACGCAAAGCCACGCTTAGAACCTCGCCCTTTTCAAGAACCTCTAAGTTGTGGAGGAAAACTTATGGATTGGATACCGATACTGGCTTACATCACCGGAACGGTTAGTCAAGATTTGCAATTCCACAACGAGTATCTCGCCGCCGAGAATTGGATTCTTAGAGCTCAGCGGACAGGCCGAGTGTTACTGTAAACACTGAACGGGCCACGCTTGCCGAAACCGGTCACCGCCTTGGTCGTAAAGCCCTCGAGGATGTGGCCAATGCCGCGAAGCCGGATACCATCATGGATTGGTACCGGAGGCTGGTAGCACGCAAGTTCGATAGGTCCAAAGCCCGTCGTTATCCAGGCCGGCCCAGAATTGATGATGAAATCGAGCAATTAGTGGTGCCTATAGCCAAACATAATTCGGATTGGGGCTATGACCGCATTGTGGGCGCTATGGCGAAACTCGGCGTCACGCTATCCGATCAAAATGAATCGCGTTGACGGATCAGCCGGTTGTAAAGAACGCTCAGGTGGGCTGCTGAAATATTACCATCGGGAAGCTGCATGACTATGTTGGCCCCACGGGATAGGTTGGATAACCCCCCGTAAGCCATTTACCTGTAGGTGTGCGGGGCGTTACTTCTTTTGTCCGGTGGCTGAAAAACCCGGAGGAAGCTTACCCAGATCGCCTTCACCGAATAGGAATCCGACCATATGCCGTTCCATCAATTCAATGCTCTTCGGATCTGCTGTACTCAACCCATTTTCGTTAATGATGGTGGTGAGCCGCTCAAGCCATTTCTTCCAACCTTCCTTGGAGACATTCTCGTAGACACGTTGCCCCAGGGACCCTGGATGGGGTGGCTGGTCGAGGCCTTCGGCTTGTTGTTTCAACACTTGGCAGTATACGGTCCGCGCCATTTGCTTACCTTTAAAATGGGTACTCCACCATCTCGTGGCGTAAAAACACAGAAAACTGAGCAAAACACTCAACTATCTTCTCGGGTAAGGGTATCATAGCTGGATAAAGTTCAGGAGTGGAAATATGTCCGAGTCAGCACACATTACCTATTCGACCACGATCACCGAAAGGGAGATGCGATTAACCCCGGCGGCGGAGGCGAAAATGGCACAACTGTTAGCCGGCACCGACCCGGATATTAAAGGAATCCGGGTGTTTGTTTCGGGGGGCGGCTGTAGCGGCATGACTTATGGCATGACCTATGCGGAAGAGGTGAGCGAATACGATAGCACTCTCAATGTGAACGGCTGCAGGATTGTCGTCGATGCGGTCGCACTGAACTATTTGCAAGGCTGTGAAATCGATTTCGCCGAGGACCAATTCAAGTTCAAAAACGTTTTCCAAGCCGTGGGCGGCAGCGGCGCGTGCGGTGGCTGCGGTGGCGGCGGTTACTGAAAAGAAACTGCATTCAATCTATCGCTTTATCGTACCCACGGTATGAGCCGCTCAGTGTCGCGCTCACGCATCTAGATAGTCATGCCTGCAAGTCCTACACGGCAGCACTTACCGCGCCAGCGGGTGCTGGTGATTGCGCCGCACAGCAGTTACCGCACTACCGCTTTTCTCGATGCCGCCGACCGGCTCGGTGTTGACGTGTTGTTTGCGTCCGAAGGGAAATACTCAGTGGTGAGCGCGTACGCCGATGGGCTACACATCGACCTGGGGGATACCGAAGGCGCGATACAGACGATCCTGCGCGAAGCCGCGAGGCGCCCGTTTGCTGGTGTTGCAGGTACTGATGACGCCACCACCGAACTCGCAGCGCGTGCGGCATCGGAACTGGGCCTGCCGCATAATCCATCGGCGGCGGTAAGGATTGCCCGGCGCAAGGATTTGGCGCGTAAGCGCCTTAAGGAAAAAGGAGTGCCCGTCCCTCACCATCACCTCATCGATCTGCGGCGGTCACTGACTGGGCAGGCCGAGACGGTTCGATTCCCCTGTGTATTGAAACCGCTCACCCTTTCGGCCAGCCGTGGCGTGATCCGCGCCAATGACATCGACCAATTCTTGCGCGCGTGCTCACGTATTGCGCAGCTATTGCATACTGAGGGAGCAGAGGAACGTAATCGCATCCTTGCAGAGGATTTTATTTCCGGCAGTGAAGTTGCAGTGGAAGGGATGTTGCGCGGTGGCGAGCTCGATGTTTTGGCCATCTTCGATAAACCCGATCCGTTGGAAGGACCCTACTTCGAGGAGACGTATTATGTTACGCCGTCGCGACTGGATATGGCCACACAGACGGAGATCCGACAGCGTGTCAACGACGCCTGCGAAGCATATGGGTTACGTGAAGGCCCGATTCATGCAGAATGCCGGATAAACGATGACGGTGTCTGGATTCTCGAGGTTGCCGCCCGCACTATCGGCGGTCTATGTGGGCGTCTGTTCAGGTTCGGCACGGGTTACAACCTAGAGAAACTGGTGCTTGCACATGCCATGGCAAGCCCTTTGTTGCGCCCTGCCCCCCGCCCGGGCGGCGCGGGTGTGTTGATGATCCCAACTCCGGCCGCGGGCATCTTGCGACGCGTCGAGGGAGTGTTAGCGGCGCAGAGCGTATGTTTTATAGAAGAAGTCTCTATTCTGGTGCGCGACGGCTACCAACTGGTGCCATGGCCGGAGGGTTCCGGCTATCTCGGATTTGTTTTTGCCCATGCACCCACGCCGCAGCAAGCCGAGGCCGCGTTGCGTCAAGCCCATGCCAAGCTGAATTTCATTGTGGCGCCGTTATGGAAACTCGATCAGAGCTCTGACGCCGCGGTAAGTGCAACTGGCTCAAGGGGAGTGCCATGAGGGTAGTCTTGATCAATCCATACGAAATCGGCCGGCAGCCGTTTGGTTTGGCGGAACCGGCCACGATGCTCATTGAAGTGGGTTGTACGGTCGATTGTGTGGATCTGTCCATCCAGAGACTGGATCACGACTTGCTGGCCAACGCCGAACTCGTCGGTATCTATGTGGCGATGCATACCGCGACGTGTATCGCGGTCGAAGCGCTTCCCCGAATTCGAGAAATAGCACCGGGGGCCCATATCTGTGTGTATGGCCTGTATGCGCCAATGAATGAAACCCTGCTACGCTCACTGGGAGTCGATACCGTACTGGGCGGTGAGTTTGAGCCTGGACTGTTGTCAGTGGTCGACCGCCTTCGCTCCGGAAGCGTCGCTGTCCAGACTGAATCCGTGATTAGTCTTTCCAAGGTACCCTTTATGGTGCCAGATCGGTCTCAGTTACCTGGGCTTTCGAAGTATGCACACTTGATCATGCCTGACGGGGCACAAAAAACGGTCGGTTTTATCGAAGCCTCGAGGGGCTGTAAGCACCTGTGCCGTCACTGTCCGATCGTGCCGGTGTACGAAGGAAAGTTTCGTATCGTGCCTTGCGATGTGATCGCAGCCGATATCCGCAATCAAGTTAACGCCGGTGCAGAACACATCTCTTTCGGAGACCCGGATTTTTTTAACGGCCCTAGCCACGCGCTTAAAGTAGTACGCGCGTTACATAAAGAGTTTCCGCGTGTCACTTATGATGCAACCATAAAGATCTCGCACATTCTCCGACATCAGGATCTGCTCCCTGAGCTTAAAACCACTGGCTGCTTGTTCATTACTTCGGCGGTCGAGTCCGTCGACGACCGGATTTTGGAGTACCTCGACAAGGGCCACACGACAGACGATTTTGTCACGGCGGTACAGGCACTTCGGAAGCTTGGCATCGCGCTGGCTCCCACGTTTGTTCCGTTCACGCCGTGGACCACGATATGGGGTTACATTGATTTATTACAAAAAGTTATCGATCTTCAGCTTGTGGAAAGTGTTCCTCCTGTCCAACTATCGATACGGTTGTTGGTTCCGAATGGTTCCTATTTGCTCAAGCTACCGGGTTTTTGGAAACAAGTGGAAGAATTCGACGCAACGACGTTGGGTCACCCGTGGCGGCACCAAGACCCACGTGTGGACAAACTGCAAAAAGCGGTCCAGGCCTGCGTAGTGGAGGCCGAACAAAATGACCGATCAAGAAGTGAAACCTTTGCCACAATCTGGCGTCTGGCCCATCGTGCCTTGAGCAGAGTCAGTCCAGTATTAACTCGCGACTACCTTGGAGAACGTATTCCCCGATTGTCGGAACCTTGGTACTGCTGTGCGGAACCGACCAGTCAACAACTTGTCTCTTTCTGATCTGGGTAGTTCTGGGGACAGTTTACTCATCTGTGCATAAATTCGCCGACGGACTACTCGCCTATCACTCACGACACCGGCAAAGATCAGTTCAGTTAATCATCTATCCAACATATCCACAGATCAGTAAACTGTCCCCAGAATACCCAGAATACTAGACTACCGATATTATCGATAGGGAGAAGAAATAGATGGCAACTTCATACTCGAGACTTCATTCCGTTCGTCTTTCGCCAGATACTCCGGTTTATCGTTTCAATCAAGGTCTCCCTGCGGTCACGAAAATGGAAGAGCCGGCTGTTAATGTAATGACAGACTTAAAAAGGGTTGAGGCGGTAACGGTTGACCCGAACTTACTCATTGATGAGGCTCTGCAAAAGATGATCCACACCGGTGTTCGATTATTGATTGTTACCGATGATAAAGATCACCTGAAGGGAGTTATCACCGCCCGAGATATTTTGGGTGAAAAGCCGGTTAATTATATTGCGAAAGAAAGAGTCGCACGTAGTGAAATTATCGTTACTCATATCATGACGCCAGAAAATGAGATCGAGGCATTGAGTATGGATGCCGTAGAGAAATCCTGCGTGGGCGATGTAGTGGAAACACTTCGTGAGGCTCAACGCCAACATGCGCTTGTTTTGGATAATGATGCTCATGGCCGGCCAGTTATTCGTGGTATCTTTTCTATTACCCAGATTGGTCGTCAACTCGGCGTCGACATACCGCCAACCGGTTTGGTGCAGAGTTTTGCCGAACTCAAGGTGCTATTAAATCCGGTGAACTAATATTACTGAAACGACGGTGAAATAAGGACAAAGGGGTCGATGACAACTGAGAATCAATACCTTTCTCGTGAGTGCTGCATTGTCATGCCTTATTGTGCAATTTGTGTAACGGGCGTCTCGGTAGCTTATTCAAAATTAAACAACTTTATTTTTCAAAAACCGTAGTGATAATCGCCGTTGTGCCGCCTACAAATAGGATCGGCTTGTGATCGTTGACTTGTCTCGGTGATGACTGGACTGTCGCTAAGACGTTCCATCACCTCACTGGCGCCTCAGTCGCGACGCTTAAAACCCTGCGGGATCCAGCCTTAGAGAATCTGGCGCCTCGCCAGCAGCTTTCGGTGCTTGATCGCTCCGTCACGCGGCCGCGTTTGTCCGTAATGGACCGGCCAGCCTAAATGGCATTGCTGCGCAGCGCGCTTCTCAACATGAGGGCGAGGTAACCATAGGACGTTGCTATTAGCTGAAGTGGATTGAGACTTAGAGCAACCTAGCATGGATGTCCACGAGGTCGCCTCAGTAACAGCTGATGTTGCGTATGACGATGCGTCGATGTATGAAGCGGTTGATGCATATGGGTCGGATCCGTCGACACGGGTGATCATCCCGCCCACACGGAACGAAACGTTGAGTCAAAGATCTACCTGCCGTTGTAGGACAACGGGATCACAACCTTCGATGGATTCGCGCCGGCGGTCGAAGACGCTGGCAACGAGCACCGGGTCATACACGCCACAGCTTGGTCGAAACGGCGATCTTTGGGTACAAAATGTGTTTGGGTCGCTCTATGCGTAGTCGTATCATACCGCATCAAAGGACCGCGGCGCAGCTTGCGTGCTCGATCCTGGGCGCGATGACCCGGCTGGGGATATCGGAGAGGTACTGCGTGGGGTACGACAACATCGGGAGTGGGATGTCGATTCCATAGCTCCGCGCTGCAACAAGGCCCCTTAATATAGAAAGTGATTTAGATTGACGGCCCCAATAGCGAGACAAAACGTACAAACACCAAGCGTAGACCATGTAAGGCCGGCAACCGCTGATTTTCTAGCGGTTGCGATTGTAAAACTATTTAAGTGACAAAAAGCAATGCGTAACCTTAATCAAATTCTTTCAATGACGCGCATCGTTGTCGATAACCATAGTGGTAGTCGATGATGGATCTTGTATCAATCGCGGTGATTACCGGTGGGTTGCTGTTGTACTCGCTCATTTCAGGCAGACTAGAAGGAACGATCGTCACGCCTCCATTGGTCTTCATTATGTTTGGATTTGCGGTGGGCACCGGCGGCCTCGATGTAGCAAACCTCGACGTTGGTCACTCGGCGATCCACTTTGTCGCCGAGTTTACGCTCATACTGGTGTTATTCACCGATGCCGCACGAATTGATCTCAACCGTGTGCGGTGGGACCACAATTTGCCATTGCGCATGCTAATCGTTGGGTTACCGCTGACAATTGCGACCGGAACCTTTATTGCCTCACAACTATTCGCAGCGTTTTCGTTTTGGGAAGCTGCGTTGTTGGCGGCGCTGCTGGCTCCCACGGATGCGGCGCTCGGGCAATCGGTGGTTTCCGCAAAGTCAGTGCCGGTTCGAGTTCGACAGGCCATTAATGTGGAGAGCGGCCTCAACGACGGGTTTGCCTTACCAGCGGTCCTACTCTTCGCGGCACTCGCTAGTGCCCAGCACGGTGCGTCCGGGGTGAGTGATTGGGTCCGTTTTGGACTGTTGCAAGTCACTCTCGGACCACTAACCGGCGTGGCGGTAGGTTACATCGGTGCGCGCCTGCTCGATGTGGCGGCTGAGCGTGGCTGGGCGAACACAACCTTTCAAGGCATCGGTATTCTTTCACTCGCGGTATTCACCTATGTCGCCGCTGAACTGATTGGCGGCAATGGATTCATCGCGGCATTCATCGGCGGCATGGTATTTGGCAACACTATCCGTCATCCGTGCACGTTCCTGTTCGAGTTTATGGAAACCGAAGGTCAGCTCCTGATGCTGATCACCTTCCTAGTGTTTGGTGCCACGTTGCTTCCGGACGGCATCGCGCATATGAACCTCAGCTTTTTCCTCTACGCAGTGATGAGTCTGACAGTGATACGGATGATCCCGATCGCAATTTCACTTGTCGGTGCCGGCTTGCGGCTACCGACGCAGCTGTTCCTCGGCTGGTTTGGCCCGCGCGGCCTGGCGTCGATACTCTTCGTCTTACTTATTCTCAAGGAAACGAAAGTGATACATCATAATGAACTGCTATCAATCACCGTTATCACTGTGGCGTTGAGTGCTTTGCTGCACGGTGTTAGCGCGGCACCGCTCGCACGTCTATACGGACGGCTCGCTGCGCGCATGGGTGAGTGTGAAGAGAATCAGCTCGTGGCTGAATTGCCCCTTCGTGAAGGGCACACCGCAATTGTAAAAAACTCAGATAGGACAGCTGCCGAATGAACAAAATTGCCATAAAGAATTGGGACGAACTTGAAGATCGAACACCGGCGCACGCGTTGGTTGCAGATGTTGATCTTGTGATTGTTCGCTTTGACGATACGGTCAGCGTGCTGTATGGCCGTTGCGCCCATCGCAGTGCGCTGATGGCGGACGGCCATGTCGATGGCGACAATCTAATCTGCGGCGTACACGGTTGGGACTATCGCCTCGATACCGGCGTCAGCGAATACAACACCAGCGAGACCCTGCCGAAGTTCACTGCCTGGGCGCAGGATGGTCAGGTCTTCGTTGACGAAGACGAGATCGCCGCCTGGGCGCGAAACAATCCTCAGCCGTACAAGCGCGATGCATATCAGGGAGCTTATCAGGACCCAACGGGAACGGCGGATGAACCGTATGTAAAGTTCATCCGCATGATCGCTAGTGACGGACTCACCAAAGTCGGGCACCACGGTCCGACGGCCGCCATGGGGGTACCGCGCGACAGCTTACCTAAGTGGGATGACTTGCAGTTTGTCGTCGGCCAACTGCACAAGCTGCCACTCCTTGATGACGAACCCGTTGGTACGGATCTCGTCATCGGACCGAATGCAAAGCAACCACTGCTTTTAAAGATACCTCTGTTTGTTTCGGACATGAGTTTTGGTGCGCTATCAGAAGAAGCCAAGGTGGCCCTTGCCAAAGGCGCCGAACTTGCCGGAACCGGCATTTGTTCCGGCGAGGGTGGCATGCTGCCTGAGGAACAGGCTGCCAACTCGCGGTATTTCTACGAACTCGCCTCGGCCCGCTTCGGATTTTCGTGGGACAAAGTGCAAAACACCCAGGCGTTCCACTTCAAAGGGGGCCAGGGCGCCAAAACCGGCACCGGTGGTCATTTACCCGGCGATAAAGTGAAGGGCAAGATCGCCGCAGTCCGCGAGCTGCCAGAAGGTCAGTCGGCCATTTCTCCCGCACGTTTCCCTGCATGGACGGGTCTGAGTCAATTTCGTGAGTTTGCCGCCGAGGTGCGTGAGAAGACGGGCGGCATTCCCGTGGGGTTCAAGCTGTCGGCTCAGCACATTGAAAAAGACATCGATGCGGCACTCGAGGTGGGTGTCGACTATATCATCCTGGACGGCCGCGGTGGTGGCACCGGCGCGGCGCCGCTGATTTTCAGAGACAACATCTCCGTTCCCACCATCCCGGCCTTAGCGCGAGCGCGGCGGCACTTAGATACGGGTGATGCGTCAGACGTGACGCTTATTGTCACCGGCGGCTTAAGGCATCCGGCCGATTTTGCGAAAGCAATGGCCTTGGGCGCCGATGGTGTTGCGGTGTCCAACGCAGCAATCCAAGCAATCGGCTGTTTAGGCATGCGCGCCTGTCATACCAACAATTGCCCGGTAGGTATCGCTACGCAAAAACCGCATTTACGAGCACGACTGCCCGTCGATGTCGCTGCCGAACGGCTCGCGCGGTTCTTTTCCTCCTCTGTTGAATTGATGACGGTGCTGGCGCGTGCCGCAGGCCATCACCACCTGCGTGATTTTGCAATTGACGATCTGACCACGTTCAAAACCGAAATGGCACAACTGACCGGCGTCGCCTATGGTGGCGTGTCGGCACTTTATTGAGAGCGACGATGACAACACAGCAATTTCCCAACTTGGATCCTCAGTCTCTCACTGCAACACGCGAGGCGCTGCACGCCTATGCGCGTGTTCTCGGCGATTGGATGACCACCTATCGCCCAAAGCGCAAACATTGGTGGCATGCCAGTCTTCGTCCCTCATTAAATGGCCTGACCACCGACGTTATCCACGCGGGCATCGACTTTGAACTCGAACTGAATCTAAGGGAAGGTCTCTTGCAGGGGCGAACCTCGATTGGCCGACAATTGAAGGAAGAAATACATGGACAGCCCGCTGCGGAACTCGCAGCAAGGATCCGAGATTTTCTGATCGTTGCCGGCATCGACGATCGGCTTGCGGCGGCAAAGAGCAATGGCAACAATAGCGAAGACGCATTCGCCGGCTACTCGGCTGAGCACGCCTGCAATCTTGCCCGTACGCTGAGTTGCGTGTCTGCGGCCATGGAGTTGTTTCGCGCAGGGATCCGAGAGGAAACCAGTCCCATACAACTCTGGCCGCATCATTTTGACCTGGCCATATTGTGGCTGCCGGGTGAGAAAATTCCTGGCCAAAACCCCGGGGACGAAGAGTACGCGGACAAGCAAATGAACTTCGGATTCACGTTTGGCGATGAGGGTATCCCCGAACCTTATTTCTATGTCACCGCGTATCCATTACCGGAGGTGTTTCCGAGTATGGATCTGCCGACCGGCACCACGTGGCACACCGAAGGGTTCAGCGGCGCTGTGCTTCTGTATCGGTCACTGATGCAGAACCCCGATCCTAACGGCTACCTGTTGAGCCTGTGGAGCACTCTGTTGTCTGCAGGCCGTAAACACATGCTCGACAACGCGGCTTAAGGACCTATGCAGTCAACAAGCTGCGCCTCCTGAATGTTCGTCCTGCTTGCGAATAGGCATGTAGGTTGACCCACCATCGGCATCGAACGCTGACCCGCTGAAGCTTCCTATACGCTATTGGTTTGCGAAACATTGACTCCACATATCTGGGGCAAGTTTCGTCGCCCATGAGTTCGTAAATTAGAGTAATTTTGCGCGCCGTTTTATCGGCATAGGAGTCCCTCGTAATGCGGGCCGGGTTTGAGCCATTCACGCGTGTTGTGGCCGAGAAACTGTGATAAATCTTTATAAAATCATCACACCTATCTATTTCACCAGGGCGGGCGTATAGTGATCAGTATTCCATGATCGGGCTGGCTCACAAGAGCGGCTGCAGAAGCATACGGCCCGTAAAGATATAGTTGTGGTCTTCGTCTTTACCCCCCCCTCATCGAATATGGTCAGGCGTCTGATGCGTCTGGAATAAACCGGCGGTAGCAAACGGCGAACCGTATGTTCCATTCCGCAGGCAAAGAACGCGGCGCTGTGTGCTCGGCACTACCGAGAAGGATCAGCTTGTGATTATAATGCGACGATCTCGCAACATTCCCACCCACTCTCTGCTTTTTTTGAACAATATTCAATGAGTGCCATGTGGCTTGCACGTAACCTGCGCATTGTCGTTCAGCGTCACGTTGAGCACACCTGTGGTGCTTATGCTGCAGCCGTGCAGTAGTTCGGGTCAATTGGCTGCGGGTAAGGAGTACAACCTGTCACATACTACCACGCCAAAGTTACCACCGCTGCTCGCTCGACTCCTTTGCAGGCTGGGGTGTCACGATTTTCGTACGATTAGCAAAACGTTTGGGTTCGGCGCCGGGGGCGGTGTTGAAACGGTCGAATGTCTACGATGCGGTGTCACCGTAACCCGCCAAGCATGATTGGGTTTAGGGCAGTTCGGTCTATTATTCTTGTTGCCATACAGTCGTAAACTCCACCTTCGCTTTGGATCGCGGGCAGACGACGAGAAATATTGCCTGTAAGCAACGTCCTCAAAGTCGCGAATTCTTTTTGGGGTCAGACCCCATCAGTCGGCATTCAATTTGTGCTCGCATCGGACATTACCGATCGATTGTGCGCGAATTCTATTTCAGCGTTATAAGTCGACGGACAACGACGAGGGCAGACATGGCTGGTTCGGCGTATACAGCTGGGCATCCCCAAAATCCGCCAGGCGCATTGTCATACTCCACGACTATGTTCGACTATTATGATCTTTGATTTTCTTTCATAATCCGTCGGTTTAGCGTCGAAAATTCTCTTAACGAGAGGTTGAAGCCCATGAAAGTGATTGCCGATCTTTGTGTGGTTCCTATGGGAATTGGCGTATCGGTGTCCAAGCAAGTCGCGGACTGTCATCGTGTGTTGCGGGAAGCAGGACTGAAACCGCACCTCCACGCCTACGGTACCAATATAGAGGGAGAATGGGATACGGTGTTCGCGGCCATCAAGCGATGTCATGAAGTCGTGCACGATTCCGGAGTGCCCCGCATTTCGAGCACCTTGCGCTTTGGCACCCGGACCGACCGCAGCCAAACCGCCGACGACAAGATTCGCAGCGCGCAAGAGAAGCTGTAGAACAGTGGTTTAGTGGAGTTTTGCGAGGCAACCAGGCGTCGCGGCTACGCGCTCAGCGCCGGTAATACCCAAGTCGCTTGTCAGCGAACAGCCCCGGCATGGGCGACATCCGTGCCACGATCCCGAGCAATTCCGCTGCAGCAAGGGCCAGGAATGAAAGAATTTGCTGCCGTGCAGCATAAACCCTGCGCCTCGACATGCAAATGCGGAAAGACCGTCTAAAATTAGATTTTAGAGCGGGTGTCTAATTTCCACTACATCTAACTGAGGAAGCACGATGGCACAAATGAGATTGAAAAGAGAGACCGATCCGAAAAAGTATTTCGTTTTGGCTATTCTGGTAGGTATATTTTTCTATGTCCTGATGAGTTAGTAAGGATGCATTATCCTTAACACACCGGCCGTGCGAATCGTATTCGCGACAAGCCCCAAGACGGACGCCACCGGCGCAGTGTGAACAATTTGTTAGGTATTACGTTGTCCGCCAGGGGCGAGGGCGAATTAAGCAAATTCGATGATTACCCGTCGGTTGAGCTTGCCTTTTTTCTCGATTTTCCTGATTCGCACCTTGCCGATTTCAGCGCTGGACGAGACATGGGTACCACCGCAGGGCTGCAGGTCAACGCCCTGGAAATTGACCAGGCGCACGCGGCCGCTTCCCTTTGGTGGTTGCACCGACATGGTACGCACCAACTCGGGATTGCGCTCTAGCTCCTCATCCGTAATCCACTGTAGCTCCATCGGATGATCTTCTTGTATTAGCTCGTTCAGGCGGTTTTCGATGGCCATTTTGTCGGGTGGTTCGGGCAGATCGAAATCCAGCCGACCGCTACCGTCACGTATAGACCCCCCCGTCACTGGGGCATCTATCACTGCACAGAGCACATGCATACAGCTATGCATACGCATCAACCGGTACCGACGTTCCCAGTCTAAATGGAGAACAATATTTTCACCGATTGTCATTATTGGGGCGTTGGGCCCCAGAATATGTAGGTGATCACCAGTTTCCCTATCCTTGCGTGTATCGGTGATTGCAACCTCGCTGCCGTCTGAACGAATCAATATCCCTGTGTCACCTGGTTGGCCTCCGCCCATGGGGTAGAAAACCGTGCGATCGACGCAAATCCCGCGCGCGTCGACTTTATTCACTTGAGCGCTACATTCTTGCAAATTCGCGTCGGTTCGAAACAACTCTAGTGTCATATTCGCAAAGCCTAACACAACGGCCGTCCGGCGCGTGGCTGTTTCGGCCTTGAATAATCTTTCGTTAATTTTTCAATAAGTTGTGGTAAAAGTCATGACACGGTCTAAACTAGCTAAGTGCTGGTATTAAGAATCTTTCTCACGACGTTTTTCGTCACTGGGACCACGTGAATTTGACCAGCGGGGAGACATGCCTCAGAAAAAACTGTACTCAACACAGCGCGTTTACTGACCCGTCAGCGACAACCTGTCCAGCAGAAGTCTACATGGAAAAACCCAACAACGACCGGCGCCAGACTGTCCGCCGAGACATACGAACTCGTGTTCGTCTGCGAATTGACCAGACGAAGAGTTACGAAAACGCGCACCTAGTCAACCTCGGACGGCTGGGCTTATACCTCATGGCGAGGCGCAAGCTGGAGCTCGGGCAGGAAATCGAGATTGTAGCGCCGTCAGAAGCAGATGAAAATCATATCAAGATCAAGGCTGAAGTCATACGTCAAGGACATCATCGCTGGTGGGGGTTATTCAGTTACGGGTGCCGAATCCTGCGCACCAATTGACACCTCACGCTTCATTGGCAGCGAAAATATCTCACGGTTGGAGTGACTTGACTAGGAAGCGCACGATTTCATCGGCGACGAACGCATGACCTTTGGGGCTCCAATGAGCATGATCGTTGTAACTATAGAAGGTCTCAGGCAACGCCAACTGTTGAAATCTAGGTAGAAGATCGGGTATCGCTTCGAGTCGACAACGGATCTAATGAAAGCTCGTGGATTGGCTCTATTATCTGTCGACTGATCCAAAGCTGGCGCAAGCATGGACCGGAGTTTGACGCCTCTCTCATTCATCCAATCGATGATCTCTTTGCGATATCTCATCTCAATCCGACGGTTGGTCGCACACGGATGATGGCGGAGCATGTTGACGAGACCGATCAAAGTCGATGCTACCGTTAGGGCCGCTTTTCACATGGATGATGTGCTTTAAAGCTAGAGGACGTATAGAATGTAGCAGTAAGTTCGGTGCTTGGAAGCTATAGCGCAGCTACTTGATCTGTTCATCATTGTCCATATAACCTGTACGAGATATAGGGACGTGCGGGCATGACTCGCAATCGTTGGAACTTCATTCAATATTTTCTCTTGTAACTCCAGTCTACCACCACGTAAATTCGGGACAATAATGCCGATAAGGGGTTAGAATTTGTGCCTATCTGGGCTGTCCCTTGGTCAATCCAGGTCGGTAATAATTAGCTCGGAAATTCCCTTTTACCCGGTTAGCAATCATATTGACTGATGAGAAGAGACCACCGATGTGCTACATAGCAACACAAATATTAAAGCAAATCAGGGCATTCAGAAATAAATGAAAATCCATGTTGTAGGCTGTGATGGCGGTATTGCGCCTGGGAAACTCACAACCTGTTTCCAACTGAGTGAATCTCTTTTTGTCGATGCGGGAAGTGTCTGTGGCGGTTTGGATTTCGATGCGCAAAGTAAAATACGAGACATCGTAATAAGCCATACTCATCTTGATCACATTAGAGACTTGGGATTTTTGGCCGACAACATGCTCGGTGAGATCGATAGAGTTAATTTGTACGCCTTGCCTGAAGTCAACCGCCATCTTAAGGAGCATTTTTTTAATAATGCTATTTGGCCGGACTTCACTAGAATTCCATCTCGTCACCACCCCTTTTATGTACTGCATGACATTGAACCGGAAACGAAATACACCTTTGGAAACATTACAGTACTTCCTGTACGCGTAAACCATGTGGTGCCTTCCACCGGGTTTGTGTTAGAGGATAAAGAGGGTTCTATTGTAATTAGTGGCGATACCGGGCCCACGGAGAGAATTTGGGAGATTTGCAGAACATATAAAAATATTAGAGGATTTTTTGTGGAACTCGCTTTTCCGAACGCGTTGCAAGCAATAGCGGATGCATCCAAACATTTTACTCCGGCGACGCTGAAAAAAGAGCTGATCAAGTTTGAAAGAGAAAACACGCCGATATCGCTTTATCATCTCAAACCCAAGTATGCCGGACAAATTCGCGAAGAGATCGCAGCCCAGGAGAATTCGGCATTCAGATTTCTGAACAACGGAGAAGTCATTCATTATTAGCCGTCGCATCGTGCGACGCCTGACCCCCGCGCAATACGACGCCTAGAGGATACGGTAATTCATTGTTGTTGCCGGCGGCGGCTGACCCGAAAACTCGCAATCTTGTCACTGTGTCGGATCATCCCTGAAAATACTAAAAAGCTCGAGTGCCTCATCGCTAGGGTTGTTTAGACTCTTGATTTGCACGGAAAACTGATCCACCTATGGGGCGAACCCCTGGGACTGCCGAAAAGGCGGCCGCACACCGCCGCTAACGGCATCCGGCGCGGTTGCCCCACTCGCATTAACTCGCATCAGGTATCAACCCAGGATGTGGTCTGTGTTATCTTCACTTCCAATAGCACACAATGTGAATACCGTGGCAAAACTATCTGAGATCGGGCAATTACTGGAGCGAAATGACCTGCTCATTGAGCGACTAGGGGAGGACATCGCTCTCGACGAGATGTCTCCCGCCGAACGCCCGATCATTGGCACCTTGGTGTGCATCGATAGCCCGGAAAATGTGACTTCCGTTGCCGAAGCCGCGCCAGCCGCGGTGATCACCAACGAGTCCTTGAAGTCCAAATTCAGCGGTCTCAACGTCATCGTCTCGTCGAATGTAAAGCTATCACATGCTATCGTGCGCGCAACGTATTTTGATTACGACTTGCACGCATCGGAATGGGGTACGCACCACCCCAGCGCGATTGTTCATGATTCCTTGGTGTTGCCGTCAAGCGTCATGATCGGTCCTGGGGTGATCATCGGTCGCAATGTGCAACTGGGCGAAAATTGCGTACTGTTGGCCAACGCGGTTATCGAACATGACGCGGTAATCGGCGATGACACGGTGATCCATCCCGGGGTATTCATTGGGTACGGGTGCAAAATCGGCAAGCGAGTTATTTTGAAGCCAGGTTGTGTTATCGGCGCCGAGGGATTTGGTTTTGTTCAAGATGACAACAAGAAGAGCCACCGCATACCTCAGCGCGGCAATGTGGTCATTGAAGATGATGTGGTAGTCGGAGCCAATTGCACCATTGATCGTGCCACCTATTTGGAAACACGCATCGGCGCCGGCTGCAAGCTTGATGCGCTGTGCCATGTTGGGCATAACGTGTTCTTGGGTGAGGACTGCATTATCGTTGCGCAATCCGGCATCGCTGGTTCGACCCGTTTCGGAAAACGAGTCATTGCCACCGGCCAGACCGGTACCCTCGATCACAAAACCGTCACCGATGACGTCATCTTGGTGCATCGGTGCGGGGTGACCGAAGACATCAATGAACCCGGCATATATGCCTCCACACCGCCCCAGCCATTTCGTGATTATGGCCGCAACATCGCAACGTTTCGCAAACTTTACGAGTTGCGTCAGCGGCTTCAGAAACTGGAAAAAAAGATCGCGAAGCGAAGTGGCGAGTAACTCTCCAGTCTCCTCGGCACCAGCTTGAACCCGCTCGTTCTTACTACTGTTCCTGTTCTTTATAAGTGGATCATGCATGCGGTCATGATCACATGCCGGGTGCAACGCATCGGCGAGGAGAACATCGAGAAACTCAAGACGCAAGGGCAACCATGGATCTACGCCGCCTGGCACGATAACACCGCCGCCGCAGTGTGGGCCGAACGCGGTCAAGGTGTTGCAATGATGGCCAGTGCCAGCGAGGACGGGGAACTCATAGCCCGCGGGATTGCCGCATTCGGCAATGAGCCCATTCGCGGCTCCAGTTCTGCTGCAGGGGATAAAGCAGTTCGAGATATGGTGCGTGCGCTGCGCGCCGGGCGCTTGGCGGCGGTAACCCCGGATGGACCGCGCGGACCCAAGTACCAACTCCAACCCGGGGCATTATGGATTGCCGGACTCTCCGCGTGTCCGCTGGTTCCGTATCATATCGAGGCCTCACGACAGTGGGTGCTCAAAAAAAGTTGGGACCAGCACAAAATCCCCAAACCCTTTTCCACTGTATACGTATCTATCGGAGAACCGTTTTTCGTAGAAAGAAAGCAATTGAGGTCTAAATTCGAAGCAATGATCAATGAGTTCGAGCAGCGCATGATGGAGAACGTCGCGCGATGCAACCAACTCGCCGTTGGCAGTCATAATTTATGACTGTCGCGGACCCGGGTGGTGCTACCCTTTTATCAGGGTTCCTACCCCTTCATCGGTGAACACTTCCAGTAATACCGCGTGTTCCACACGCCCATCGATAATGTGGGCAGTACGCACCCCGCTGCTCACGGCATCCAGTGCACACCGTACTTTAGGCAGCATGCCGCCACTGATAACACCGTTTTCGATGAACTGCCGTATGTCATTAGCCGCCAGGCCGGTCAGCAATTCACCCTCCTTATTCAACACACCGCGGGTATTGGTGAGCAAAATGAGCTTCTCAGCCCCAAGGGTGATCGCTAGCTTTCCAGCCACGGTGTCGGCGTTAATGTTGTACGTGTGCCCATCTTTACCGACGCCAATGGGAGCAATAACCGGAATGAAATCTTGCTCGTCTAAAGTCGCGACCACCCGCGGATCTATGGACTCCACTTCGCCGACATGCCCGATATCGATGATCTCGGAGTGATCTAGTTCCACGGCATCGCTGCGCAGAACCAATCTCTTGGCGCGAATCATTCTGCCATCTTTGCCGGACAGTCCGACCGCCTGCCCACCCTGATTATTTATCAGATTCACGATCTCCTTGTTTACCGATCCGCCGAGCACCATTTCCACAACATCCATGGTTTCTTGATCGGTGACACGCATCCCTTGGACGAATTCCGACTTCTTTCCGATACGATCCAACAGACGGCTGATTTGCGGTCCGCCACCATGGACGACGACCGGATTCATCCCCACCAACCTCATCAACACCACGTCTCTAGCGAATCCCTCCTTCAGCCGATCATCCACCATTGCATTGCCACCATATTTGATAACCATCGTCTTGCCGTGAAAGCGCTGAATGTAAGGAAGCGCCTCTTTCAAGACAATGGCGATGTTTTTTGCCGCCTGGGCGGTAATCGACATGGGGTGGCCTTGGTTGTAGAGTTGATGATATTACTATACCCAATCATAGGGTAATATGTAACGAGAAAATGCTTGGCGCACATTTCTAGTTTGTTACGAGTATCTACTAACGCACGATCAGAAACATAGCAATAAATAATAAGAAAAGGGCCGCTCGCGCGGCCCTTTATTTTTCTGAAACCTGATTTGCAGATTGTGATCAGGCTACATTGACTTCAATTTTTTTCGGCTTCACTGCCTCCGCCTTGGGCAGCCTGAGCGCAAGTACACCGTCCTTGTAATCTGCCTCGACTCTCTCTTTGTCCACCTCGTTACCGAGGCGCATGCTGCGTATGAATTTCCCATATCGTCGTTCCTGGCGGATGACGCGGCCACCTTCCTTGTGCTCGTTTTCGTATCTGGTCTCCGCGTTTATAGTCAACACACCATCTTGGATCGTTATTTCCAAATCTTCCTTGTTTATCCCAGGTAATTCAGCCTTGACCAGGTACTCGTGGTCGGTTTCGCTAACGTCAATGGCTGGCACCAAGGCCCCACCCTCCACGTTCCGGCGCGTCGGCCGTAAAAATCCCTCAAACACATTATCCAAATCGTTGAATACATCCCAGACGGCATGCCGCTCAGGGGCTCTCACAATTTCGGTCATCGCTACCTCCAATCAAAATGTTACGGTTTGTACCGTGCTGTCGGTGTTTAGATGGGGATGGCGAGTGAAATTTCAAGGGGGCCAGTAGGCCTATGTCTCTACAAAATGTAGCGAGCCAAATCTTCGTCTCCGATCACGTCTTTGAGGTGCTCATCGACGTAGTCCGCGTCGATACTGATTTCTTGTCCGTCGCGGTCGGCAGCATCGAAGGAAACCAGCTCCAACAAACGCTCTATCATTGTGTGCAGTCGCCGGGCGCCAATATTTTCGGTCTGCTCGTTCACTTGCCACGCCAATTCTGCAACACGCCGTACACCGTTTTCCGTAAAACTCAAGGACACACCTTCGGTCCCGAGCAGCGCTTGGTATTGCTCTGTTAACGACGCATCTGGTTCCGTGAGAATTCTCACAAAATCTTCCGTATTGAGCGCATCAAGCTCAACGCGTATCGGTAGTCGACCCTGCAACTCTGGAATGAGATCCGAGGGCTTGGTCAATTGAAACGCACCGGAGGCGATAAACAAAATGTGATCCGTCTTCACCATCCCGTACTTGGTCGATACCGTACTGCCCTCCACTAAAGGCAATAAGTCACGTTGTACCCCCTCCCGCGATACATCGGGTCCATGGATCTCGGAGCGGCCAACGATCTTATCGAGCTCATCAAGAAACACGATTCCATCTTCCTCAGCGCGCTCCAAGGCCCGTAATTTTATATCTTCTTCGTTAATTAATTTTGCCGCTTCCTCTTCGGTGAGCAGCTTAAGTGCCTCGACTACTCTAACCTTACGCGTGCTAGTTTTCCGGCCCCCAAACCCCTGCATCATGCTCTGCAGTTGGCTTGTCATTTCCTCCATACCAGGCGGTCCGAATATTTCAACGCCCATTGAGGGCATGCTTGTTTCGATCTCGATTTCCTTCTCGTCGAGCTGTCCCTCGCGCAAGAGTTTCCGAAAGCGTTGTCGTCCGGCACTATCGTCGGCACTGGGTCCAGACTCATCATCACCATACTTCCTTGCCGGTGGTAGCAATATATCCAAGGTTCGTTCTTCAGCGGCGTCTTCGGCGCGGGGCCGAACCTTCTCAATCTCTTCTTCACGCGTCATCTTTACCGCCGTGTCGACGAGATCACGAATAATAGAATCCACTTCCCGTCCCACATAGCCGACTTCGGTAAACTTGGTTGCCTCGACCTTCACAAAAGGTGCCTTCGCCAGCTTCGCCAAGCGCCGCGCAATTTCCGTCTTACCCACTCCTGTAGGACCGATCATGAGAATATTTTTTGGCGTAATCTCGTTTCGTAGTTCCTCATCTGGGACTTGACGCCGCCGCCAGCGATTACGCAGCGCAATCGCGACCGCCCGTTTGGCTGCATCCTGACCGACGATATGCTTATCCAGCTCTTCAACTATCTCACGAGGTGTCATCGATGACATCTTAAGCTCAACCCTCCAGTTCTTCGATTGTCACATTCCTGTTCGTGTACACGCAGATATCAGCAGCGATTGCTAGACTTTTCTCGACTATTGCGCGAGGCTCCAAGTCAGTATTATCTAGTAACGCTCGCGCTGCAGCCTGGGCGTAAGGACCCCCAGAACCGATTGCCATCAAACCATCCTCCGGTTCGATAACATCACCGTTGCCGGAGATGATGAGCGACGCATCTTTGTCAGCCACCGCCAATAAAGCCTCCAAGCGTCTCAATATCCGATCGGTACGCCAGTCTTTGGCTAACTCGACCGCTGAACGGGTCAAATTGCCTTGGTGTTTTTCCAACTTTCCCTCGAAGCGCTCAAACAGCGTAAACGCATCGGCGGTGCCACCGGCAAACCCGGCCACGACCCGATCCTTGGATAAGCGCCGTACCTTGCGCG
>CALZGZ010000258.1 GCA_945787105.1 uncultured Gammaproteobacteria bacterium
ATGATCTTCGCGATCGGCAGCGCTTGCGCGATCTCCTCACCGGTGCACTGGCGGCAACCCCGCAAGTTGCCACCATCAGCGTGTGGGACCAAAACCTGTCGCAGTTGGCGGTGGTGCAGGATCGGGAAGGCAGGCTGACGGTTACCGCGGGTGACGACAGTGCAAGGGCCTTCGCCGCCAATGCCGCGCCGCAGATGAGGAATGCGGCGGGCCCCGCCTGGGGCGACCTCGTTGCTAGGCCTCCCGAGGTGTTTGTCAACTTACGCTGGCCAATTCGACAACAAGGTGAGTACCTTGGGTTCATGGCGTCGGGTGTCACGGTGGATGAACTGTCCCGCCTGACGACCGAGTTAAGTGAATACTTCGACACCACGGCGTTCATTCTTTACGGGCGGGAACACGTCCTTGCCCACCCCAACGTGGCCATCACTAACACTGAGTTCATCACCGGCGATGTACTGCCATCGTTGCACGAGGTTGGTGATGTGGTTCTCGCCGAAATCTGGAACGGCGAGCCGTTGCGCGGATTTGAGGACCCTGTAAACAACACGCGCCTGGTGATAGTGACGCTCGCCGGTATCGATTATGTCGTGATTTCTCGACAGTTGACGGCGTATGGGCAGCAGCCGTGGATTATCGGCGGCTGGTTTACGTATGAACGGGTGAGCAAGGAATTGACGCGAGTGAAACTAGCCGGCGCGATAAGTATGCTACTTCTGGTTGTCAGCATTATAGGCGCCATACTGATCAGCCGCCTTGTGTCGCGACCGGTCAAACGGGTCGCCGAGGGCGCCGCTCTGGTGGGCAGGCTCGACATTGGCAAGGTGGGACGCCTGGCGCCAAGCCGGATTAAGGAACTGGATGAGCAGGCGGATGCCTTCAACATCATGTTGGCAAGCCTGCGCTTGTTTGAAACCTATGTGCCACGATCTTTGGTACGGCGCCTGATGCGCAAGGGAGAGCACCAGGACGTCGCGTCCGAGGCACGCCAATTGGCGGTGCTGTTCACCGACATCGCCGGTTTTACCAGCATGTCAGAGATGATGTCGGCGCGGGAAGTCGCGGGCTTACTCAACGCACATTTTGCGCTTATCGGGCGCTGTGTCGAGGCCGAGGACGGTACGGTAGATAAATTCATTGGCGATGCGCTGATGGCCTTCTGGGGGGCGCCTGACAAGCAGCCGGATATCGCCAACCGGGCGTGCCGCGCAGCGCTTGCCATTCGGGACACTATTACGGCGGATAACGATAGCCGCCGAGAAGCGGGGCGCGAGCCGATCCGGGTCCGGGTCGGTATCCACCTGGGTGAAGTGGTGGTGGGGAATATCGGTTGGCGCGGGCGGATTAACTACACGATCGTCGGCGACACTGTGAATGCCTGCCAGCGCCTCGAAGCCCTGGGCAAGGACCTGGACGGGGGTGATGACGTCACCGTGTTGATCAGCGGCGCGGTGGTCAACGGGCTGAGTGAACCGTTCGACGTGGAGCCGGTCGGCGCCTATGCCGTCAAAGGCAAGACTACCGAAATCGAGGTGTTTCGCTTACTAGGACATGAATAGCATTAGGGGCCGGCATCTGTGACTGCGGCCGCTATTTTTCTTGGTTGCGCCGATTCCTTGCTGTCATTCCGAGCCTCGGGAGGCATCTCACCGTCGAGAACTTGCCATGTTGATTAAGCACGGTGAGATTCCTCACTGCGTTCGGAATGACAATGTGAAAGTGTCATGCCGATTTTCCTCTTTTTGCCGCAATATAAAAGGACCCAATTCTCGCTGGGTTGTTTGGTCTTCGCTGTCCGTCCGCCCCTTTCGCCGGTCGGCGCTGCCCTGCTAACCTGCGCAAATGGCTCAGACCGTCAGAATCACAGCGCTGCTGGTCGCCTTGTTCCTGCAAATAGCCTGCAGCGATCCGCAAGATACGCCCCGTTCGCAGACCCAGGCGGTCGTACCCGGAAAAATTGCCGACCCATCGATCAACGAAGCAAGCGGACTCGCGCGATCGCATTTGCGCGATGACCTGCTTTGGGTAATCAATGACGGTGGCTCGCCGCCGGTGTTGCATGCGATTGGCCTCGACGGCCGCAGCCAGGGGTCTGTCTTGCTCAGCAATGCCAAAAACATCGACTGGGAAGATCTGGCATCGTTTGAACTGGACGGTACTGCCTGGCTACTGATCGCCGATGTCGGCGACAACGAGAATCGGCGCGACAACGTGACGCTTTATCTGATCGAAGAACCCGCTATCGATGCCGTGCAGCGGCAGACGCTGCCTGCCGCGCAGCAGATATCCATCGCCTTTCCCGACGGTCCCAGGGATGCAGAAGCGGTCGCCGTCGATATCGACAATAGGCAGATTCTCATTCTCTCCAAGCGCGACATTCCCGCGGTGCTGTATGCTGTTCCGCTGCAGCCACCCAGCGATACGCTACTCACCGCTGAAAGACTGGGTGAGATTGCCGGCATTCCGCAGCCGACCCAGCACGATCTCGATCGCGCAATTCCACACAAGGACTGGCACTGGCAGCCAACCGGCATGGATTTTGCCGCCAACGATGATGCCGCGGTAATCCTGACTTACAGAGCGGTTTATTATTTTAGACGACAACCCGGTCAAAGCTGGTTTGCAGCACTACAAGCAAAACCGCTACGGTTCGACTTGGGGCAGGTTCGCGGAGCGGAAGCAGTTACATTCAGCCATGGCGGCGACGCGGTCTTTGTTTCGATCGAACAACGGCACGCGCCATTATTGCGCTTCAATCTCACGCAGTAAGTCAAAGCGGAATCAACAATGAAAATTGTATCCCGATGCAAGCGTTATTTCTTTTTGTGATGTGAATGGTGCCGTCTCGGAAGGGTGTGTTGAGCCTGCTTTGAGCGATAACTTTAACTATGAAATAGACCATGTCTGATTGCGTTATAAGCCCACCAGCACAGTATGGGTATCAAACCATACGCCACATGGATGTAGGTAAGGAGCGAGAGCAGGACGCGGAAGCTTTGCCTACATGGATGTAGGTAAGGGGCGAGAGCAGGACGCGGAAGCTTTGGACGCGTTTCAGGCGCTGGATCGTTCCTATATCCAACACAGTTTTCGCACTCGCCGAACATGATAGGCCGTGAAAATCGGGGCGCCGCGAGTTGGGGATGTGCTAACGCCATTACGTGCGTGCAAGAGATTGAGAATGACTCCATGGGCAGGTATAGTTAGGGTTGGCGATACTTCTATGGGAGAGTTGGCGATGAACGACAAGAACCCCGAAAACGAAGTCCAAGGCGAAAAAAAACAAGAAAAACGACGTCGTAAATTGCTAAAAGCCGTCGCAGCGGGCGGCGGCGTTGCGGTGGGCATGAAAGGACTGCTACCGCACAAATGGACGAGTCCGGTGGTCGAGTCGGTATTGCTGCCGGCACATGCGGCGACCTCTGGTCCCTTAGGAATTGGAGATCCGTGTACGGGTGCCACACTTATTCCGGACCCCAACAACATCCCGGATGGTTGGTTCGTAGCGGTTACTGGCGTGGTGACGGGGACACCTCCTTTCACTGCTCTCACGGTAAGATTTACCGGGACACACGGTAATGTGGTCCGGGTAACGAATAACGTTCCTGTGGATCCCAACACGGGCCTATATAATGGCACCGTCGGACCGTTCTCGTGTAGTGATTCCGGCGCGACGGGGACGACGATCGTGGTGGTCGATTCTACCGACCCGCGGTTGGCAGGGGTATCCACGCAATGTCCAGTAGTGACCACCAAGTGTGAATTGTGATAACGGTTCCGTGATGTTGTACGAAAAGGCGCCCTGCGGCGCCTTTTGTTTTGGTCGTTCTAGTCAGGTTTCTATCTGACCATAGACAATCTCGAGTCGTTTCACCCAGGCTGCGCGGAGTCCCCGCCGTCGTGCTTCGTCCAGAATGTCACGAAAATCATGCAGGTCCATCATGCCCGGATAGACAGCCGGAATGTGGTCCACAATCGCAGTTTCAGATAGCGGTTGATCGAAGCAGTCGGGCGCGATGCCCAAGCACATCATCGAGAGTTGCGCCAGAACGCATTTTTGACAACGCCCGCAATTGCGATCTCGTTTAAGCCCACGCCAGCACACGCGCAGGTTTTGGATACCTTGCGTCCAATTCGCTATGGTTTTGAGTTTCGTTAACCGATTTATTTCTGCGCCAAAATGAATAATAGGAAATTCGCCGCTGCCTAGAAACCCATCGGTCTTTGGATTGCTACCCCACATAGTGGGCAGCCCTACCGGCAGCGTGCTAGAGATGACTCCGCTTGTGTATCCAGCGCTTACGAGGGCGAGCGCGGCAGCAAGCGACGTGCCGTGGTAGAACGACCAGTTAAGCTGTTTATCCAGCACACCGCGCACGTTGGTACGCAGCGGGATCAAAGGGATACCGGCGCTATCGCAAATACGCCGC
>CALZGZ010000259.1 GCA_945787105.1 uncultured Gammaproteobacteria bacterium
AGTCACTGCTGGTGCCGTTCGCAGTGGCGGTAATGATCTGGTACATCATTAATGCCTTGAGCCGAGCCTACGGGCGTTGGTTGTTGCGCGGCAGACAAAGCACAAACTGGCTGACATTATTGCTGGCGTTGGTAACCATCATCGCGGTCGCGGGGGTGCTCGTGGATATGGTGCAGGCAAATATCGCGCAGGTCTCGGAGGCGGTACCGGGCTACAGGGTTAATCTTGAACGGATATTGGGCAAACTCGTGGTGTGGACGCGGCTGGAACAATTACCCAGCATTAGTCAATTGACCGACCAGATTAAGTTTGGACCGGCGATATCGCAGTTGGTCTCAGCGCTCACCGGCTTTCTCGGCAATACTGGTTTAATTCTTATCTATGTCGGGTTTTTACTCGTCGAACAAAAGACTTTTTCCCGCAAACTGGACTATCTGTTTACCGATCCGCAGAACCGTGCGTCCACAGAAGAGTTGTTATCTCATATTCAATCCGACATCCAGACCTATATTTCGATCAAGACCCTGATGAGCCTGGCGACAGGATTGTTGAGCTATGGGATATTGATTCTGGTGGGCGTTGATTTCGCCGCGTTCTGGGCATTCACGATCTTCCTTCTGAACTATATTCCCACGATCGGTTCTATTATCGCGACGGTATTTCCGGCGTTGCTGGCGCTGATTCAGTTCGACAATGCCTACCCGTTTCTGGTTGTGGCTATAGGTCTGACCGGGGTTCAATTTCTCATCGGTAACGTGGTGGAACCCAAGCTAATGGGTAGCTCCCTCAATCTTAGTCCCCTGGTGGTGTTATTGTCCCTGGTGTTGTGGGGCAGCGTGTGGGGCATTGCCGGGATGTTTCTGAGCGTGCCGATTACGGTAATTGCGATGATAGTGTTGGCAAACTTTCGCGGCACGCGGCCTATCGCCGTATTATTGTCCAAAGACGGGCGGTTGAAGAAATTGTCGGAGTAAGCGCGCTAATTACGCGCAAATGGCGTCGCGTTTAGAAATTGGGGCTGCATTCAACTGCCCCCCCATTCTCTCGGATCTTACTGCCCGCTCGCGCTTTCGGGGCCATTTCATTGAACAGCCTAATATCGTTCCTCGCCCGCATAGTGCACCAAGGATCCCGGATGATGGCGATGGGACTTGCCCTGCGACTACGTGCAGGACTTGTCTGCGGGTAGCTCCCCTGCTGTGCGGAGACAAGGCGGGGACAAGCCCCCTGCTGTGCGGGGACAGGCGCCGCGCTGGAGCGATGAAACAAGGGGACAGAGTCTGTGCCGACCCGGTTTCTTCTGTTGCGTGAAGCGCGAGCCCGGGCGTTCGCGACCAAGCCAGCGCCGGGATAAGCGGAACTCCAGATACACAACGTCGCACCGAACCTATATCAAATCCGATATTTCAGACTAATTGTTAGGCCCTCTTTTCGCTGCCTTGGTGAAATATGTAGACTAGTATTGGGTGCTCAAAATAGCACCCTCTCAACCGGTGTTTTGCCTACTTACGATATTGACGCCCTTGAGCAGGTTCAGTGCTTCACGCAATTGAAAGTCGTCATCGATGGAGGGTTTTTTCTTGGTCTCACCGTCTTTGGCAGCGGAATCTTTATCGCCATTCTCATTCTTGAGATGACGGGCAAGGTCCTCCTCGCGGATGCGTCGTGATCCGCCGCGCTCCGCTTTTGCAACCTTCAGATCCTCCACGATCACGTCAGGCACGATGCCAGACGCTTGAATGGAACGATCCTTGGGTGTGTAGTAGCGTGCGGTAGTAATCTTTAACGCCGCACCATTATTCATCGGTAGAATGGTCTGTACCGAGCCCTTACCGAAAGTCTTGGTGCCCAAGATGATCGCGCGTTTATGATCTTGTAGTGCCCCGGCGACAATCTCCGACGCGGAAGCTGAACCGCCGTTCACCAGCACTACGATCGGTGTATTGTCAAGGTAATCGGTGGGTGTAGCGGTGAATTTGAGTTGTGAATCCTCGATTCTCCCTTTGGTAGTCACGATTAAGCCTTTGCGCAAAAATGTGTCGCTCACTGCGACGGCACCGTTCAGTACGCCGCCTGGATTATTACGCAGGTCCAATACCAGCCCCTTCAATTTGCCGCCCGCCTTTTTCTTCAGTTTTCCCAGTTCGCGACGCACATTATCGGCGGTGGCCGACTGAAACTGCGTGATACGCAGGTAAGCGTAGCCATCCTCCAAGACGCTACTTCGGACGCTGGTAATTTTGATCACCGCCCGAGTGAGTACGAACTCCAGAGGTTGGGGCTCATCTTCACGCACTACGGTCAGCTTTATTTTGGTGTTCGGTTTGCCACGCATCCGGCGCACCGCGTCATTCAGCGTCAAACCCTTGACCGGAGTGTCATCCAGTCTAGTAATAAGATCACCGGCCTTGAGTCCAGCGTGATCTGCCGGCGTATCGTCGATCGGCGCCACAACTTTGACAAAGCCGTTCTCCATCGTGACTTCGATTCCAAGTCCCCCAAATTTACCTTCGGTTCCTATACGAACCTCATTAAAAGATTCCGGATCGAGGTATGCGGAATGAGGATCGAGGCCAGACAACATACCGTGGATCGCGTCGACCAAAAGTTTGTCGTCTTTGACGTCTTCGACATAATCGCTTTTGATCTTACCGAATACCTCCGTGAACACCTTTAATTCATCCAGCGGCAAGGGTTGCAATGACTCCTGGCGCTCAGCGAGGACATCGCGATAGAACGTCGTGCCAACTCCTATCGATGCCCCCAAGGCCAACACAAAAATATAATGAGCTAATCTTTTCATACTGCTAATCTCCCGTCGCGCGGACGTTTATTCGGACCACGTCGTGATGTTGAACTCATTTTGCGGCACACCAAATCAACGGATTGCGTGGTTTTCCGTTATGCCTGATCTCAAAATACAGCCCTGCCTGTGTCAAACCGCCACTGGTACCCACTGCGGCCACGGATTCCCCAGTATCGACCCAATCGCCAACCTGTTTGTATAGCACCTTGTTGTGACTGTACAGACTCATATATCCGTCGCCATGGTCAATAATCAATAATAACCCAAATCCGCGTAGCCAATCGGCAAAAGCGATCCGGCCATGGAAGACGGCGCGTACCGCTTGGTCCTCCCGGGCATTTAAGAACAACCCATTCCAGCGCATATGACCCTTTTTCGGTTGATTGAAACGCGCCTCGATCTGGCCGCGCACCGGCAGATGGAGTTTTCCTCTCATCTGGCTGAACTGCATGTCCGTCCTAAGTCTGGCTGGAACATCCCGCATCATCGCTGTCAACTCGTCAAGCAAGCGTTGCAGGCGGCGTTCGTTACCACGCAATGATTCCAGTTCCTGGCCTTGGTTGACAATGCGTTGGTTAAGCCGGCCGATCAACAGTTCTCGTTCACGGCGGTGTTCTTGCAGGGCCTGATGGCTATTTACTTGAGACTTCTCTAGTTCGTGAAGTTCCCGGTTTTCAGCGTCCAGGCGTTGTTTCAAGTGCTGTAACGTCTCCAGCGTCTGATTGATCTGTTCGATCTGTTGCGTGCGGGCGCGGGCAAAATAGCGATAGTAGGTGATTGCCCGGCCGAGTCTGGTTGGATCCTCCTGATTGAGAAGCATCTTGATATATCCCTGGCGCCCCATGACGTACGTGGCATAAACGAGGCGTCCGAATTTATCGGTTTGTTCGGACAAACGCTGTTGGTGACGCCGATGATCGGCTGTTAGCCACTGTATGCGTTGGCTGCGTAGCTTGAGTTGGTTACGAGTGTTGAGCAGTTTGGCATGGATATCAGCGATCTGCCGCTCAGTGGTGTTCAACGCCTCCTGGGTGGTGTCTCTCTTAGTTTTGTCCCGTTCGATATCGGTCTTGAGGGTCTGAATCCGGGCTCTGAGACGTTCCAACTGAGCCGCGTAAGATTGCTCCTCGGCACCAGCCGACAAAAGCGGTTGCCCAGCGACAAGGGCCGCTGCCAAAAACGCCGCGATATGGAGGGTGACAATACGAAACCGCACAGAATGTAATTATAAGAGGTTTTAAGTTGCTTATATTAGTGTATAATAGAGTACTAATAGACTTTCGCGTTTGTATAAGAATCTGATTCTATGAGCAGTTCAAAATCCAGTGCCGATAACACTTCCTCCGGTAACAGCACAGCGGAAATGCTACTTGCCAGTGAGGCGGACATCCACCACGCTTCGCGGTCGCTCAAGGCGATGGCGCATCCACTACGGCTCAAGATCCTGTGTATCCTGGGTGGTGCCAAGGAAACCAGCGTGCAGGACCTCGTCGATATGGTTGGCACGTCGCAGAGCAATATCTCCCAACACCTCTCGATCCTGCGTGACAAGGGGATTCTCGAATCCCGAAAAGATGCCAACAAGGTCTATTACCGTATCGGCGATCAGCGGATCTTACGGCTCATGGAGTCCATGCGATTGGCGTTCTGTACCTCCCCAGAACTCTGATCGATTGATCCGGTTCTGGCGTTGTCTATTAGCCAAGGCCAGTCCCTCGCAGACGCATCACTATTGCTGACCGTGTTCATAACCGGTAATCTCCTCGCCGTTTCCAAAGATGCTGGTAGCTTGTTTTCAAGATTCCTCGGATGACTGTTCAATTCGTAACTGACAACTGGTATTTGTTTGCCATGGCCGCTGCAATCATTGTGATGTTATTGCTAGAGCCGATCCGCCAGCGAGCCTCTGGTATTCGATCTGTCAGCGCCTTGGAAATGCCGCCTTTGCTTCGCGACGACGCAGTCATTCTAGACGTCAGCGAGCCCCATGAATTCAAGAAGTCTCATATACCAAACTCTGTTAACGTCCCACTGAAGAAGTTATCCGGGGATCTCGGTAAGCTGGGCAAGAGCAAAAGTAAGACTATAGTGATTACTTGCCGTGCCGGTAACCGCTCGGCAGCTGCGGCTCGGCTGCTTACGAAACAAGGTTTTGAGAGTGTCTATACCCTGGCAGGGGGACTGCTTGCCTGGGAGAAAGAAAAGTTTCCAATGGAAAGAGGTTAGACTCACACAAAGGTAGCCCGTGATGGCAGAGCAAGAACAAAGTCAGGCAAAATTCGGAATAAGGAAGATATATCTCAAGGATGTTTCTTTTGAATCACCCCAAGCGCCGCAGATCTTTGTCCAATCCGACATGACGCCCAAGATCGACGTTCAGATCCGCATCGGGCACACGGTATTGGATAAAGACACCGGTTTTTATGAGGTGGTACTGACCATGATGATAACCGCGAAATCTGGTGACCAGACCACTTTTTTGATAGAAGCGCAACAAGCCGGAGTATTCGAAATCATGGGAATCAGTGATCAGGAGCTTCCGCTGGCACTGGAGGTGGCGTGTCCCAACGCACTTCTTCCCTTTGCCCGTGAAGCGGTGTCGGATTTCGTCGCCAAAGGGGGGTTTCCGCAACTCCTGATAAACCCCGTCAACTTCGAAGCCTTGTATCTACAAAAGCAGCGACAGATTGAGGAACAGGCCGCCAAGCCTCCCGATCAGGCCGAGGTGGAGAATGACGACGAGGTCAACACCAAGGACCCTGAGTCGCCGAGAAAGAAAAAAACGCCCGCTTGACTCACCGCGGCCGGCTTCCGTTGTCTGGTTAATCAATGTTAGGACACAAGCCGCCAACGGCCGTAGACTCTGTAGTGGTACTCGGGGCCGGTTCCTGGGGTACGGCGTTGGCCATACTCTTGGCTCGCAATGACGTTAAGGTATCCCTGTGGGGACACGATCGTGAGCAAGTCGCGCAACTGGCAGCGAGGCGGGAGAATCAACGCTACCTTCCTGGCGTGCCGTTGCCGGACTCGATCGATGTCGATACCGATCTAGATCGGTTAGTCAAAGATAACGATCAAATTCTAATTGTCGTCCCCAGCCATGCGTTCCGGGCGACGCTATCACGCATCGGTGACGTGCGCGCCGACGGCGATGGTTTGCTCGTGGCTTGGGGCACCAAGGGATTCGATCCGCACCGGGGGATGTTGCTAAGCGATGTAGTGACCGAGCTGCTCGGTACCGCGGTATCAAGAGCCGTAATTTCCGGGCCCAGCTTCGCCAACGAACTCGCCAAGGCGTTGCCTACGGCGCTAACGGTGGCGTCGGACGACGCGGAGACCGCGAATCGAGTGGCAGCGTGGTTGCGTAATGACCGCGTACGGGTATACACCAATGAGGATATGGCTGGCGTGCAACTCGGGGGCGCAATCAAGAACGTTATGGCGGTGGCCGCGGGAATCAGCGATGGTCTCGGTTTCGGTGCCAACGCCCGTGCGGCGTTGATCACCCGGGGACTGGCGGAGATGAACCGCCTGGGTATCGCACTCGGTGGCAGGCCCCAGACGTTTATGGGTCTGACTGGGGTTGGCGACTTGATCCTGACGTGTACCGACAACCAATCCCGAAATCGCCGTGTCGGTATCGGTCTTGGTGAGGGCAAGCCACTGCAGCAGGTGCTCGCCGAGATCGGGCAGGAAGCCGAGGGCGTGAAGACAGTTCGTGAGCTGTATGCGATGGCAAACAGCCTAGATGTGGAGATGCCAATCACCGAACAGGTCTACCAGGTCATCTACCAGGATCGGTCGCCGCAAAAGGCGGTGGAGGAACTCTTCAGACGCGAACCCAAAGCGGAATGAAGTTAATGGGGGTAAAAACAGCGTTAATGAGCGAGTCGGTTACCAGCCCCTGAATCATTGTCTCCTGCTTGCCGACGGCAAAATTGATATAAGTCAATACTCGATTTGTAGTTCGTATGCTATGTAAACCAGAGAGCTTTTCACTAACGAGGCCGATGCAGGCTCGGTTACGGAGAACTGAAACAAATCAAACGCTGCGAAACAGAGTATTTCGCGTGACACAATCGAGAGTCAGAAACCTCTATATCGAGATCGAGCTGGCTTGTCGGTAATTTCGGATTGACCTATGCTTACGCGGCGGTCCCGGATAGGACCTCTGCACTCGGTGTCAGGAAACCTGTAGCGGTCGGTTTTTTCAAGTGGATTTGTCGAGGGGGAGATTAATGGCTATTGAAGTGAACGGCAAGATGATAGAGATCGATGAAGAGGGTTTTCTCGTTGATCGGGACGATTGGTCCGAAGAAGTGTCTGAGGCCATCGCCAACCGTGACGGCATCGATTTAAAAGATGAACACGTGGGACTGATCGATTATTTTCGCGATTATTACGAAGAGCACCAGGTTCATCCGACCATGCATGTGCTCGTGCAAAGGATTGGCGGCAAGATCGGAAAGAAGTTCCGCGAACATAAGGAGTATGAAAAATTTCTTTATATGTTGTTTCCCAGCGACCCTGTTTCCGAGTTATGTAAATTGGCCGGGTTACCCAAACCATTACCTTCCGAGCACGACGGCTAGCGCATCTCATAGGTGCAGCGGTTAAGGCGACAGTCTTTGTGGTAGCAAAAGATGTGATCTCATTTTAATGACGTATGCTCGTCCCGGCTTCGCTTCGTGCGACGGCCGGTGTTTGCCTTTAGGGCATAGATAAGCTCAGCTCGAGTAGGAGGCTGTTGATGGCTAAGAAAAAAGACGATAAAGGAACGAACAACCCGGGGTTGAACACCCCGTTGCTGGACGAACTGGAGGCGGGGCCGTGGCCCAGTTTTGTCTCCGATCTCAAACAGTGGTCAAAAACCAAACCCCAGGTCGCTCAGTTGTTGAATCAGCTCGAGGAATCCTACGAGAACCGATGGAACTACTGGACCGGCACTGTTTTGAACGTCTCGGGTTATGGTGGCGGGGTCATCGCGCGCCTGTCCGACAAAGCGGACAAATATCCGGACCTGGCCGAGTTCCACACCATCCGCATCATCCCGCCACCGGGCTTCGTGTACTCGACTGAGCGATTGCGGAATCTGGCGGACATCTGCGAGAAACACGGGGCGGGCATCCTTCAGCTTCATGGTCTGACCGGTGACGCCTTGGCGTTGGGTTTCGACAATGAGGGCACCTTTGCTGCGGCTGAGGACCTGATGGCCAATGGTTGGGACTTGGGAGGCTCAGGAGCGGCGCTGCGCAGTTTGCAGTGTTGTGTGGGACAGGCCCGTTGTGAGATGGCGTGTTTCGACACCATGAAGACCAGCCGGTTCCTAACCAACCACTACATAGATTTTCTGCACCGGCCGGAGTTTATGTACAAGTTCAAGATCAAGATCTCCGGCTGTGCCAATGATTGCGCCAATGCCATGATCGGCTCCGATATGCCGATCATCGGCACCTGGCGTGGCCCGATGCAGATCGACCACGAAAAAGTGGCCGAATACATCGAAGAAAAAGGCGTAGAACACGTCATCGACAACGTGATTACCCGCTGTCCGACGCACTGCATCTCCCTCAAAGGCAAGGAGCTGGTGATCGACGATGAGAACTGCGTGCGCTGCATGCACTGCATCAACGTCATGCACAAGGCGCTGAAACCCGGGAAGGATCAAGGCGTAACGATTTGTCTAGGCGCAAAGCGGACGTTGAAGATCGGCGACACCATGAGTTCGGTCATCGTGCCGTTTCTAAAGTTGGAAACCGACGAGGACTTTGAGAATCTCACCGACCTGATCGACCGGATGTGGGAGTTCTGGAATGACAACGGCATGGATCATGAGCGAATCGGCGAGTTCATCGCCCGCGTGGGCCTGGGTACCTTCCTCGAGGGTTGTGGCATAGAACCGGATCCGAGGATGGTGCAATCCACCCGCACCAGCCCCTATATCAATTTCGAGGAGCTGGCGCCGGGCGATTTCGAGGGTGAACAGACTCAGCAGCCCAAGGTCTGGAACCGGGAACCGGAATCAAGGGAATCGAGCAGCTAAACGAGTGCACGACACAACTTTTATGCAGACATACACAAGAAGCTTGAGGGGACACAATTCATGAGCGCTACCAAATTGGCACCACGGGACCAAGGGGCACCCGATTACACCGCGTGCCTCCATCCTGCCATGGCAAAAAACTACGGCAAGTGGGTGGAGCACGAGCGAATCCGGCCGGGGGTGTTGGTCTATACGGCGGAGAGCGGCGATAAGCTGTACACCGTGCGCGCGGGTTCGCCGCGCACCATGAGCCCAACCACGATACGTAAGATCTGTGATATCGCCGATCGGTTTTGTGACGGTTTCCTACGCTTCAGTATGCGCACCAACGTGGAGTTCAGTTTGACCAGGCAGGAGGACATAGAGCCGCTGATGGAGGCGATCAAGACCGAACTGGGATTCCCTATCGGCGGTACCGGCGCGTCGATCTCGAACATCGCCCATACCCAGGGTTGGCTGCACTGCAACCTGCCCGCGACGGACGCCGCCGGCGCGGTCAAGGCGATGATGGACGATTTGATTGACGAATTTGAGAACGAGAACTTCCCCAACCGCGTGAAGATTTCCACGTCTTGCTGCCAGATCAACTGCGGCCGGCATTCGGACATTGCGATTATCGTTCAGCATCACCATGCGCCGCGCATCAACCACAACAATATGCAGATCTGCGAGCTGCCCAAGGTGGTGGCCATCTGTCCGGTGGCGGCGATCCGGCCCTCTGTGGTGGACGGCAATCAGACGGTCGAAGTAGTGGACGAAAAGTGTATGTACTGTGGGGCCTGCCATGGCCAGTGCCCGAGCATGGAGATCCGCGATGCGGATACCGATACGCTCTCCATCTGGGTGGGCGGCAAGGGCGCCAACACCCGCAGTGGACCGTCGCTGATGAAGCTCGCGGTGTGGGGTCTGCCCAACAATCCGCCGCGCTGGCCCGAGGTTTCGGACGCCGTGCGTACCATCCTCGACGCCTATCGGGAGGGGGGCAAAGACTGGGAACGCGTGGGCGAGTGGATCGAGCGGATCGGGTGGCAGCGGTTCTTTGAGAAGACCGGCTTTGCGTTTACCAAATACCACATCGAAGACGGGCCGAACGCGATGTGGACCTACAACCGGTCAACACACGTTAGGATCTAACTGTCAACAGAATAAGACTAAGAGGTATCAGGTAGATGGAAACCACTATCTTTCGTGATGGTTTCTCGCGCGAACAAGTCGAGGCGACGCTTGCACCCTATGACGCCGATGAAATCGTAGTCCGCAACGGACGTAGCTGGAAGTGTCCGGTGTATACCCAGCGTCTCCCGCCGTGCCGCAACCAATGCCCGGCCAGCGAGGACATACGCGGTTATCTTACCGTAATCGAGCAGGCGGACTTTTTTGGAACAACGGTCGACGAGTCATTGGTAGAGGCGTGGGAGATCCTTACCGACAAGAATCCCCTGCCCGCGGTGCACGGCAGGATCTGTCCCCACCCGTGTGAATCGGAATGCAATCGTAAATACAAGGACGACGGAGCCGTTGCCATCAATAATATGGAACGCTTCATTGGTGACTATGGCCTGAAACACAAACTCAAACTGAAGCGGCTCACCGATGAGGTGAAATCGCAAAAGGTGGCGGTCATCGGCACCGGGCCTTCCGGCCTGTCCGCCGCGTATCAAATGGCGCGCCGGGGTTATCAGGTCACCATGTACGAGGCGTTCGAGAAACCGGGAGGCATGTTGCGTTACGGCATTCCCCCCTACCGCCTGCCCAAAGATGTGCTCGATGGTGAAATACAACAGATTCTGGACCTGGGTGTTACCCTCAAATGCAACGTCAAAGTCGGCGAAGATATTCCTTTCGAAGACGTGCGCAGGGACTACGATGCCGTGTACATCGCCGGCGGCGCGCATAAAGGCGCCGACATGGGCGTGCCCGGGGAACAGTCCGCCAACATATTCACCGCCGCCAGCTTTCTGAACCGGGTCAACACCGGGGCCGAGGTGGAGATCGGCAACCGGGTGGTGGTCATCGGGGGTGGTGACAGCGCGGTCGATGCGGCGCGGGTCTCGTTGCGCCTGCAGGTATTGAAACGCGAGGAAGAGGATGTCGCGGAAACCCAGGCGGTTGACGAGGAGGAACTCGATAAGGCGGTCAAGGCCCAAGTGGCGGTGCAGGATACGATCTCCGACAAGACGATGATGGATGCGGCACGGGTCACGAAGCGGGTGTCCAAATACTCTGAGGTGGTGATCGTCTATCGCCGGACCCGGGAAGAAATGCCGGCGATCTCCGAAGACGTGGACGCCGCCGAGACCGAGGGCATCCGCATCGAGTATCTGTCCGCACCGGTGCGCTTTTTTACTGAGGGCGGACGCGCCACCGCCGTCGAGTGCATTCGTATGGAGTTGGGAGAGCCCGACGAGTCGGGGCGCCGCCGGCCGGTGCCCATCGCGGGGTCGGAATATACCCTCCCGGTGGACACCGTGATGGTAGGCATCGGACAGTTGCCCGATCTGCGGGGCGGAATGGCGGAACTGGCCAACAAGTGGGGCTGGGTGGACGCCAATAGCATTCAGGCCACGCCTCAGCCCGGCATCTATGCCGGTGGCGATGTCCTGGGCCTGGGTATTTCAGCCAAGGCGGTCGGCGAAGGCCGCGTCGCCGCTCGGGCCATGGATGCCTATCTGCGAGGCAAAGAGTATAAGAAACCGCACATGGGTACCGCGGTCAAACATACCGACCTGCGGCTCGAATACTACGAGCCCGCCCCGCGCAACGAGGAGACCGAGATCGAGATCGACGAGGCGGTCGCCGGTTTTAAGGAGATCAAGGCCGCGTTGTCGTCCGAGCAGGCGTTGGCAGAGGCGGCCCGTTGTATGAGCTGTGGCCAATGTAATGTCTGTGACCAGTGCCGGGTTTACTGTCCGCAAGAGGCTATCTTCCGTAGCAAGAAACGTCCTAGAGGCGAGGTGATGTTCACGGACTATACGCGTTGTACCGGATGTCACATATGTTACGAGGCGTGTCCGACTGGATACATACTGATGGGCATGGGTATTTAGAAACAGGGTCAGGAAAAAAGCCGATATTGATCATAACCGGACACCGCCATAGATTCAGTGCTGTTGCGATAAGGCATGGCTAACAGCATTGATGAAAAGATACCGACTACGGTGGTCGTCTACCGCGACATCCATGAGTATCTATCGCTGCTACGCAATAACTGCCATAGGAATTGACTAACCGGTAGCTGACAGCGTAATAGTGTTGAAGGGCCGGACCCCAGACCAAGCGAGGGCATAATCATGGGGTTCAAAAACGACGGTTCAGCACTACTGAAGGAAGGGCCGCTCAAGCAACAGGTGAGGCGGTTTTTTGACGCCTATCTGCATCACATGCCCAGCCCATTGCGGCGCGTTATTGTCCGGCATTTCAGGCGTCATGAGCGTTCAACGCTAGACGTATGGGAAGAATTCATTGTGCGGTGTCGCAAGTTGTCGTCTCCCCGGGTACTGGAACTGGGCACCAAGCGGTCCTGCCGCGATCGATCCACCAAACACACGGAGTGGGTCCCCCGTGCGAGCGTCTACGTGGGTAGCGATTTGACACCAGGTGTTGACGTGGATGTTGTGGCCGATGTGCATCAATTGTCGACAATTGTGGGCATCGAGTCCTTCGATGTAATTTTATCCTGCTCAACGTTCGAGCACTTCAAATATCCTCATCTGGCGGCTCACGAGATTATGAAGTGCTTGGCTATGGGTGGTCTTTTGTTTATCCAGACTCATCAGACCTACCCGATTCATTCGTATCCGCAAGACTATTTTCGTTTTTCGCGGGAGGCATTGGCGAGCCTGTTTGGAACGCAAATGGGATTCAATGTCATCGCCACGGATTACGAGTATCTCGCAGCAATCGAGTCTCCAGAGAATAAGAAACTGCGGGTGGAAGCCGCTTATCTGAACGTCCGATTGCTGGGAGAGAAAACGGACAGGACTCCCGATGAATACGTCTATGAACTCACATATGAGTGAGCCATGGTACGAAACAGCCCTCGAACAGACATGTTGTTCCACGTTCGAGGTATTCTCTAAACTCGGATTCGTGAGACTTGACCCCGAGTACGGTGATCAGACTAGCCAGTATCTGGGAATCACGCACTGTGCGAAGCGACCGTGGAGCGCGACGGCGAAACGACAATGATTCGTGTGCAGAGACAAAAAAGAGCCGGGTTGACGGGATATTTGCTTCTCGTGACGGGGCTGCTCGTTCTTGGCGCGGTGCTCATGTTGCTTCGCTTAACCGTGGTTACCGACTATTTCTACCATGCATTGGTAAAGGATCCAGACCGGGATGTGCCCGCCGGACGAGTCGTGGTTGCGCCGGCTGACGGCACTGTCTTGTATGTAAGAAAAGTCAAGGATGGGGTCATTCCGGAGGTGGTGAAACATGGCGTACCGGTGCCGCTCCTAGACCACTTGAAGCAGGCGCCGATTCAATCGCTCAATGACGGGTATCTGATTGGGATCTACATGAATACCCAGGGCGTCCATATCAACCGTATGCCTAACAACGGCGTGGTCAAGCGGCAGATGATCTTCAATGGGCCGCATATGAACATGACCGGTGCGGAGAAAAACATTATTTTGACGCAGATGATACCGGGTCTGGTCAGTGTGCGGAAATGGTTAGGACTTTCACCGTTTGGTATTGAAGACGCCGCCGATTACGTGCTCAAGAGTGCCCGTGAAACGCTCACAGTGGAAGACGAACGCGGAGCGCGGATCTACATCGTGCGCATAGCGGACTATTACGTCGGAAAGATCCTAACTTGGGTCGGGGTGGGCGATCGGGTTGCGAGAGGACAAAAGATCGGCCTTATCAGTTGGGGTTCGCAGACAGACGTGTTCATAGAGGGGACTCCGGGGATGGTCGTGACCGTGAAGGTTGGTGATTACGTCTATGGAGGTGAGACCGTTGTTGCAACATACTAGCCTATATTACATAAATCTAATTCTTTATTTAGTCATAGGTTGCCTCCTTGTTTTGTATTGGCGGGAGTTGGGTTGGGCCGTGCATGCGTTCCCTGGGTATATCACTGGCAATATCAGCACACCTGTGGAGAGACGGTTGTACAATCGCGCAAAAAGAATTGTCGAGAAAAAAATTAACAGCTACGAGGCGAAAGAGCTTCTTGATGAAAGCATTGCCATTGATCCTAACAGTGATGCAGTCTATTGGCTTGCCGAGTATTATTTTACCGCTGGGCAGTATGACCGAGCTGAACAACAGTATATGCGCTTCATTGAATTAGACCCGACCCAGGTGAAGGCATATTTAAAGATATCTACTATCTATGCGAAAAAGGAGCAGCCCAAACGGGCGCGTGCAGTCTTACAAAGCGGATTAAATTATTTTGGCGCTAACATGAGCAAGTACAAACCGCGACCGGACGACACGGTTAGAGAGAAATATAACGGCAAAGCCGGCAAGATCTATGATAAATATCGGAGTGCCGTAGAAATGCTGACGCACGAGATCAGACTGTACGAAGAGTAAATACGATAATGGGCGATGATTGTCGACCAATATCGCCGCATAGTATCAAGGAATGAAGTAACGACCCTAAAGTGCTGCCCCTGAAAAACCCAACTGCCGCCAAGCCTCGAACACCACGGCGCTTACCGCATTGGACAGATTCAAGGAGCGATTATTCGGCCTCATGGGCAGCGTAATACGTTGCGTTTGGGGCACTGAGTCACGTAGCAACGAGGGCAGCCCGCGGGTTTCGGGTCCGAATAAAAATGCGTCGTGGATTTGGTATCGCGGCTTGGTGTAAATGGTGACGTTATGGGTCGACACCGTAAACAGCTGTTGGTACGTCACGGTCCGCAAAAACTCAGCCATCGATGAATGAATGTTCACGGACTCCCAATCGCTGTAGTCTAGACCTGCACGTCGTAATTTAGCGTTCTCGGGAGCAAAGCCCAATGGTTCGATCAGATGCAATCGGCACCCCGTGTTAGTACACAAACGCATAACATTTCCCGTATTGGGAGGTATCTCGGGTTGGTAAAGTACGACGTGGAACACGTTTATGCCCGCGATTCGCGGGTCGTGTCTGCGGGCAATAACCGCTGCAGCACGTCATCGAGATACCGGTATCCTTTTTCCGTGGCCTTTATCTGACTGCGATCGACATGCAATAGGCCATCCCGCTGTAACTCGGTAAAAGCCTGTGAGACTCCTGTCAAGGATTGTCCGGTGCGTTGTTGAAATAAAAGTGGCGAAAAACCTTGTGTTAGTCGCAGGGCGTTCATTAGGAACTCAAAGCATAGATCCTGTGTCGTTAACTCATATGACGTAGCAACTCGTGCGTTTGTCGACGCATGGTTCAAGTAGCTATTCGGATGCTTGCGCTTCATGCTTCGAATCACCCGATCGGCAAAAGAAATCTTTGAATGGGCGCCGGCGCCGATACCGAGATAGTCACCGAATTGCCAGTAGTTGAGATTGTGCTTACATTGATGGCTATCCTTGGTGTACGCGGAGACCTCGTAGCGACAATATCCGGCAGTGGTCAACTGCGACTGGATGGCGAGTTGCATTTCCCATGTTTCGTCCTCGGTGGGTAATGTCGGCGGGTGACGATAAAACAAGGTATTCGGTTCGAGTGTGAGCTGGTAACTCGATATATGCGTCGGTTGCTTGCTGATAGCGGTCTCGATATCACATACCGCCTGCTGCACGGTTTGGTCGGGCAGACCGAACATCAAGTCGAGGTTGACATTGTCGAAGCCGGCGGTGTGTGCCGCTTCCGCCGCCGCGAGGGCCTGAGTGCGATCATGAATCCTGCCCAAGTCTTTTAGCCGCCGGGTGTGGAAACTCTGGATACCGATCGATATTCGATTGACGCCGGCGTCTCGAAATCCTGCAAAGTTTTGTACGTCGCAGCTGCCGGGGTTGGCCTCCAAGCTTATCTCCATGCCCGGCGCGCAGGGAACCCTGGCGCGGATGCCGGAGATCAAGCGATGCACCCCCCGTGCGCTGAACAGACTTGGAGTGCCCCCGCCAATGAAAACGGATGTCAAACTCCGGCTCCACGCCTCGGGCACGTGTAGTGTCAGGTCGGACAGTAATGCATCAAGGTATGCCGACTCCGGAAGCTCGCTTCGCAGGGGGTGTGAATTGAAATCGCAATACGGACACTTGCTTTCACACCACGGTAAATGGACGTATAGCGATAACGGTGGCAACACATTGAAAACAGGTTTCACCTTGCCCACTGGGGTTGATGTCCGACTGAGAAGTCTGCGGCGTTGATCGCGTTTACGCCACCACGTTATGTGGCCGGCCGTTCAAATACGCGCGAATATTGTCAACCACGATGTCCACCACGCGCTGCCGTGATTCACGGCTTGCCCATGCGATATGCGGCGTGACAATTAAGTTGGGGATGCCCCCCTCCAGCAGCGGATTACCGTTGACCGGCGGTTCCTCTGACAGCACGTCCACACCGGCACCCCCGATTACCCCGTCCCGCAGCGCGGTTACCAATGCCACCTCATCTACAATCCCGCCGCGCGCGGTGTTGATTAGGATGGCATCATTCTTCATCAGCCTGAATTCCCGTGCACTGATCAGATCTTTCGTGTGGTCGGTGAGTGGGCAATGCAAGCTCACTATGTCGGCCTGGGCCAATAATTCGTCCAACGGCATCCTTCCGGACTGCGGTTCACCTCCCGGTCGCTGTGCGAGTATCACGTGCAGCCCGAACGATGGCGCGACGTTGGCGACTCCCTGCCCGAGACTGCCATAGCCAACAATGCCAAGGGTTCGGCCCGCCAGTTCACGGATCGGATAGTCCAGTAGGCAGAAATGCGGATGCTGTTGCCAACGACCTTCACTGATCGCGCGCTGGTATTGTGGCAAACGGGTCGTCAACGCCAAGATTAATGCGAACGCATGTTGCACCACCGAAGGCGTACCATAGGCGCGTACGTTACAAACAACGATGCTACGCTCCCCGGCCGCGTGCAAATCAATGTTGTTGGTGCCGGTGGCGGCAATCACGACCAGTTTTAGATTTGGTGATGCGGACAAGATCTGGCGGTCGAGCAAGACCTTGTTCGAGATCACAACGCTTGCCGGTCTTACCCGTGACAGCGTTTGCTCTGGTGACGTAGTACCGTAGGTCTCCCAGGAAATCGGAAAATCATTCAAGGCGGTAAGATCCAAATCGCCCGGATCGACCGTGTCCGTATCCAGGAATACACCTTTCATCGTCATTTCAAGTTGTCACAGTGGATTTGTTTCCACTGTGTTGCCCACCTTTTCCCCCGAATCACATCATCGCTGGACATTTGTTCCGCTAGTCTTTGGCGGACGTCAAAGGCCTGTTCGTGCCCGTTAATCGATGCAACCGTGTACCACATATAGGCACTGACGTAATCCGTAGCCCCAAAGCTTGTAGTACGGTGCGTGTCATCGAAGAAGTTAGACAGGATGTTACCCATTTCGAATTGTGCCGGCGCGTAACCTTGAACGGCGGCGCGGCAATGCCAGTACAAAGATTTACCGGTGCTGGTGTGCATCCCTAGCCCGCAACAGTAGGATTTGGCGAGCTGATATTGCGCTTGTTGGTCGCCCTGTTCTGCCTGCGACAGCAATTGATCGCGATCGTCGGGTGCCCGTTTTAATCCCGTACATCCAACGAGCGCCAACCCCGCGATGAACACAAAGATCGTCACAGGGCGTCCGGTTTGGATAGTCATAAAGTCTCCCCTTATTTTTCGCCGAGGCGATTTGCGCTATTGTGCCACGGCCTCAGATTAGCTCTCAACACGACGGTTGCAATGCATGCTGGAAATTAGTAGGGTGTCGCGCCCGGCTTCCCTGTAAACATACTGTTCAGATCCCCACGTTCGTGTACCTGTCATGTTTAGATCTCGAGGGGGTGTTGGTCCCCGAAATATGGCTGTGCGTCGCCGAACACACAGGTATCGATGAGCTGCGGGTGACGACCCGCGACATACCCGATTATGACCAATTGATGCGGCATCGTATATCAGTAATTAGCAAGAATGGATTGCGCCTTGCGGACATCGAACAAGTTATCAACGGGATGACACCGCTGCCAGGGGCTGTTGAATTCTTGAATTGGCTGCGTGAACGCAGTCAAGTCATTATCCTGTCTGATACCTTTTATCAATTCGCCGGGCCGCTCATGCGGCAGTTGCAGTGGCCGGCCCTATTTTGTAACTACTTGACGATCGATGATGGCGGGCGCATCGAGGGATATCGCTTGCGCCAGATCGATCAAAAGCGCCAAGTGGTCAAGGTGTTACATCAACTGAATTTCAAGATTATTGCCGCCGGAGATTCGTACAATGATATTTCCATGCTCAACGAGGCGGATCGCGGCATCTTGTTTCGCCCCCCCGACAGTGTAGCCGGGCAGTTTACGCAGCATCCGGTAACCCATGACTACGAACAGTTACGTGTAGCCTTTCGGGCCGCGGCCGTGGAACTGGACACCCAGGAATGAAGCTTTTAAAAAATGAAGTCGGCACTGAATTCGCCCCCCATTTTGCTATACAAGTTGTCAGCGCCTCGATGCAATAGGTTGGCAACGTCGGTTATGTCGATTCCGTCGAAACCGGAATTTCCACGCTGACTGTCGTTCCTGCTTCCGGCTGACTGCGAATCGACAGATGTCCACCGTGGGCCTCGGCAATTAAGCGGCATAGATATAAGCCGAGACCATAACCACCGGTTTGGCGGCGGCGCGAGTAGTCGGCGCGATAAAAGGGCTCGGTGATACGCGGCATGTCTTGCGGCTTGATACCCGGGCCATGATCTCGTACCTGGATGAGCATGCGTTTTTCATTGGCCTGGATCGATAACTCTGGCGATTGCTCGGTGTTCTCGCTATGCCGTACTGCATTAGACAATATATTCATGATTAGCAGTTTTATACGTGGCCCATCGACCATAACGTAGACGTCGTTGTCGGGTAGCTGGGTGCGGATATGTTGTTCAGTGAAATGGTCCTTAAGGACATCGCTCACTATCTGATGCACAGAGGTTGGGGCGCGATTGAGCACCGCGTGACGGCTATTGAGCCGCTCGGTCTCGAGAATCTCCGCAACCAACGTTTCCATCTCAGTAAGATCCTTCACCAAATTGTGCTTTAGTTTAGAGTCATCCAGCAACTCGGTGGAGACACGAGCCCGAGTGATCGGCGAACGAAGTTCGTGGCTCACTGCGAGCAGAAGTTGGCGTTTGGCTTCCAGCATCTGTTGGATATCATCTGCCATGTTGTTGATGCTGTGTCCGAGATCAGCGAGTTCGTCTTTGCGATCGATGTGAATTCTGCGACTCAGGTCACCGTCGCCGAAACCCTGTACGGTTTCCTTGATGGTTTGCACCGGACGAAACAACCGTCGAATCAACCAGTACATCACAACAAGCGCGATCAGGACCCCGCCCATGGCGGTCAGCGTTACCGCTGCAGCATGTTGGGCCCCGGATCGCTTTGGTATCGACAGGTAGGCGACGTGCCGACCGATGCGGGTCCGCAACACCAGGCGGTCGCGATATTCACCGATCGCGAACGGACGCAGGTTTGGCGGATGTCGAGGTCCTCGGTGTAGACGGCGTGGCGGCCGGCGAAAGCGGATATCTGCCGGATTCAAAGCTTCCTCGCCCGATGACCAATCCAAACCGGGGCCGCGGATATAGATTTCGATACCGGCACGTTGTGCCAAGTGTCTGGCGCGATCCTTATCCGGCGGATCGCCGATCTCCTGTTGAACGTAGTGCAGGTACTGAATGAGGTGCGGCCGTAAGTTGCGGTCGAACTGATGCTTGAGCGCGAGGCCGATGGTGATATTGAGTATGAACAATATGACAATGCCGACCGCCAGAAACAACAGCATCAGACGTGCGGCAAGAGAGTAGCGCAGCTTGGTGAACCAGTTCCTCAATTTGTCGGACCAATGAAGGTATAGCCCGAGCCCCACACGGTCTTGATGAAATCCACGGGTTTCAGCTTGTGGCGGAGCCTGCTCACCAGGATATCCACCGAGCGCGAGTATATTTCGGTATCGACACCTTTCAATGCATTCAAGATGTCATCGCGGGTGAAGTTCTTTCCGGGGGACTGGGCGAGCAACGCGAGCAGCCGATATTCCATTGTCGTAAGATTGATCAGACGGTCATTAACTGACACCCGCTGTTGTTCGATGTCGATCTCGAGTTCACCATACCGTAGCCGTGTACCCGAGTTATAACGGGTGCCGATACGTTTGAGCACGTTTTGCACTCGCGCAACCAGTTCCCGGGGCTCGAAGGGTTTGGGCAGGTAATCATCCGCGCCGATCTCCAGACCTACCACGCGGTCCATCACATCTCCCCGCGCAGTGAGCATGACGATGGGGATATCGCTGGTTCTTCTGATCTGCTTGCACACCTCAAAGCCATCTAGATCCGGCAACATGACATCCAATATGACAAGGTCGATATCGCCCACCTCGAGACGTTTCATGCCATCGGTGGGATGCAGTTCATTGACGAGCTCCAGACCAAACTTAAAAAAATACTGCCGCAACGGTTCGGCCAGTCTCGCGTCGTCATCTATGAGTAGTATCTTGGCCATTAACGGGGTTCAGCAAAATCGCGACGGTGACTCGAGAACTTGCAAAACAGATGTTGAGACATTCAAAGACAGTTCACACGAGTGTAACAGAACCGTATAGCGCTGAGCCGGGCGACCAATGTATGACCATCAGCAAATCCGTCGCTTGACGCAGTCCACCGGCCATGGCCGGTGGACTGTCTTGCATTTGGGGACCGGTGACTAACGCTACCGGTGGGGTCCGCGTGACGCCATCCGCTGCGCAAACCACGCTCTAACTTGCTGCTTTTGTTCCGGCGTCAAGCTATCCGTGAATGATGCAACGGCGGCGATAACCTCGGGGGCACGCTGTTCCATGATCCGAACCTTGCTGGTCACGAGCTCCAGCGCCGTTTTTTGATCCAGATTCGGGGATTCGAGCAGCGCCAACATGTCGTTTCTCGTATCACGCCGCTGCCGTCTGGTTTCACGGCGCAGATCGCGCATCTTGTCCATTGCGGCGTCGAGTTGTGTTTCCTGCTCCGTCGTCAGATCCAGCTGATCGCTGAGACGCTCGATGAAGTGGCTGCCAGGGTGTCCACCAAAGTAACCACCGTGGTGCCCACCGCCATCGTAACCGGCGCCCATCGGACTACCTCCCCGATTGTGCGCCACGGCGGCGCCCCCTAGAAGCGCGGCGCCCAGGATGCCCGAGATTGCAATCTTGGTTGATTTGTTCATGCAGTATTCTCCTGTGTTGGGTGATATCGTGGGTAAATCCTAACCCCTTCGCGCACGGTGTTCTTTGCTAATCGGTAACGGTTCGTATCAATTTGTAACAAGGTTTTTCGCCGGGCAACACGGTTTACTGGCTTGGCGTATGTCGATATGGCCAGCACGCCGGCGCAGGGCGCGGTGTACATACCATGAAGCGAGAAACACAGTGTTAACGGTTTACTGTCGGCGTTTTCTTTTTCGCATCGCCCGCCGATCCCGGGACGAGGGCTGTTCCCGGTCGTAGATGATCTGCGCTGCCAGTGTGCGCTGCTCGCCGGCGATGCGCTCGCGCTCGATGGCACTGGCCTCGGTTTCGGTATACAGGCCCGCTGCTTGTGTCGCCGATCCTCTTTTCTCAGACAGGGCATCGATACGCACTGCCCAGGTATACGCACCGCGTCGAATCTCAAGCTCATCGCCAATGGCCACCGTTCTTGCCGGTTTGGCGCGGCCGCCGTTGACACGGACCTTGCCACCTTTCACGGCTTCCGACGCGAGTTGCCGGGTTTTAAAGAACCTCGCAGCCCACAGCCACCGATCGAGTCGCGCGTTTACTTGTTTTAGCTCGCTGCCGGCCATCGCTCAACGATTACCACAGACCAGATAAGTAACACTGCATCTATTCGTTCCGGTGCACCATAACCGAGTACCACGGGTGTCGTCCCTATTTTTATATCTGCAAAAACCCGAATTTAATTCGACAGGTTATCTGTGCAGTTTAGGGCAGATCGTACAAATGGCGACAGTAGTTTGTGTCTGAAAAGAGATCATAGCCAGACATTCGTGTTGGCAAACTGGTCGTCCCAGACAAGCCGTGCTCATGAGTTTGACGTGGGCATTGTGGTGTTCGCAAAGGCGCTCACCGCCGATGAACTGCGCCGTGCGCCGGGTCTAGTACGCGATCTATAGCAATGAGTCGGGCTGTTCTGTTATTGCTTAGCTGCTAGTTTCGCGCCGGCACCGAGTGCCTGGAGTTTATGTAGGGCAAGGTCTCTTGGCAGGGGCGCCATGCCGCAGTTGGTGCACGGCCGGATTTGTTCCTTTGGGAGGTAGTTTGTGGCTTCGATGATTGTTGAGGCTACTTTCTCCGGGGTTTCCGCTTCATAACCGGCCACATCGATTGCCCCCACCATGACTACTTTGTCTTTAAGCAACCCGATTAACGACATCGGTACTTTGGAGTTCGCACACTCCAAGGATACCTGACCGATCTTGCTGTTGTTCAGGGCCGGAAAAAACTGCTCATATTGGCGCCACTCACTGCCAAGAGTTTCTTTCCACTGAATATTTTCCTCGATACCGTATCCATAGCAAATGTGGACTGCTGTCTTACAAGGCAATCCCTCGATTGCCCGATGTAACGCTTCAATGCCCCATTCAATCACATCATCAAGAAAAACATTGAATGCGGGCTCATCAAACTGGATCAAATCCACCCCAAGGGCCGCCAGTTCCGTTGCTTCCTCATTAAGGATCTCAGCAAAGACCATAGCCATATCAGCACGTCGGCCATAATGTTCATCTGCGATGGTGTCACAGATTGTCATTGGCCCAGGCAAAGTAAATTTCAAACTTTTTGTAGTGTGGGCACGCGTAAAGCGAACTTCCTCACTATGTACCTTGCCTTTTCGTTTTATCGGACCAGTTACCGTGGGTACGTCAGCGTCATATCGATCATCTCGAATCCCCATGGTGGTCATTTTGTTCCAATCTATCCCTTCCACATGTTTGAGAAATCCATGAACAAAGTGCTCTCGGAATTGCTCTCCATTGGTAACAATATCGATACCTGCAGCTTCCTGTTCGCTCAACCACACCAAGGCTGCATCACGCTTGCCCTG
>CALZGZ010000260.1 GCA_945787105.1 uncultured Gammaproteobacteria bacterium
TAGTGACAGCGTCCCCTAGGCCGTTGCCCGCAACGTTGCCGCGAAAACGCCGGTTTGACCCCCAATGGGGTGAGTCCGTTTTGTGGTGGAGAGGGAGAGGGCGGCCATGGCGGCGCTTTTGTTTTGGATTTATCTAAGTCCACTGACCAGTTGGGAATACGCCAGCGCACCCTGGCGCTCAAGTAGCCCGGCCAGGGTGCAAGGACTGATCACCCACCGGCCGGCGTGGCCTAGGCTGGGTCTGAGTTGCCCATGTCAGATGGCTTGATTGTGGCAGCCAGAAATACCTGAAGAGCCTGGGCCAAGGGGACAATTGCTGATTCTATGGTAATGTGGTCTGGTGCATTCACACCGCCAGGAGACATGAACATGACTCATGTAAACAAAATTGCCCTTTCGGTTCTACTGTTTCTCAATCTACTATTGGTGGCGCTGCTTTTCTATCAGAATCCGTGGGCGGCGTCGCACACCGACGACGCACCGGTTGTCACGCACATGGCCGGCGACAGCGAAGGGGTTTGGTTTTCTATGAGCAACAGGAGGCTTGTATATTGCTGGAGACCAGCCGATCGGCAACGGCGGGATAGACAGGCAGAGTGCCGCGTGATGAATGAATGGGGGATCACCAGGATTCAGTAACGACTCGACGCGTGTCGGTGTGCGCCGCGAAGCGAGCGGGCTAGCTTCAGTCAGCGCGTCATTTCGGCACGGCGAGTATTTCGGAGTACATGGCGGCATGGGTGGAACCAATGGGGATCGAGGACTTTTAGAGGGCATCGATGACCCACGATGAGACGACTGGGGTTGTGAGCGAACAACCGCGGCATGTCTATTTGTACTTGTTACTAACACAAATGGCCTACGCCGTGGTTTATCCGGTTATCGGCGACGTGGTGCGATTGACGATCCTATTGGAGATGTTCCTGCTGATCGCGTTAGTGGGCGGCGTGCTGCCAAGCATTACCGACCGGCGTCGTCTGGCAGTGACCGCCAGTCTCGCGGTGCTTTTTCTGTTGACGCGTTGGTCGAGTATATTACTGGACATTGACGATCTGATCCCGTTAAGCGCTATGTTCGCGGTAGCGTTTTTCGGCTATGTGGCTGTAGCGTTGATGCGGCACATATTCCTTGCCAGTGATCACGTGGATGCGGATCTCATCTACGGAGCGATCAGTGTATATTTACTGATCGGTGTGACCTTTGGGTTTGCCTATGTATGTCTTTTTAAATTGGCGCCCGGATCTTTTGCCGTGATCGAGTCAGAACTCACCAACCCGCAGGAAGTGGTTCGGCATTTCAATTACTTCAGCTTTGTCACCCTGACCACATTGGGTTACGGCGACATCACACCGCAGTCGCATCAAGCCGGAGTGTTGGCGTATTTGGAAGCGATCATCGGGCAGGTCTATCTCGCCGTTCTGGTGGCGCGGTTGGTCGGGATTCACATCGCGCAAAAACGTTTCTAGCAAGCGCAGTTATCGCCAATGCATAACATGGAGGTGTCATACTGAGGTGCCTTTCTTTTCTGTCATCCTGAGGTGCCTTTCTTTTCTGTCATCCTGAGGTGCAGCGCGCCGAAGGATCTCACCCACGTGAATTCGTTGCCACACTCGAATACGGTGAGATCCTTTCCTGCGCTTGTCCCCGCCTTGCCCCCGCACTGCGACTCCGCACAGCACAAGCACAGCAGGGGAACTTCGCGCAGCACGAGCAGCCGCACGCGGCTTCAGGATGACAACGGAAATAGCCTGCCCTGAGCGTAGCTGAAGGAGGAGATCTTGCCGTATGAAAGACAGTCACCAGCATCCAAGACAGTGAGATTCCTCGCTACACTCGGACTGACAACTATGAACTCAACTGGTTATCGCGACGCAGACTCTATTTTTGCACAACCTTCATCCGTATGGCGTTATCCACCGCTGCCTGGATGTCGTTTTTCCATTGCAGGCGCTTATTCGTCGATCTTTGCCGCGCTCGTTGGTGTCTGGCCGAAGTTGATTTCCACCCGTAGCCGCGCCCCCAGAGTAAGGTCGTAATCGCGTTCTTCGGGCCAGCTGGCGATGGGCCAGAATTCGAGGAATAACCATTTGCGCCACACGTTAGTCCGGTAACGTACTCTTAACTGATAACCTTTGTAGTTGTCCCGCAGCGGAACCGTAATCTCGTCGTCGTCGAACAGCGAATCTTCAGCAGCGTAGCGCTCGAACAGCGCTTCATAGGCCAGGGCGTGGCGGTCGTTGAGGGTGTAAAAAAGCGTGAACTTCTGCTCGGAGGTCGGGTTGTAGTCGTTTTCCTCAAAATACTGGATCCGGGTTCTGGACCGGAACAGCAGTTTATCGCTGATCTGGCGATCGAAATACTGCCGAAAATCATTGCGAAAACCGGTGTCAGAATAAGCATAGATACGATTCGACGTTGCTCCGGTCCACTTGCCCCCGAGGGGATACCTGACGGCGGCGTTGATGCGTCCGAATCCGGCCAGGTTGCTGTCTTTGATACGAACGCCCAGATCAAAGCTCAGGCCAACCCGGTCCGTCCTGATTCCGAGCCATCTGAGTGCTATATCCGAGTCGTCACCCGAGGCTGCTGTTTGCGACGTGGTGGTGTCGTTGTCATCCGCGTCGTTTATGACCAGTCGCATGCGATTATCCAGTCCGGGCAGCACGAGATGGAGTTTTATGTTTCCGCCCACATCCCAACCGCCATTTTCAACGTAATCGGTATTAAGGCGCAGTCGCAACCGGCTTTGGTTGTCTTCGTGTGTGGCGTATTCATCGTCCACGAAAAACCGGTCGACGCGACCCGCAGTCCCTTGAAACCACCCCGAGGCTTTTGCATGCCACCTGTCGACCCGCGTGTCACCGGTCTCAGGTGTCCCGGTTGCTTGGGATGACTGCTGGGCAGAAACCGTTCCAGGGCATCCCAGAGACGCGGCCAAAAGAATCGTGGCCATGATGCAGAGAAGTGAATTTCGGGCGCAGTCGCGTTGTGTAAGAACGCTCACCAACATGGAACGAAACGGTGTATACATCAGGTCTGCCTTATTGATTGAGTTGTTTTCCATTCATTTATGGTTGGCTCTCTCATGTAGTTTTAGAAGATTAAAGATAGTGAACAGTGTTGCGAGAAAAATCTGTAGTGGTCCACCGATCTTTGAGTTTGACACATTTGAGTTCACGGAGGTTTGAAACTCGGTGTTTCCTATGTCGGACGGGCGAAATACGCTGATCTGTGGATATTCAGGATCGAACAACCCGAGATGATATTCCTTAGTGTGCGCATAGCGCGCAGTCTACCCAGAATATATACATTCGCATTACGGTGACGTGGCATATCTTTGTTCGTTACAAAGGTCTGTGAAAAATTGGGTACATTTGAGTATAATAACCACGCTGTAGACTTCGACACAGCGCCGCAAAACAAAAAATGACACATGGCAGCCACGCCAACGAAGGCGATCAATTACGAAACCACTCACCACGCGGCCATAGCCATACGGTACATCTAGCATCCGTACGTCACCTGCGACCGGCGTTGGCGGCCGCGGTATTGAGTTTGAGTGTGCTGACCGCAGCCTGTACCACCCTCGGCCCCGATTTTCAAAAACCCGAGGCACCGGTTGCCGAGCGCTGGCAGGACATCGATGCCCCCGAGCTGAAGACCGAGACCGTTGATCACGGCGAATGGTGGTCGGTGTTCGGTGACCCGATCTTGAGTGAGTTGATAAACACCGCCTATCTGCAGAATCTCAGCTTGCGTATCACCGCGATTCGTATCCTGGAGGCGCGCGCGCAACTCGGCATCGCAGTGGGGAACCTGTATCCGCAACAGCAGCAGGCGAGTGGCGGGGTGATCTACCAAACCACCAGTGAAAACCAGGCCAACACCGGGTTTGGGGATCTGAGCTTTACCAACTTCGACGTTGGGCTCGATGTCGGCTGGGAGTTGGATTTTTGGGGCAAGTTCCGCCGCGGCATCGAATCCGCGGATGCGAATTTTTTCAGCTCAATCGCCGATTACGACGATGTGCTGGTGAGCCTGACGGCGGATGTCGCGAACACCTACGTGTTAATTCGCACCTTCGAAGAGCGGTTGCGGCTCGCCCGCGCGAACGTCGCGATCCAACAGCGCAGCATGGAGATCGCCGATGTGCGGTTTCGCAACGGCGCGACCACCGAACTGGACGTCCAGCAGGCGAAGACGCTGCTGTTCAATACCCAGGCTTCGATACCACGGCTCGAAGCCGGGTTGCGTCAGTCCAGGAACGCGTTGGGTATCCTGCTCGGTTTGCCACCGGGCGATCTGCAGGGCCTGCTCGGCGGGCAGGGCGCCATCCCTTCGGCGCCGGAGTCGGTGGCGGTGGGGATTCCCGCCGATCTGTTGCGGCGGCGCCCGGACGTGCGCCGCGCAGAATTGCAGGCCGCGGCGCAAAGCGCCCTGATCGGTGTGGCCAAGGCCGATTTGTATCCCAGTTTCTCGCTGTTTGGCTCCATCGGGGTGGCGGCGAGCAGCGGCACCGATAGCACCAAGACCGGCCAAAGCGGGCTTGACGAGCTGTTCAACTCCGACAGCCTGTTCTTCGTCGGCGGCCCAAGCTTCAATTGGCCGCTGTTCAATTATGGCCGCATCAAAAACAACGTGCGCGTCCAGGACGCACGCCTGCAGCAGTTGTTGGTGAATTACCAAAACGCCGTGCTACGCGCGGCCCAGGAAGCGGAGGATTCCATGACCGCTTTTCTACGCGCACGCGAAGAGGTGGTATTCCGCGTGCAAAGCGAAACGGCGGCGCAGCGTTCGGTGGACCTGGCGCTCACCCAATATCGCGAGGGCGCCACCGACTACACCACGGTCTTGAACACCCAGCAAACCCTGGTGGCGCAACAGGATCAGCTCACCGGGGTACGTGGTAACATTGCGCAGAGCCTGGTTGCGTTGTACAAGGCGTTGGGCGGCGGTTGGCAAATCCGTCAAGGCAAGCAAATACTTCCCGAGCAAACCAAAGAACAGATGCGCCAGCGCACCAACTGGGGCGGTTTGTTGGCGCCCGATTTGGAAATGAAAACCTCTCCCGGGGGCGAACTGCCAACAAGTCCCGATTGGTGATCACAATTCATGCAAAAGCTGATGACAACATTGCGCAAACCATACATACGTCAAGCGACGATGGACGCAACGAATACTTCGCACCCTCAACGACACGTGGCGGCGCGTCGCACCTATTTTTTGTTCGCGAGCCTGTGTACGTTGGTGTTGATTTCTGGGTGCGGACAAGAACCGGTGGAATCCGCGCCGGTGGTGCGTCCGGTGAAGATCGTGACCATTGGCGACGCCGGCGCCACCGGGACCCGGGAGCTGCCGGGCACCGTGCGCGCCGTGCAGCACGCCGACATGGGATTCGAGGTCGCGGGCCGGATCATCGAGTTCCGCGTCAAAGAGGGCCAACGGGTCAAGCAGGGCGAGGTCCTGGCGCGTCTGGACGATCGCGACTATCAGGCCAGCTTCGATCAGGCCAAGGCCGGTTACCGCAAGGCCCAAGCGGACCTGCAGCGCAGTGAGCGGATCTTCAAGGAGGATCCGGGGGCAATTTCCACCAGCAAGATCGACGCTGATCGCAAGGCGGTCGACGTGGCCGAAGCCGATCTGCGCAAGGCAGAAAAGGCGGTGGAAGACACCGTGCTGCGCGCACCCTTTGATGGATTGGTCGCGCGCCGCCTGGTCGAGGATTACCAGAACGTCCAGGCCAAGGAGCCGGTGGTCGTGTTCCAGGATATCTCGCTCCTCGAGATCGAGGTGGGTGTGCCGGAGCGGGATTTCGCTGGCGGCGACGTAAACCGGACCGCGGAGGAGTTGACGCAACGTGCCCAACCGCGGGTGGAGATCTCCTCGCTGCCCGGTCGCAGTTTTCCAGCCAGAGTCAAGGAATTCGCCACCCGCGCCGACCCGGTGACCCGTACCTTCCAGGTGCGCCTGTCGTTCGACCCCCCCGATGATGCCTCGATCCTGCCGGGCATGACCGCGCGGGTGGTCTACAACGTGCAAGGCGTAGCAGGTACGCGGCTGCCGTCGCAAGCGACGTTCGCCGACGCCGACAACAAGCCGCACGTGTGGTTGATCGACAAGGCGACCATGAAGGTGCGTGCCACGCCGGTTGAGTTGGGCAAACTGACCGGCGACGAAGTACAGATCCTGGGAGGGCTGTCGACCGGCGACCAGGTCGCGGTCTCCGGCGTCGGTCAGCTCCGCGACGGCGTGCAGGTGCGCCGCTATGACTAGGAGCCTTTCCAAGTATTCGTGCACCTACTGCGAAAGCGGGACAACGGCCCACTTGACCGAAGCTTCTCGTCAAATAGCCCGCTATTCTCCTCGAATCTTCGACCAACTGCTCTCGCTGTCCCACTTTCTCGCTACGGTCAGAATACTCGGACAGGCTCCTAGCGCCGCAAAAGCGGCCTGGCAACGGGATCATTGAGCCGTGAACATCGCTGATTTCGCGATTCGCAATCGCACCACCACCCTGGTTCTCACCGCGTTGTTGTTGGTCGGCGGCATCGCCGCCTTCGACCGGCTGTCGTGGCTCGAGGACCCGGAATTCACCATCAAAGAAGCCCTGGTGATCACCCCGTATCCGGGCGCCAGCGCCGCCGAGGTGGAGGAGGAGGTGAGCGACAAGATCGAAACAGCGGTGCAGCAGCTCGGCCAGCTCAAGGAGGTGGAATCCAAGTCGGATCGCGGCCTGTCGACCGTCACCGTCAGGATCAAGGATCAATACGATAAGAGCTCTCTACCCCAGGTGTGGGATGAGCTGCGCCGCAAGGTCAACGACGTGCAGGGACAATTGCCGCCGGGGGCGGGACCGTCCATCGTGCAGGACGATTTCGGGGATGTGTACGGCGTGTTCTTCGCCATCTATGGCCCCGAATACAGCTACGCCGAGCTCCGGGAGTATGCCAAACTGCTACGCCGCGAACTGCTGCTGGTGCGTGACGTGGCCAAGATCGATTTCTGGGCGGATCGCACCGAGGCGGTTTATGTTGAGCCCGACCGCGACCGCATGTCGCAGCTCGGCATTCTTCCTCACCAGATCACTCAGTCGCTCCAGGACCGGAATATCGCCGCGGATTCGGGACGGGTCAAGGTGGGTCCCGAGTACATCGCCATCGATCCCACCGGGACCTTCGCGTCGGTGGAGGCGATCGAGGACCTGCTCATCACCGGTCATAGCTCCGATCAACAGATTTACCTGCGCGACATCGCCAAGGTCCGGCGTGGGTATGTCGAGCCGCCCGACCGGGTACTCCGCTATGACGGCCGCGCCGCCATTGGGTTTGGCATCTCCACCGTGAGCGGCGGGAATGTGGTGCGCATGGGCGAGGCGGTGGGGCAACGCATCAAGGAGTTGCTGCCGCGCACGCCGCTGGGCATCGAATTCGGTGTCGTGTCCGTCCAGTCCACGGCGGTCACCCTGGCGATCAATGGTTTTTTGACCAGCTTGATGCAGGCGGTGGTGATCGTAGTGGTGGTGTTGCTGGTGTTCATGGGTTTGCGCAGCGGTCTCTTAATCGGCTTCATTCTTGCGCTGACGATCTCGGGGAGCTTCATTTTCATGGGGCCGTGGGACATCGCGCTGGAGCGGATTTCCCTCGGGGCCCTGATCATCGCCCTGGGCATGCTGGTCGACAACGCCATCGTGGTCGTGGATGGGATGCTGGTGCGCATTCAGGAAGGAATGGAACCGGAGGATGCGGCCCGGGAGGTGGTTGGGCAGA
>CALZGZ010000261.1 GCA_945787105.1 uncultured Gammaproteobacteria bacterium
AGAACTAGACACCATACGCATGTCGGACTAAGGCCGCTGAACACTTTCCATTCCGGAACTTCACTGCTTACGTGCGGCAGTGAGTAGTGACGCGACCTGATGAAGGCAGTACCGAGCTAGCCTCCATAATGCACCAAGGATCCCGGAAGCTGGCGAAGAGATCGGGCGACTGGACGCCGCGCTGGAACGAAATCCATAGCGAGCTATGGGTTGAGTAAAGCGCAAGTACTGGCGTTCGACATTGAGCCAGGGCCGGGATAGGCGATCGCCGAAATACAAACTGTACTTTTCGCCTTGGATCGAATTATCGAACGTAATCAGGTTGATTGACCATAATTTCGCCGCCTTGGTGCAGCCGCGGTATAAGGGACGTCACCGAATCGTCTGCGCTCGCCTTGGTATCGGAATCAAACATATGGAGGGTCGACTGTTGATCACACGGCCAATACTTTGCCGTCTCGGATCACGATCTGATGTTCTGATCCTTCGATTTTATGGTGTCGTCCCCTATCTGTAGATTCCATGTTGCTAAGGAGGCTGCGATCCTGGCGGACGATTTCTGGAACAAAGGCACGGCAGTTGATCTCGCCGGCAATTGCCTTGTGCCACATCATGTAAATGTCGACTGGGCAGCGAATGGGAAAAGCCTCCCTTAACAGCTTCGCTGCTCCATCTTCGGAAACAAGATACCCGTGAGAGCCCCACAATTCCGGTCCCGCGGCACCAATGGGTGCGATACCATTGACATCGGTTGGCACCCGAGCCAGCATTTCCGCGTCATTATGGAATCCGCCTAGATACACAAGTTCCACATTGCCGGGCAGTGATTCGATCGCACTGCCCAGGGTCGTCAAAAGGTCTCGAGGGATCAACGCGTCGTCTTCGAAGACTAAGGTTGCCGGCACCGAATCAGCAATGATCTGGGCCCATATCTCCGCATGGGACAGATAGCAGCCGATCTCGCCCTTGGTGTAGTGATCTCTGGCCATGTGTTGATCCGGCGCCGCCAGTCGTTTGTTGTCCACCAGGGCCTGATAATCAATCTGGTTATTGTCGAACGCATCAAAGAATCGAAAACTCAGTCCCGCCTCCTTCAGTTGCCTTTTAACGGCTCTGCGGCGCTCGATGCTCCTTCTAAGACTTATTACGACAACATCAAGCCGGTTCAGGTCCATTGGCCTACATGTTACTCGGGCGGCCGGACAGCGCCGCCCAGCGATGGGATTCACGTTGGATTACAGGTAACATTAGGCCACTAGCGATGCGCTGCTGACGCATAATTTTCGTTGGCCCCATGGTTGATTGTGAAACAAACCTTGTAACACGAATTGGTCGCGCTTCATAAAAAGTTCATTCGTTAGTCGCAAAGCAGGAAGGCTATTGTACCCTCGGTCTCCTCAAGAAAACGCATTCTCAGAAATACAGATGATCGATTTTGATGCAACCTTCCATATTCTTGGTCACGAAGTCAGGCAAGTGTGGCTGATTCTTGCGTCATCAATATCTCTCGCATTCTTGGTCCTCGAAACTCGCCGCCTAGACTGGTCTCGGGAGGGGCTAAGCGACGTTCTATTCTTGACCGGCTGGCGAGGATTCTTGGGATATGGCCTGCTCTTGGTAATTACCATCGCCCTCTTTGCGGAGCCTATGCGTTACATCTCGAGCACAGTGGTAAAATCCACAATGCTGTTTCTTCTATGGGCCACCATGTCTTGGTTTTGGGCGAGTAGAAAGTATCTATCCGCTCGGCGGATCGTCCAGTGGTGGATCTTGAGCGCAGTCGCACTAGTTGTTGCTTCACTCCTGTCCCTTGCCGAGTTGGTCTCACTTTTCGTCGCATGTGGTTTAGCCTACATTGTCGCAGGGCTAATGGTGTGTGTGTACAACAAGAGTCTGTTTAATTCCCGTGGCCGCTTTGCCGGAGCCTCGAAGCCCAATGCGATCGCCCATTACATCGTCATAGTCACTCTTGGTATTATTTATCTGGACAGTATCGGTAGGGTTAGCCCTTTGTTTTCGTTTCCGGTACTCGCGATTGTCTTGTTGTTGCTGGCCTTGACCCGATCCCGTACCACCATCTACGTTTACCTGTTTATAGGCCTTATCTGGATATTGGTTAATCCTTCGGTCATCGCAATTTCAAGTTGGATTTGGACCCTGCTTGCGGTCGTCGTCTTAGGTGTTTTGACAATATATCTTAAGCCATCTGCGCCATCGAATTCCCCCAAGCGTTCAACCCGTGTCGAAACTGTGGGGTCGTTTGTCAACATGGGTCGGTCACTAGACCAAATGAAACATCTGGAGGGCAGAGTGGCGCTATGGAACTACTTAAGACCGTACCTGTTGGAGCGTCCGATTATCGGCCATGGCTTCGGTAGCTTTTGGGACAAAAGTAGAAGTTGTGCCGCGGCGGATTGGCGTCCCGCCTCCGCGCACTCTCTCTACTTCGATTTGATGTTAAACGTCGGTTTTATCGGGTTAGTGTTTTTCCTGTTGATTCTGGTCAACGCAGTCATTGCCGGGGCGCGACTTCCCCAAGCCGACTTCAACCTGGTCATCGTTATCTTCGCCACTTATGCCCTGTGGGGATTGGTAGAGAGCACGTTGATTCAACCCACGTATGAGGCGTTCACGTTTCTGGTCCTTAGCTTCCACATGTAACAAGCGGAAATCGTTCCGCGCACATACGCAGGTGAGGAGAGCAAACACCAACACTACGATCAAACGATACTCGCGACGTGATCACCCGTTTAGACTGGGTGACTAACGCTTATGGCACCGTTGAGGCGCCCGGCTGAAAAATCAGCAACGCCACGGGAGTCCTAATAGTCGCCGTGCAAGCAGATTCGATAGCTGTGGCGGCGGTTCCGGCTCCCGATCACAAACTCACGTGGCCCAACCGTGTCGTCGTCTGTGCAATCGCGCGGTTATAAATTTCAATGAGTCTCTGGTAATAGACGTGTCCTGTGTGGTTGCTTCGCACGATCTCGTAGCCGGCGTGGCCCATTTGCCGGCACAGCCGGGGGTCTCTCCAGAGCCGCTTCATCTGACGGTGCAAGTCACCGGTGGAACCTGGCTCGAACAACAACCCCGTAATCCCGTCTCTGACGAGCTCGCCTTGGCCGCCACTGCGCGAAACGATGACAGGCAAACCGTGACTCATTGCTTCCAAGATCACCAGCGGGCACATTTCGTATGTGGTGCTGGGCAGAACGAAAAATCTGGCTTCGCGATACAATTCTGTCATCTCTGTGGCGGCCAGTTGTCCGAGCAGCGTTGTATTTGTAGGGAGCTCTGACTGTAACTGATCGAACATGGGCCCGTCCCCGGCCACGCGCAACCGAAGTTCCGGCGCTCTTCGCGCCGCCGCCAGCAGGTTACTGACGCCCTTCTCCGGACTGAGCCGACCGGCAAACAGGGCGTATCGGCCGGTCGCGGGATCAACTGGCGCGTCGGCCAGCGACACCATGTTCGGCAGCACAACAATGCGATCCGCTTTATATCCTGCACGGACGAGCCGCTCTTTGGCAGAATGGCAAAGGGCGATAAATAACGTTACGTTGTCGTGAAAGAACCGCAAGCGCCGTGCGACAGCGCTCCGTGTGGCATAGGCTAGACTTTCGAGGATATTATCGCGGCAATTTCGCAACACACAGTTGTACTCGCCCCCACCGAGACAGCGTTCGCAAATCTCGCCTCTGTAGAGATGATTCGACGTCGGGCACGTGAACTGATGATTGTGTACGCTGACTACTACCGGTACACCAGCCCTACGGCAGGCTACTAGCACTGAAGGCGATAACAACGGATAGAGATTGTGTACGTGAACGACGTCGGGTCGATCGTCGCGCAACATGCGCTCCATCTCCTTAAGCGCCGTCCAGCTGTAGATCCCACTACAAAATGCGCTGAGCTTGTTGCTGAGGACTGTGCCGATGTCGCGACTGGAGCGCATCAACAGTCGAGCTTTGCCGCCGTAACTCTCTATCAGTCGCGCTGTTTGCTCGACGACCGCTTCTTCGCCGTTAAACGGACTTCGATACTGGTTGTAGACCTGCAGCAGTTTCACGAACTACCTGGAGAACGACCGACCGTTTCGAAATTCTAAAGTTGCGAAGAAACGCGGCTGAGAGAACCATTTAGGAGTCAGGATTGCCAGAGTTCGGCGCACATAGCCTTCGGTACGCCAAAGCAAAGTCCGGCGACCGAGAACTCCACCGCGATCGCGACGCAACCACGCCCACGCCAACAGGGGGAGATGGACAACCAAGGCCTGGACCACGCGCGCGCCGCAAAGCACTAGCAATGCTGCCGAACCTCCTCTTTGATAGCCCAAGGAGTAAGCGTGCTCGGCGCCACCTGCGATTGCGTCCCAGCGCAAGTACTCGGGAGTAAGTCTTCCAGGCAACACGCGATGTCGGATGATCGCTTGCGGCGTATACCAGAGAGCATAGCCGCGGTCGCGGGCCTTGGAAAAGAAAACATGATCAGAGCCGCCGGTGGCTTTGGTCTCGTCGAACATGCCGATCGCCTTGAAAATTGAACGGGCAACCAAAGCGTTCCCGGTTCCAGGCAGATGATTGCGCTTATAGGGATGGCAGGTATGGTACGGCTGGTTCTCCCGCAGCGCACGGCGGCAAATCGGACCGAGTTCCGCGAGTTGTTCGTCATCGAGATCAAGATGCACGGCGCCACCGATAATGCCCGCTCCGGTCTCCCGCGCCACCGACAGCAGTTCCTGCAGCCAGTTCGGTTCGGCAACTTGATCGTCGTCGAAGAAAGCCAGCCACTGAGCGTTCGACTTAGCAATCCCCATATTGCGTGTCGGTGCATCTCCCGGTTCTTCCTGGTAGCAATAGTTAATTCGAATTGGCGAATTTGCAGCAATCCGCTCGACGACCGACCGGGTCTCGTCGGTCGAAGCGTTGTCAACGACGTTGATTTCGAAGGAGAACTCGCCGTCAGTCCGCTGCCCGATCAGTGACTGAAGGGCCTCGCCTAGCCAGGGGGCGCGATTGTACGTCGGAACAACAACGCTGATGAGCGTGTCTTTGGAAACGGTAGGCATGCCGGCGACGTGTCGGTCGCTGTGCGCCTCAGTGGTGTTGTTCCCGCCCAAGTACCTGCTGACACGATGCATCACCGGCGGTGCCGGGACGAACCATTGTGCGAGCTTCCTGGTCCGGAAACGACCGACACGCCCTGTTTTGTACGGGAGCACCAAGTAGCTCCGATACTCGTTTCGGATCCTGGGAATATCAATCATGAACAGCGACGTCGCCACCATGATCTGGAGATCGAGTCGAAGCGAACCATGGCGGACGTAGTACAGGTCATATTTGACGTTGTGGTGGATAGGCGAGTCGCGACAAACGGAAAGTTGCCAGAGACCGGTTATACCAGGCTTGACCTGTAATCGACGACGCTGTAGAGGAGTGTAGTGCTGAACGATATGGGGCATCTCAGGCCGCGGACCAACCAGGCTCATATCGCCCTTTAGAACGTTTATGAGTTGTGGCAACTCATCAATGAATGTGCTTCTGAGAAGTCTCCCGATACGAGTCACAAGAGACTTACCGCCGGTTTCGTGCAACTGCGACTCAGAGGTCGTTTGAGCCACCATAGACCGGAATTTGTAGATCGTAAAAAGACGTCCATTACAACCAACTCGACACTGGCGAAAGAGCAAAGGTCCTGGCCCATCGAGCCTTATGCAAACTGCTACCAGGGCGGATATAGGCATTGAGGCAGCTAGCAGCAATGAGCCCAGGATGATATCCGAAACACGTTTAGTAATAATTTGAAAACTAGATTGTCTCTGCAATTTACAATCACCAGCTTTAAGTCAGGCCATCGTTATCTGGAATGAACGATACAGTCCGCCTAAAGGACACTGTCAAGCACACGGCCTCACAGGTACGATTGAACAGGGAGTTCTACGTGTCCACTCGCCATATTGTCACCAATGTCGTATGGTTCCGCCAACAGTGTAACTTTGGTTCCAAATTTACGCCAACCTGCGGGCGTAGCGAGAGAATGCACTTTACGAATCGATACATGTGCTAACAAATTCCTGGTGTTGATGTGGGTCTGGCTATAGTCACTGGGGCCTCGGGGCTGATCGGTTCGGAGACGGCGATACACCTCCACGAGCTAGGCTATGACGTGTGGGGAATCGACAATGACATGCGAGCACAATTCTTCGGTTCCGACGCGTCCACCTTATGGATGAAGAAACGACTCCAGGAGCGTTTGTCACGGTACCGACACTTCGATACAGATATACGATCTGCAGAAAGTATTAATGCCATCTTCACCCGCGCGACGACGGGAATCTCGGTGATTATCCATGCTGCGGCCCAACCGTCTCACGACTGGGCAGCGGGACAACCAGAGACTGACTTCACCGTCAATGCCAACGGGACACTCAATTTGCTGGAAGCGGCGCGGCGCCACGCTCCCTCCGCTGCGTTCGTCTTCCTCTCCACTAACAAAGTCTATGGCGACCACCCCAATAACCTTTCTTTAATAGAACTCGAAGAACGTTTCGAGCTGCCCGCCGGACACCCATACCACCGCGGGATCCCGGCGAATATGAGCATCGACCAAAGCACGCACTCTCTATTCGGTGTGTCCAAAGCGGCGGCGGATTTGCTGGTGCAGGAGTACGGACGCTATTTCGGTATGACCACGGTCTGCCTCCGCGGCGGGTGTATCACAGGCCCCGGTCATTCAGGCACCCGCCTGCATGGATTTCTCGCGTACTTGATGAAGTGCGCCGTAACCGAACGCCCCTATACCGTGTTCGGATACAAAGGCAAGCAGGTTCGCGACAACATGCACAGTGCGGACCTCGTGAGCGCCATCGAATTGGTTACTCGCGCACCCCGATCCGGCGCGGTTTACAATATCGGAGGCGGGCGGTTTAGCAATTGCTCGATGCTCGAGGCCATTACTCTGTGCGAAGACATCGTCGGAAAGCCCCTGAACTGGTCGTATGATGAACGCAATCGGGTCGGCGACTTCAAGTGGTGGATCAGTGATTTGAGCCCGTTTCAGGGCGACTTCCCGCGTTGGGAACCGCGCTACGATGTACCGGCGATTCTGAGAGAGATCTTCGAGGAAAACGCAGAACGATGGACGAGGGAAAAACCGTAAACGACCGATACAGCGTTCTGGGAGTAGCGGTGTCCGCACATAACATGGACACTGTCGTCGACAAAGCAATCCGCGCAGCCCATGAGCGCACGGGATTGAGCATCTCTGCCCTTGCGGTCCACGGCATAATGCTCGCAGTAAGCGATTCCGAATTGCGCACACGGATCAACCGCCTGGATATCGTAACCCCGGATGGTCAGCCTGTGAGATGGGCCTTGAATATCCTCTATCGCACCCGTCTCCAAGAACGGATTTATGGACCTGATCTGATGCTTGAAGTCTGCGCGCGTGCTCGTGACAATGGCCTGTCGATTTTCATGTTCGGGAGCACACACGACACACTCGCGAAGCTTGCGCGTAATCTTAAGACGCGGTTTCCTGACCTCGCGATTGTGGGGATGCAACCTTCCCGATTTCGATCCGCTTCCGCGGATGAACGTGCCAGCGATCTGCAGCGTATCACTGAAAGTGGTGCGGATATCGTGTTTGTCGGTCTGGGGTGCCCGCGACAGGAGGTTTGGGCCTACGAGAACACACAACGGCTGTCACTTCCGGTAATCGCCGTGGGAGCAGCGTTTGACTACCACGCCGGCTTGAAGAATGAGCCGCCTAAGTGGATACAGCGAGCAGGGATCCAATGGCTTCACCGTTTGGTACAGGAGCCGCGACGCCTATACAAACGCTATCTGCTGCTGAACCCCGCATACATCACGCTGCTTTTGCTGCAGGCGGTTCGTCTACGAAGGTTCCCTGTCGAGGACGCTGGAGAGCCGGTCGCCTGCCTTAGGCCGAGCTAGCGCGACTATCATTAGAAAAATAAATCTGTCCCCTTATTGCTCTTATTACTAACACTTCCCGGTCCACTTCCTAAGGTCAATCCGCAGCCTCCATGAAAAGTTGTCCCGCAATGTTGTCACAGGTTCGACATTCGGCCATTTTAAGGATCTGGTCCAGTAATTCATCGTAACGGACGATCCATTGGTCGGCGTAGCAATCGTGTAGCGAGAATGCGTAAAAGGCACTGTTCCGGACGCCTTCCAGAATGTGCGCGAGCCACTGATCGATGTTCATGTCATTGGTATGCAGCACGTTGTCGTCGATATCTATGGGTATGTAGGCGATTTCCCGCTTGATAAACGGCTGGCGCGCTCCAAGGCTGTAGGCGGAACTGGCCAGCCACTCGAAATTCCAGTAACAAAGATTGTAAGCGCCCAGTTCCCCGGTCAGTTCTGATTGCGGAGGGCGATAGCCCTTTATCTGCTGATCCGTCTCACGCACCTTGGGCAGCTGCTGCTGATCCTTCAAAGCGTGATTAAAAGAGTGGAACCCGACGTCGTGACCATCGCGCATGATGCGGGGACCGGTTCTCGGAAAAATCGTGCCAAGTACATTGTATGTGCATTTCAGGCCATGTTGTTTCTCGATGGCTAGCATGCGGTCTAGGTTCTTGCGGCATGCCGTCTCCGTAGCCGGTGAATCGATGTTTTCCTCGATATCATGCAGGATGCAGATCACCTTGTTCGCACCGCCGTCGATCCTGAATCCAGGCGCTTCGATATAGTACCCGGCGTACTCCCTCGACGCTGTCGACAGGTCGATTTTCCAGTACTCGAAACCCTTGTAGTCGCAACGTTCCGCGTTTGCGCTTCGGGCGGGCTCATCATAGATCTTCTCGAAGATCTGCGGATTCACCTTCTTTTTCAGAAGGGACGTGATGGTATTTGAGGTTGGCACGTAGACGGCGTCCCCTCCACGGCGGGCGGTGGAATTCAAGACCGCGGCAAGGGTGATTCGGGCCCAGTGCTTGAACCTGTTCTCCACTCTCGATTTGTACGACCTCAGCGGACCCCCACGATGTATTTGCTGCAATAGGTCCGATTGTAGGATAGTCACGAATACTCTCCCTGGTTCGTGTTCATACAGCCCGGCCGAACCCACCAGCCCCTTGATCCCGAATCCTTGGTTGTGCCAGTTCACAGTCCTATCGAGGAACAGCTCGTCGGGAAATTCCCCTACGTCTCGGGCATATACGTTGACCTGCAGGAACGATCCCTGCTCCAGATCGCCGTAGGAAAAACCCCGCCCCTCCATTAAAAGCAGCGCGTCGGGATATTTTTTTTTGAGTTCAACGACCGTATGTGCGAAAAATTCACCCCTTCTTATTCCGGTTTTGAAGAAGGATTCGTCAGCGCTGTGATAAACAGCCATTAAAAGGCTCCAATGGAAGCGAACGCCTGCACATATCCGTCGATATTCCGATCGATATCGAAATGCGATTCGACCTTTTGTCGCGCGTTCACGCTCAATTTGCAACGCAACTCGATACTTTTCGCGAGAATGAGGATTGCCTCGGTCATTCCGTCAATATCCCCGGCCTCGCACAACAAGCCGTTTACTCCGTCGTCTATAATTTCGGGTATTCCGGTGACCCTTGTCGAAACGCAGGGCAGACCCACCGCCATCGCCTCGATGAGTGCGTTCGGGATAATGTCCCGGCTGCCGTCAGATGCTATCTTGCTGGGCAGTATGAAAATATCCGACGCTCTGTAGTAGTCGATAACCTGATCCAGACTTTTCTCTCCCGCGAAATGAACAATGTCGTGAAGTTCATAGTCGGACTGCATGCGCAAGAGATACCGATAATGCTTCTCATAGCCTTCCTCCGGGCCACCCACTACTACCGCCCGGAAGGGTATACCGGTTTCGCGTAGTCGCCGGCAGACATGGATCAGGTCGTCGAGGCCTTTTTGCTCGATAAGGCGCGCCACGGTAACAATTCGTAACGGCCGGTCTTCGATTTTACAGGGCGCCTGGTAGGGGAACTGCTGCAGCGGTAGGCCGTTGTATATCCGGGCGATGCCATGGTTTCCATTCCCCCCGATTATCTCCTTCAGATAGCCGGCATTGTAGTTAGTGTTGGTGATAACCAGGTCGGCGTAGCGAAATAACTCTTTCAAGCCGTGTTTGTAAGTCTGCCTGTGTATATCGTGAGCCCTCCCCTGAACCGAGAACGGCACGCCCAGCAGCCGGGCAGCCAACAAGCCAGTGATAGCATTCAAGTCGGACCAGGGAGAATGAATATGGGTCACGCCGAGTTCCCTGCAAACCCCGGCGATGTAAATCGTTTTTCGATATACGTGCAAGTCAAAGCGATAGGATTTCCTGTCGTGGTACCGATGGAGCAAGAGAAACAAAAAGTTGTTCAGACTTCGAAGCGGCCTGACGCGGAAGAAATATCTCGAGTATGCGCTCAGTTTTCGCTGGTCCAAAGGTAAAATCGCGATTGTACCGGGGATGAGCCGACGCCACCCCTCGACTAGCAAATCGGAATCGGTGATCGCATCGGCTACGACGGTAATCCTCATTCCCCGATGTTTCAGGGCGGTGATTTCCCGCTGGATAAAAGTTTCACTCAACAGCGGGAAGTGCCACATGATGTATGCGGTGCGGCGACGCCCCGATTGGTTGACTCGGGCGGACCTGCGACGGAATCTCAAGGGCCACCATCCCATCAGTCGGGAAATCCCGGGCACGTGTTCTGATCGGGCAGTGTGCGGCAAGGCGGGCCAACTTGTATAATCATTGGTTCCCAATGTCTACCACCAGACAAGAGCTATCAAGTGTTCCTACCAGCTGACGACAAGCGTTTTTCTGAAGTACAGGGGTCATCGCGCAATACGGACTTGTCGGACATTCGGATTGCTGTCGTTTTCCGGAATCAGTCGCTTCGCAACATCCGGGCACACGATATGTCCGTCGTGCGATGGCTGCGCGTTTCTGAGGCGCTATCTTATATCGGATTTTCCGTCGACGTCATAGTCGCTGACGGGGATGAGATTACGCGAATGGGGCCGAACTTGCGCTACGTTCCCAATTCTCGCGTGGACTGGGGAATTTACCACGTGGTGAAAACACTTTTTCACAACGGGTTCGACGCCCTAAGCGCCTATGGGGGTGATGAGCACCCGTTCATACTCAGCAAGCTTGGGTCGGTTGTAGGATCGAAAGATGATGTCGAAGGTGTTTACTTCTTCGGGAACCATCGTGAGAGGCTATTCGAGACACAGGCCGACATCGCGAAGAAAAGCCGATATGTCACAGTTCTGACTAGACCGAGTCGCGATCTTTGGGTGCGGGAACATCACAGAAACGACAATGTACTTCTCGTGCCGACGGGTGTTGACCGGGTTATCCCGAGCGCTTGCCGTAATCCTTACAATGGCTTCGACGAGAGTATCGCAGTGTTTATCGGAAATTTCTATACCGGTAAACAGCGCGAAGTTAACCGGTTATGGCAGTTGAGGTTCAACGAACTGGGACGGTCTCTCAAATCAAGGGGGGTACGTTTGTGCGTCGTCGGCAATGGTGATTCGGACCTCATCGATACCCGATCAGTCACCTACCTGGGACCCGTTGATCATTCAAGAATATGGGACTACCAGTACTTCGCCGACGTCGGCTTGGTTCTCGCTCAAGGCCATTTGCAACACAACGAAAGTAGCAAAATCTACTATTATCTACGCACTGGTCTTCCGATCGTCAGTGAGAGTCCCGTCCCCAACAACCACTTGATCAGCGAAACAAATCTTGGGTTCATATCGGATTTCAACGATACGGGAATGATGGCCGACATGGTCGAATCGGCTGTACATACACCTTGGGACAAGCAAACCGCCATCGAATTCATGATAAAGAACCACACGTGGGATGCAAGGGTCGACACTTACAAACGACTCATCTGTCAACAACTTTCACAAGCATAGCGATAGCCTGCTCATTGTTGTGGCAACAGTTGTAAAACGATCGTACCTGGTGTGCACGACCCCGCGAGCCGGTAGCGGTTATTTGTGCGATACGATGTGGCGTACCGGATTCCTAGGTCAACCGGACGAATACTTCTGCGAGGATGGATATCACCGCGACTATGCGTCGGTGGATGACCGTGCGGATATATCGGCCTACATGTCGAAAGTCGCCCGTCTGGCGACGAGCCCGAACGGTGTCACGGGTATCAAGATCATGTGGGAACATTTTCGGCAACTAATATGCGTTTACCAAACGGCTTGTCCTGCGTCGGAGCCGTCGGACATTGCGACGGCTCGCTCGCTTTTTCCCAGGACCAAGTACATTTGGTTGACCCGGGAGAACAAGCTCCACCAGGCTATTTCCTTGTACCGACGTCGCGCAACGGGCCTGTTCTACAAGCGGGGCGGCCACGTGGCCACGGCTCATTGTCGAAAGCCCTCGGTTGACGAGTTGGATACCTTGATTGACTGGCTGCAATCACAGGATCGTGGGTGGCAGCGCTTTTTCCAGTCCCACGATATTTCGCCACTTCGGGTCTCCTACAAGGAGGTGCTCGAGGATCTCGACGCGGTTGTCTCGAAGATCGCCGACCACTTGCGTATCCGTCTTCCGTCCCACATGGCGCTCGCGAGATCGGACTACCAGCGAATGTCAGACGACATGACGATGAGTTGGATCGAGGCATACGAGCGTGAACGAGGCGTTTGCGCATGCGAGTAGTGATATGCAATTTCGGTAAGCCCGGTTGCCGGAACGGAGAATACGACCGCTACTGGGCCGAAACCGAGAGACCGGTGCGCGAGCAACGGCTGTCGTTGTTCGAATACAAAGTCGATTGGGGATTTCATCTATACGCCCTGGGCGTGTACATGTTGGACAATGGGATCGCCGACGAGGTCGAATTCTGGAATTTCGCGAGTGGCGGCGCACAAACCTGTCATCGACGTGGAATGTCGTATCACTATATGGGTGTACTACGAGTGAATTTCCTGGACGAGCAGGACGTGTTCGCATACATACGTCGATATGGCGTGCCGGACCTGTTGGTCAATCACGGTCGACAAGGTATCCCTATCCTGCAGCACCTGGAGGGACATTGCTTCCGCGTGCATGTTCCAGCATCAAGGACCGGTCTAAGCGATCAGTCGAATCACAGTGCTGACTGCTACCTGGTCGACAGCACCGAGTTTCTCGATTCGAAGTCGATCCTGTATATCCCGGTAGTGAATACGAAAAAGATAGCGCCCACGGATGAGAAAACGGTCCGAGATTTCATTTACCTGGCCTGGCCACACCAGGTTAAACGACACGATATCGTAATCGACGCCGTCAGGAACCGGGACATTTCGGGTCACTTTCATCCCGTACCAATAAATACTTTTGATTTGCGAGATACCTTAATCACCACGAGCGATCTAAACGAGATGGACCTCGTCGAGTTGCTTTGCTCGTCGCGTATTGCGGTCTACTCGGGGGACCAGACGTCAAATCCGGCAGCCATGTGGGAATGCGTCGCGGCGGGCCTTCCGATCGTGATGAATGAAAGCATTCTGGGTGGGCATCACCTGGTAGTACCCGGTGTAACAGGAGAGTTGGCACGAGAGGATAACTTTCTCACGGTGATGGAAAAAGTGATTGAAAACAGAGACAGGTATGAGCCACGTGAGTACTTTGAAGAAAACTGGCGAACCGAATCTGTACTGGAACGCTATCTGGATTTCTTCGAGAGCCAGGGCTGGCGGCATTAGTTTATCGGTTACAGGTATCCCATTTCTCCGGCAAGATCGTGAGCATCCGGGTCCAACTGTTTCCCGCTCGTCTGCCAGATGCCGACGCGATCGCCGGTGACTCGTCCTGATTTTAGGAGGTAGTGCCTGTACCGAGGATACATCATCGACGGGAGCACATCGTCCGGGTGCCATGTATCGCGAGTCTGCAACGGGCAGCCTATGATACTGGATATGCTCCTCACTACTTGCGAAGGATTGGTCACCAATTCTTCGTATCGGACGATCTCATCGTAAATATCTCGGCTTTGCCATATTTCCCGATATCGTTGTATCAGCCCTCTTTCACCGCCGACGTAGGGCAAAAGCGGTCGCACAAGGGCATCTCTGACGTCACGAATGATCGCTACCACGGGTAACCCGGCATCACGAAATAAGCGGGCAAAATCGAGAAACGGACGGTTGCAAAACTTCACACCCAACTGATTAGGTTGAACGAGTCTTTGGCAGGTCTGCATAAGCTCGAACGCTTCTCGCAAACTAAGCCTTTCGTCGGTGCGCGGTGGAAATACCAGGCAAGGATAAAGCTTTTGCAGCACAGGTATCCCATTGTGGCTCTGATCGGGATCATGAAAATCAGGCTCGTTCAGACAAGTCACGCCGTTTTGGTTCAACATGAGCGCGAGGAGTGTCGTTCCGCTGTAGGCGGCGCCTCCGATCAGGAACATCGAGATCAGCCTTCCGGTACGGGCTGAACTTCAATCTCAAGGCCGTATCCGAGCCCCTTTTGCTTGGCCTCGCTCATGACATCGTTGTAGTGCTGAGAGAACGACTCGCAGATTTGCTCCGCCCCGCTAAATGTCCAGCCAGTCTTGTTGCCGACAATCCAATCCGCAACGTGCCGGACCGGATGGAACTCGATACGTTCGACGGGATCAGCGCCAAACATGTCTATAAACGGCAGAACCTCGCCCAGGTTCTCCTTCATAACGACAAAAACCGGTATCACCTTGATTTTGTCGAGGTCTTTCGCCCGCGCGGTAAACTGCTTGATATTCTTCACTACTTTATCAAAAACGTCCGTCCCCCGTATTCGAAAGTACGTATCGCGGAATGCCGCGTCGATCGAACACTTCAGGTGCAGTTCGTGCAGATTCAACAGTTTTTCCGACAGTCCTTCATTTAGCGCGGTTGCATTGGTGTTGACGGTAACGGCAACAGGGTTCTGTGAAAGCAGATCCAGGACGGCATAGATTTGTGGATACAGTAGTGGTTCACCACCGATCAACGTTATGTGTTCGGCGTAGGGTTTTATCGTGTCGAACAAGGACAGGAATTTCTCGTAAGGCAGGCTCGTGTTCGGATGCCGACCGGTTGGAACACACATTATGCAACGCTGATTACACGGCATGTGCAGATGCACGTGGTAATAATACGGCAGACCTATCACCGATACGCTGCGATTGTCCAACTCAGCCTGGAGTCTCGCTTTATTTGCTGCCATGATCTCAAGTGGAGTAATTCTTGTCATACGTGTGGAGGTCTGCGGCAAACGGATGCGGTGCTTAGTGGGGTCTGTGATTGAAGCGCAGCCAACTCTAGTTTCATGGTTCGAAAGAATGCGGTTCGGCCTAGCAGTATACTGGGTTTGACGTGCCACTGATGTCTTTTGGGCTTCTTGACGGCGCTTCGGATCGTCATTTTTGCCAAGCGTATTAGACCTTTTTCTGGCTCGATATTCTGGCGCAACCAACGCTTGACGGTAAGTCGACCGCCGCCTTCATATTTACCGATTACTGTGTGGATCTGGTCTTTCTCATTAAATTTTGCAAGGCATACTTCAGCAAGTCCGCTAATATACTCGATCCGGGTTCGTATCGAATTCAAAAGGAAAATGCGCCGGTCCTCTGCCCGCATGCGGCTAGTTTTCGACGACAGCGCATCGAACCAGCCTGGATCGTAAAGGTATGCCTCCAGTTTCTCCAAAGCGTCCGTTACCGGGCGCCGCTCTCGATCGATAATCAGACACGCGTCTGAGATCCCCTGCCCAAATTTCCGTTGCTCGAAATACTCGATTTCCAAGCGCTCCGCCGGCACCTGGTGTTCCACGGCGATCCTCGAATCAAAGACCACCGCGGTCCCCGTCAGTGATTGGACTCGCCTGCAGAACTCCGTTTCGTCGTTGCATAATTGCGGGGATGACCTGCCGATCATCCCGAACGCCTCGTCGAAGCCGCCGCTTGCCCAAAACACTTCTTTTCGGATAGAGAAGTTGGCCCCGACCACCCACGGCGCCGTGGCACCGTTTTCCTCGTTTTCGTTGAGCGCTAGTTCCGATAATAACGATCGGAAATCCCCTTGTATCCAGCCCTGTGATCGCGCCCTGAACCTGAGTGACACCTTTCCGGAAACGATTACATCGCGCGGACTTGACCGGTATCGAGACTTGATCGAGGCGATCCAGTCCAGTGCGGGGACACAGTCGTCGTCGAGGAACGCGATGATCGACCCGGTAGCAAGACGACAGCCCGTGTTGCGCGCGACGTTGAGGCCAAGGCGTTTTTCGAAGACGTAGTGAACGTCGAAGGCATTCACATATCGCCCAACAAGTGCTTCGGTAGTAGATTGATTCTCTCCATTTTCGACTACCAACACCTCGAAATCCTTGTCGTTTTGAGCTGCCAGGGCGTCAAGTGTATCCGAGAGGAACCGTTGCCGATGGGTCGGTACAACGACGCTGACGCTAATGCCCCCGTCCCCGGACGTGCCGACGGTGTTTCCGATTGCGCGCATCGCTTCACCGCAGACCCACTCCGAAAGTGTCCGGGTCGAACCCAGGTTGTCGAGAGGTTTCCAACCATGGTTCTTGATACTGGAGAACGTGCCCAGACGCAGCAACGACGACCATCTATCCCGGAACTCATGTTCGCGGATACCAGACCACCACCATTTTTCGGGCCAGTCATACTGGCGGCTCACATACTCGGCAAGGCCGTGACCGGGGTGCAAAATAACGTCGATACACGGACGCGCATTGATTTCGGGTGTTTGTGTCGACGTTTCATATACCTCCGTCATGACACGTGATCCGGAGATACCCGGCGGCCGTATCAGGGCCAATTCGAAACAACATCTCAGGAAACTATGGTTAGGCTGGAAACGGATCAACGGATCGCTTCCCAGACGGAGATATCGCTCTGCCCTGGCGCTTCGATCCCTCGCCAATACTCCAAATCCCTCTTCGCGCATAGACGCCTGTGGAATGGAACTCGGCACCAGATTCATTGCGTTCGGCAACGGACGAATACTGACGTCGTCGAGATCCATATAGGTCCCGCCCCAACGCCACAATACGAGATAACGAAAAAAGTCGCTGAACACGATCCACACCTGGCTGTCACCGGCGTGTCGACCCATTATGAAGTCCGGATCTAGCTCGTGTGCGCGATCCTCGAACGGGGTGTCCTGCACGAGCAGCTTCGGAGTCCATTTTACAATGGTAAGCGGGCAGGTTCGCACAACTTCCTTGTGTAATATTTCAAGACTCAGATCATTACTAAAAAGGTATAGCGTTTTATCCGGATTATGACGATGAAAGTTGTGTATCGCGGTGTTGATTTGAGCGATTTTGCCTGCGGGATCTCCCGCCCAGAAAAAAAACGCGTTGTTGACCGAAGGGTGGATCTTATACATGACGCGGGGACTCGACGATTAATCGCCGTTCACGACCACCGGACAAATCTGGTCTTTGCACTCGTCGGGCAATTCGCCGTCCAAGAATGCCTTACGCATATTTGTGATCTTGTTGCTGTTCCAGATTTCAACAAGAGATGATTCTCCAACGTTTCCGAGCAGTACTTTCGCATAACATGGGCAACATACCACGTCACCGTTTGCCCTCACACTGAATATCCCGGTCCACGGTTCCTCACAAAAATATTTGCGCGACGTCGATTTCATCGGCTACATTCCGGCCGACGCGGTGGCGGTAGTGACGCCTAGATATCGATCGAAAAGCTCGCACAAGTGTTGCATGCAATTCCCGCTTGCGAAGTAGGATCTGTTGGCTTGAAACGGTGCCTTCAAGGCGCGGTCAATGCACCTCGCGAAACTTTCAGCGTCGAGGCTTTCGGCCAACAGTGAGGGATGGCATATATGGTGGTTACCGCAATTGACAGACGCTACCAGATTACACCCTAAGGCCGCGCCTTCAAACAATATCCCAGGGGCGGCATCGAATCTTGACGGGCATACCAACACTTTCGATCTGCCCAGGAGTCCCATTACTACTCGATTTGGCACCAGGCCGTGATGAACAGCACCCGGTATTGTTTCATCGGTTTGGCCGACGACGTGAATCGCGCGTTGGCGGAATACCGTGCTAAGGGATTTCACCAGCGGATAGTTTTTTTCTACCCGACCCCAATCGCTGGCGATGAACAAAATATCGATGTCCCGGAACTCGAACTCCCTCATATCGTCCCGGCTGCGGGAAGCGGCGCAGTAGATCCAGTCATAGAACCAGTGAACACGTTTGAGAATCTTAGAGTTGTGCCTTGGGAAATAGAGTTCATATAAGCGGTGAATCAGTTCCGAATGCGTAACGACAACGTCCGAAATTTCCACCGCTCGTTGCTCAATGTCGTTAACAATACGGATCTCGTGCTCGCCGGATAACAGTTGTTGAACAGTGTCCAGCTCACCAGTACCCAATGCATCCTTAACCTGTTGGCACCCGGTGGTTAAAAGGATCATCGGGAGGTCGGGGCGCGCCTGCTTTAGGACGAATGCGGCGATATAACCGATGCCAACCAAAAGTGAGGGCGCCAACTCGGAGACACGCTCCGTGAGTCCAGGTTGATGCTGGTAGGTGGGATTGTCGAGAATGAATCGAGAAACACCATGCAGATTCTCCGGATTGAAAAGGTCGGATCCAAGCCGCTTTTCCAGTTTTGCGACGTCCCTGCGTGGAACGAAATTCAGGTAGTCAGCGCTAAAAGTTGAACTCAGCTCCCTGAACAGTTGATAACCTGATGTACTTGCGCCGCCAAAAGCCGGCGGTTCGAAACAACCGAGAAGTATTGAGTGATCGGCCATTCGATGGGTTATTAACGTCTAGATATCGAAGTATCCGAATCGGAAATACCCGAGAAGACTGCCAACCGTCTTGCCGCCATTGAATATCGCCGCGTACATGTGCTCCCTGTCTCGGCGCTCCAGTTGCAGATATCGACGAAAACTGGCAAGCGTTCGCCTTAAATTCCCGAACGTGTTCCGGTGCCTTCCATTCTGCACCAGATACGCGTCGTGATCACGCTTGACCTTTACACCGTAGTAACCGTGTAACAGACCCTCCCGCAGGAGGCCCCGGAGAGTCGACTCGTTGTGGTGATATATAACCGCATCTGGAGCGTATTGAAATTGATACCCAGCCTTACGGATTCTCCAAGACAGGTCCACGTCTTCTCCCCGCCTGAATGTATTGTCGAAAAGCCCCACCTCGGCCAAGACCGTTCGGCGCACAGCGGAATTCATGGAAATAATATAAGGTGGGTTACAAAATTCTATCGCTTTCTTGTGGTCATGTATCCGCTCCCCGTACAGCTGTACCTCGTTTTTCGGTGTTACCGATTCGATTCGACCACCAACCATCGCAATGCTTTGGTCGTCAAATTGACTGATCAGGTTTGATAACCAATCCGGTGCGGCAATGCAATCGGCATCAACGAATGCGACGATATCGCCGCCTCCCAATAGTATGCCTAGATTTCTCGCCGCCGCGGGACCGCGCACCGATTCATGCACCACCGTGACCGAGCTCTCATAACGGCGCAGAATCTCCAAGGTGCGATCGCGCGATCCATTATCGACAACTATGATACGATAAGAACCCTCGGGAAACGCTTGCGAGATCAAGGAATTTAGGCAAGCGACTATTGTTTTCTGCGCACTGTAAACCGGTACGACGACAGAAACGTGTAAATGAGCAGGTTTCATGTAGCCCAAGCGCGGACTGATAACCGTATCAAAGTTTAAAAAATAAGATCGCTGTCGATGGACGTCAATTATACAATTCAGGTCTCCATTGTCATCCCTCTTCTGGAGCAAAAGCCGAGCTGGATCGAGCAATCCGTCAGTTCCGCACTCACCCAGACGATACCCTGCGATGTCATCGTGGTTATGTCCCATGATACGCCGCCAAGTAATCGGGATGTGTTGACTCGACTACAGAAGAAACATAGTCGACTTGACGTATTAACCAGCCCCATCGATTGCGGCTACGCTTGCTCTATCAATCTCGGGATCAAGCGCGCGACGACAGAGCGGTTGGGCTTCCTGCTCGCTGATGACTGGTTACAACCCAACGCCGTGGAAAGCTGTCTACGCTCCGAGGCGGATATCATCAGCACCCGGATGGCAATTTACACAGCAGACGGGCAGACCTTGCTGGAAACAAGCTCGACCAGCAACAGCGAACTGGCTCTGCGAGAGGATTTACATGAAAAGGCCCAGTATCTGGGCCATTTTTTACTATTCAATCGTGAAAAACTGCTTGAAGTCGGCGGGGTAGACACGCGTGTCGGGTCGACCGGGCCTGACGACTTCGACCTTCTTTGGACCTTACTGGAACGCGGAGCACGCGCAAGGATAATAGAGGCGCCACTGTATAATTACAGGGATCACACGGAAAGCTGGAGATTGAGCCTGCGTCCGCCGTCGGAACAATTGGTGAATCTGGAGAAGATCTTCGACAAGCACGGACTTTCCGTCGACCTTCGGCCGTCTCTGCGAGAGGCCCATGGCAGGTGGTATGGGAAATCCATAGCACAAGTTCGAAGAGGCGATACGTTGTAGGATTTGTAACATTATTGTTGACTCTCCCTTTACGCGCCACGCGGGTGGTTTTGTCCGCCCGATACAGGCGAACCACGATGGGCGTTAATGTTTCCAAGGCATTTAGGCGTCTCTCAGTGAAGATAAAGCGTCATAGGCACAGTTACAGAAAGAAAAACAATCACCAGTCCGGCCTCGCTTGGCCCAGAGTTATTCGTGTCCCCGGCATTGCTATGTCTTGATTCAGCATATTGACCTTCAAACGTGGGACCACCCAAACGAAAGTTGGATATTTTATATGTTGGCACGCTACCCCCACACCGGGGTGGATCGGCGGTCTCGGCACTATCGTTGGTAACCGGATTTGCCAGCCTGGGGCACAACATACGAGCATTGGCGCCGATAACGGAACAAGCGCTGAATAACGGAGACAGTGTTAGAAAAGAACATCCTGAGATCAACGTCACTCGTTACCCGGTACCGTATTTTGAAACATCGCCAACTAGACCTGCACCAAACTTTCGACGGGAGATCGAGGATGAACAGTTAAAAAAGTTATTACCTAAGCTGATTCAGGATCGGCGTCCGGATCTGATTTTCCTGGGCCGGGAAAACTTTGCCTTACATGTATCCGACATCGCTCGAGCATACTCTATTGCCACGATGATACGTATTACGGGTGGCATGATCCTTGGAGTCAAACACGAATATTACCCAAGGTCACAGGCGGACCAGCTGCTCGATCAGCTTCGCAAAGTAGACTTAGTTGTGTCGTTGGCTCAACACACGCAGGAAATCTTAAACGGCATGGCGATTGATAATGTAGTCACGATTCCTAATACCGTGGATCTCAAGAGATTCTCACCTGCAAGCAAAGATCACTCTTTACTCAAGAAACTGAACATCAATTCCGATGATCTGGTTGTGTCACATGTTTCTAATTTCAAAACTGTTAAACGTGTAATAGACATTGTTCAGTCCGCTGAGAAAGTTCTGAAACAAATCCCCAATATCATCTATCTCATTGTCGGTGACGGCGAATCGAAATCAAAAATGGAATCTGCATGTCGTGAAAACAGGCTTTGGGATCGCTTCAGGTTTGCGGGGTGGGTGGACTACGATGAAATGCCGAATTACTTTAGGATTTCTGATATCGTGGTAATGCCTTCCGAATTCGAATGCCAGGCAGCTGTTTACTTGGAGGCCCAGGCCTGTGGTTGTACGCTGATTGCCAGTGATATCCCCGGGGCGAGAGAGGTCGTGAACCACAATGACACGGGCCTGTTATTTCGTATGGGAGATGTTGATGATCTCGCAGACATGACCCTCCGCGCAGCCAACGACCCACAACTGCGCGGTCGTTTCGGTTACAATGCCCCCGAGAGGGCGCGCGAACACTCGTTAGAACGTGTGCTAGTCAAATACGACTTGGTCATGCGAGACCTAGTGAGCAAGCATTGACATACGGATGCTACAAAGAGAGATTGACCATTGAATCCGTATACGACGCAGGCTGAGCGCACAACGCCAGCAACGCCGATTAGTAAGATACGAGGAGCTGTGCGAGAATCCAGCGCAGTATATCTTCGCACTTTAAGATGATTGCAGATTGCAGGGAGAGAAGTACTCGGGGAAATTTCCAATCGACCTGCAGCGATTGAATACCAATCGGTCGTTTGCATCCCTGCCGGTTGTCCCTAATTATATCTATTAATTCGTAATAGCTAGCTATTTCACCAACGGCACCGCTAAGTGCGATGAAAACTCGCGGCCAGCTCGGATATTTACTGAAATTTAAGTCGGTTGTCGCTTCTAGAACCTGAACAGTTTGCACTTCTTTTTGAGCCCCTCCAGGGAAAGCGAATTGGTTTCGTGCCCCTGTCAGGTAATGCCGGCGACCACATGATTCGGCACGCCACCATCCACCTTTTCAAACACTTTGGAATATCGTTTCAATGGATTTCCGATCCAAAATCTTTCGTCAACGACAACGACGAGATAGAAGAACTCGTTATTTCCGGTGGCGGAAATATGGGGACTTTGTGGCCCCTTCCTTATTCGACACGACAGGCGGCGTTAAAGCTTGGTGTGCCCGTCACCGTGTTTCCACAAAGCTTTACCAACACGAAAGAGGAAATCAGTGCCTATAAGAAGGTCTATGTGCGTGAACGCGCGAGCTTGCAGATCGATCCGTCCTTTGAACTTGCCCCGGATATGGCGCTGGGATTCCCTGACGCTAACGCATTAAATGAACCCGCAATCAATATCGGTGTGTTCCTACGTCGCGATTTAGAACGCGCTTTACCGCGATGCGACATCGAAGTTGTTGATCCAATGCTCGTTTGCGAGGACTCTGAAGATTATCTCTGCTTAGCTTCGAAATTTGAACACATCTTCACCGACCGTCTACATTTTGCGATTGCCGGATTGATCGCCGGACGGCGCGTCACGTTGCTACCCAATAGCTATGCAAAAAACCGTTCCATGTACGATACCTGGCTACGGGAGCTGGGCTGTGAGTGGCGCGATGACCTGGAGGGGATTCACTGTGACAAATCGGCGGTTGTAGATTTACTTTGGAAACGACTGGCTGGACCACCGTGGCGATTGCTGCCGTGGTCAACCACCCCCGTCCGAGTCGCGGGTTTTAATGTCTCCGGTGAGCAGCCGAGCTGGGAGTTACGCAACCAACACAATGAATGTGTGGCACGCGTCAATGAATCGGCACAAATGGTTTGGGCATTATGCGACGGTGGACGGTCGATCGAGGAGCTAACCACACTCATTACTGACGCCCACCAGCAATGGGAACGCATTGGCATCGCGACCGACGTACAGCGGACTTTGAGCATGTTCGCTCGGCATGGTGCGATTGAACTCATAGAACGAAGCCACCCCTCTTCCTGCGCGATGACGAACACGGCCAGGGCACCTATTGTATTAACCGTGATGCCCGCTCGAGTCCATCACGAATGGTCATATCGGAGCGCTCGCCTCAAGCGTACGGACACCGCCGAAACAGATTTATGGTTCGCTGTGCCGGAAAGCGTATCCGAATCCATCACAGATCAGGCGGATCCTTTCGTAGTCGCTTTGGCGATGCTCGCGATGCACACACGACGCGACTTGGTGGTTGAGGGAGCTCCGGTCACGCCGACACTCATTGCGCAGTTGGAGCAATTCCAAGAAATCTGGTCGTCGTGGCTCCCAGATTATTTTCACCGTGTTAGATTTTACGGCGCGCAACAGCGCCCCTCGGAAAACAAACCGCGCGACGGCGCGGTACTTGCATTCTCGGGGGGGCTGGATTCGTGTTACAGCCTGTATCGGCATCGCCTCGACCCCAAAACACAGGTCGATACCAAGCTAGAGGCTGCAATATTGTTCCAGGGCCTGGATATCCCATTGACGGACTACGCGGGCTTCCGGGGCGCTTACGAGCGCGCGCGGCGTATTTGCGATAGCGCCGGTATCCCTTTGATCCCGCTGCGTACCAACGTGCGCGGTGTGCTGGATAAACAGCTTAACTGGTCGTTCTACCACGGCACGTCGCTTGCTGCCGCGCTC
>CALZGZ010000262.1 GCA_945787105.1 uncultured Gammaproteobacteria bacterium
CGTGCTGCGCCCGCATCCGGGATCCTGGGTGCAATATGCAGACTAGCCACCGACTATGGCGCGGCTTGGATCCCCTGCCGCCGGGTCTACCGACGGGATTTGCCACCCTGGATGCGGCGCTGCCTACACGAGGCTGGCCGGCGGGATCCGTCATCGAAGTGATCACCCCGGCGTGGGGGATTGGGGAACTACGCCTATTCTTGCCGCTCATGCAGCGTTTATCCCAGCAGGGGCGGCACGCAGCGTGGATTGCCCCACCCTATGTGCCCTACGCCCCGGCGCTGCTTCACGCGGGTATCTCCCTGGCCGGGATAGTGATCATCCAACCGCAGCACCCGCAGCAGGTATTGTGGAGTATGGAAAGGCTGCTGTGTACCGCGGCCTGTGGGTTGGCCGTTGCCTGGCCGCAGCAACTCACCAGCCTCGCCCTACGCCGTTTGCAGCTGGCGGCACACAGCGGTCATAGCCTGGGGGTATTGTTTCGCCGCCAACATGCCGACCTGCGCCGGCCGACGCTGCCCGCCGCCCTAAGCTTACGCCTCGATGCCGTTGAAAATGGTATGGCGATCGAGTTTCTCAAGGCCCGCGGTGGCTGCCGACAGCCCCGGGTTACGCTTGACTGGCGATGATTGCCAAGTCCAGCAAGCCGGTAGCAGCGGTTCGAGCGCCGGCAGATTCGCGTCAAGTATCACCGGATCGGGCACCGCAACCGCTATGGCTGTGCATCCGATTCCCGCGGCTGGCCCTGGATATCCAGCCGCCTGGGAACTCACCCGTGCGGGCGGTGATCGATGCCAACAATTCCGTGCATAGTGTCTCCGCAGCCGCCCGCGCCATCGGCATCGAAACCGGCATGCCGGCCGGTGCAGCGGCAGCATTGAGTAGTATCCTACAGAGCTTGCCACGGGATACGCGCCGCGAATTGAGGGCTTTGGAACAAGTGGCTCGAAGGTGCTGCCAACTTACGCCCACAGTGAGCCTCGCGCCGCCGGATGCTGTGGTGCTCGAGGTGCGCGGCAGCCTGAAATTATTCGGTGGATTCGAAGGCATTCAAAGCACCCTGCAAGCAACATTGCCCCCCCTGGGTCACGATTATCACTGGGCCGCCGCACCGACGCCGGAGGCGAGTTTGCTGTTGGCCCGTTGTCGGCGGGAAATCAAAATCGAAGGCCGGGAACGACTGCGATCGGCCCTCGGGGGGCTGCCGCTCTACAGCCTGGACATCGATGCCAACTTACTCACGCGCCTGCATAAAACCGGTATACGGCAATTGCGGGATTTGTGGCGGCTACCTCGTGCCGGTTTAGCGCGCCGGTTCGGTCCCGAGTTGGTCGCATACTTGGACCGTATCCGCGGCGAACGACCGGATCCACGGGCCTTGTATCGGCCCCCTTTACAGTTCCGGTCGCGATGGGAGTTGCCGGCAGCCACCGCAGAGCAGGCAACGATATTGACCGCCGTGGACAGACTACTTCACAAACTGGTCCGGTTTTTACGCCGACACGACGCCGGCACGGCAGCGGTGCGTGTCCGTTTGTTTCATCCGCGCTCGTCATTCACCCCGATTCATGTCGGGACCCGGCAGCACACCCGCGATGCAGCACATCTTCTGCACTTATGCGACCAGGCGCTGCAACGTCGGGAGCTTGCCGAGCCGGTCACGGGTCTGGATATGCTGTGTGCAGATATCCGCTCCTTTACCCCCACTCGCCAGGACCTATTCCGCAATGCCGCGCCCCAGGATCAGGACTGGCAACGTACCTTGGAGGAACTCGAGGCCCGCTTGGGAAGCGAGGCAATCCGACACATTGAGTCGGTGGACGATCACCGGCCGGAAAATGCCTGGATTCATGGCGCGCCAACTGGACGCAGGGCCAAACCGCGACAACGGCCATTATGGCTGTTGTCACCGCCACAACGGCTTACGCACCGCGATCGACGTCTGTGGTATCGCGGGTACCTGACTTTACACCGCGGTCCAGAGCGCGTTGAGTCAGGGTGGTGGGACGGGCAAGACTGTCGCCGTGATTACTATATTGCCAGCAGTCCTCAGGGAGTACGTTTGTGGATCTTCCAAGATCTCAAACAACAGTCCGACGCCTGGTATTTGCACGGTTTATTTGGCTGACTGCTCCTGCCGAGGCCGATTGCACCAAGGCGGCAAGAAAATAGCTGACAATTTGTTTGGCATCAGGGATTGGATCCATATCCGGGTTAAGAGTCGTTTACAATAAGCGTGCCGCAACCGCCCAATAATCATTCACAAAAAGTGCATGGACTGACCCCCTATTTAAAAATCGCCAGATTCGATCACTGGTTCAAAAATGTCTTCGTCCTGCCGGGGATCATCATCGCGGTTTATGACAACCCCGATCTGTGGGGATCGGCATTGCTGGGGCGCATTCTATTGGCATTACTTGCTGCCGGCTTTGTCGCTTCCAGCAATTATGTCCTCAACGAAATCCTCGACGCCCCCCGAGATGCTTTGCACCCGGTCAAGAAAAATCGTCCGGTGCCCGCAGGTGAAGTCAACGTCACGCTTGCTTATGGGCAGTGGATAGGGTTCGCGATTCTGGGATTGGCGTTATCGTGGTTATTGGGTAGCGCATTTTTCTTGTCAGCCGCCGCATTGTGGATCATGGGGTGCCTGTACAACATCCCGCCGGTGCGTTGTAAGGACAAGCCGTACCTGGATGTGTTGACCGAATCGGTCAACAATCCATTGCGCCTGTTGATGGGTTGGTACGCGGCCGGCATGACGGTGTTTCCGCCGGTATCCTTGCTGGCCGCGTATTGGATGGTCGGTGCGTTCTTTATGGCGGTCAAGCGCTTCGCAGAGTACCGGCGTCTCGATGACCCGCACCTCGCCATCCGTTACCGGAACAGCTTCAGGCACTATAACCAGGAGCGTTTATTGGTCAGTGTCACCTACTATGCGGTTGCCTTCGGCTTGTTTTTTGGGATCTTCCTGTTGCGCTACCGGGTCGAGCTGTTGTTGTCGATACCATTCATCGCTGGCTTCATCGGCTGGTATATCCATCTGGGCTTCCTGACCGACAGCCCGACGCAATATCCCGAAAAGCTCTATCGGCAGACCGGATTCATGGCCTATTCGGCGCTGTGCGTCGCGGTCATGGTGAGCTTGCTGTTTATCGATATCCCCTTGATTGGCGAGGTCTTCCAACCGACCATGCGCACCCGCTAGCCGCGGGCTCGTTGCAGTCATGCGTGCGGTGGCTAGCCATCGCGGTAAAAATACTGTATGTATATACAGTATTATGCCGGCCTATGCTGAGCTCCACTGTGTGAGCAGTTTCACCTTTTTGCGCGGCGCCTCACAACCGCAGGAGTTGGTGACCCGCGCAGCGGAGTTGGGTTACTACGCGCTGGCGATTACCGACGAATGCTCGGTCGCCGGCGTGGTGCAGGCGCATTTAGCGGTCAGGGATGTGCGTGATGCCGCAGCGTTGGCCGGGCGAAGATCCAGCCTCAAGTTGATTGTCGGTAGTGAGTTTCGCCTCGAGGACGACCTCAAATTCGTGTTGCTGGCCACTGACCGCACCAGTTACGGCGGGCTGGCGCATCTCATCACCGCGGCACGTCAGACGGCGGAGAAGGGCGCGTATCGCCTGACACGGCAACAGCTCGAGGGTGACATCCCGGAGGGTTGTATTGCCTTGTGGATCCCCGCTGGGGCGCCCAATCCGCGCGACGGCGAATGGCTCAGCCACTGTTTCCCCGGGCACACCTGGATCGCGGTGGAACTGTTGTTGACCGGGGATGACCGACAACAGTTGCGGCGATTGCAGGATATGGGCAGGCAACTGAGTCTACCGCTGTGCGCCAGTGGGGATGTGCACATGCATGCGCGTAACCGGCGGGTACTACAGGACACCCTGACCGCCATCCGTATGCGCACGCCACTGCATGAACTCGGCAGCGCCCTGTTCGCCAATGGTGAGCGCCATCTGCGTGCGCGGGAGCGGTTGGCGCGCATGTATCCGCGGGCGTTGCTGGAAGAAACGGTGGCGATTGCCAAAAGGTGCCATTTTTCCTTGGAGGAGTTGCGTTATGAATACCCCCAGGAATTGGTGCCCAAAGGCCGCACCCCCCATTCGTGGCTGCGCCGGCTGACCGTGGCAGGCATGCGCCGTCGTTGGCCGCAGGGTGCGCCAACCAAGGTTCGCCGGCTGGTCGAACATGAATTGAAACTGGTCCAAGAACTCCGCTACGCACCCTATTTCCTGACCGTGCACGATATTGTGGCGTTTGCACGCAGCCAAGGCATCCTGTGCCAAGGCCGCGGGTCCGCGGCCAATTCGGCGATTTGTTATTGCCTGGGTATTACCGAGGTTGATCCGGCGCGAATGAACTTGCTGTTTGAAAGGTTTATTTCTCGCGAGCGCAACGAGCCTCCGGACATCGACGTCGATTTCGAGCATGAACGCCGCGAACAGGTCATCCAGTACATCTATCGAAAATATGGCCGCCATCGGGCCGCGCTCGCGTCCACGGTCGTGACTTACCGTCCTCGCAGTGCGGTGCGCGACGTGGGCAAGGCCCTGGGAATGAGTCTGAATCAAGTCGATGGCCTGGCAAAATCCATTCAATGGTGGGACGGCCGGGGCATCGAATTCGGTCACCTGGGACACATGGGCCTGGAGACCGGCAATCCCATCATCAAGCGCCTGCGATACCTGGTGCGGGAACTGATGGGCTTCCCACGGCACTTGTCCCAGCATGTGGGCGGCTTCGTGATAACCGCCGGGCCGTTGTCACGGTTAGTGCCGATCGAAAATGCCGCCATGCCGGAGCGAACCGTGATCCAGTGGGAGAAACACGATCTGGAGGCATTGGGGCTGCTGAAAGTAGACATCTTAGGTCTGGGCATGCTCACCGCCATCCACAAGGCGTTAGGCTATATCTCCGACCACACCGGGAGGCGGTGGGCGATGGCGGATATCCCCGCCGAAGACCCGGCGGTCTACCGGATGCTGCGACGGGCCGATACCGTGGGGGTATTTCAAATCGAATCGCGGGCCCAGATGTCGATGTTGCCGCGTTTGAAACCGCGGTGTTACTACGACCTGGTAGTGGAGATCGCCATTGTTCGGCCCGGCCCTATCCAAGGGCAGATGGTTCATCCCTATTTGCGGCGGCGCAGCGGCAAGGAGCCGGTGGCCTATCCCAGCGAGGAGGTCAAACGGGTGCTTGAGCGCACGCTTGGGGTTCCGATCTTCCAGGAGCAGGTGATGCAACTGTCCATTATCGCGGCCGGGTTTACCCCCGGCGAGGCGGACCAATTGCGCCGCGGCATGGCCGCCTGGCGCCGCCGGGGCGGATTGCAAAAATTTCAACACAAGCTCATGCAAGGCATGCGTGATCGCGGCTATGACAAGCGGTTTGCCAAGCAGATCTGCCAGCAAATCGAGGGTTTTGGCGAATACGGTTTTCCCGAGTCTCACTCCGCCAGCTTTGCATTGCTGGCTTACGTCTCCTCCTGGCTAAAACACCATTATCCGGCGGCGTTTACTTGTGCCTTGCTCAACAGTCAGCCGATGGGGTTCTACGCCCCGGCGCAGCTGATTCAGGATGCGCGCCGTCATGGGGTGAGGGTACGGCCGGTAGATGTCCGCTACAGCAGCGCGGGGTGCACTCTGGAGCCGCTGGCGGATTCTGCGCAACCGGCGCTGCGACTTGGTTTGTGCCTGGTCAAGGGGTTGTCACGGGCCGGCATCACCCGGTTACTGGTGGCCCGGGAACGGGGATGGATCGCCGACCTCCAGGATCTCAAGGTTCGGGCCGGATTGGATACCCGGGACCTGGACCGCCTGGCTGCTGCCGGCGCCCTCGCGGGGCTGGCAGGTCACCGGCATCGCGCCTTTTGGGAGGTCACCGGTGTCTCGGCGCCGACCCCGTTACTGCCGCATCTGCGTTTTGCAGAGGGAGAACCCTTACTGCGCCGGCCCCGGGAGGGTGAGGACATCGTTGCCGATTATGCCAGCATGGGGTTGAGCCTGGGGCGCCATCCCTTGGCCCTATTGCGTCCACAATTGTCCACACAAGGCATACGCCAGGCCGAGGAATTCTGGGGGCTGGCAAACGGCAGCACGGCGACTGCGGCCGGCTTGGTCATCTGCCGCCAGCGTCCCGGTTCTGCTTCTGGTGTCATCTTCCTGACCTTGGAAGACGAAACCGGTCATGTGAATGTCGTGTTGCGGCCCAGCGTGATTGAGGCCCAACGCCGGCCCCTGTTACAGTCACGGTTGCTGGCTGTGACTGGTGCGGTCCAGCAGGAAGACGGCGTGTTACATTTGATCGCCGCACGCCTGCGGGATCTCACCAGCTGGCTGGGGCAGTTGCCAACACAATCGCGGGATTTTCAGTAGCTGCCACGCTTTGGGGTTGGTTTTTGACACATCACAAGCCCATCTATATGATGCGCCGACCCAATTCTGGGATCCCATGCGGGCACGAACGATTTTTCTTGAACCGGGGCTAATCAATGGCTGTTCAGCAGAACCGAAAAACTCCATCTAAGCGTGGTATGCGGCGATCCCACGATGCGCTCAAATCCGCCACTTTATCGACCGATCCAGTGTCTGGCGAGTTGCATCGCCGTCATCACATCAGCGCCACCGGACATTATCGCGGTAAAAAAGTCGTCGACATAAAAACCGACGAATAGGCCTGAGGGGCCGGTGTGGGCTCGAAGTGCTAGGGGAGAATAGGTCTTGACGGTAACCGTTGCAGTCGATGCGATGGGCGGGGACCATGGTCCCAAGGTGACCGTACCCGCCGCGTTGACCGCATTACAACGAGAACCGGACCTCGATCTAATTCTGGTTGGCCGGGAACAAGACGTTCAGGGGCAGGTTGACGCGCTCGGCAATCCGATGCCCGACCGTCTGAGCTTGGTGAATGCCACCCAAGTCGTCGGCATGGATGAGCTTCCGGCACAGGCGTTACGCGGCAAAAAGAATTCGTCCATGCGGGTCGCCATTAATTTGGTAAAGAGTGGCAACGCCGACGCCTGTGTTAGCGCCGGCAACACCGGCGCCCTCATGGCCACTGCTCGGTTCGTGTTGAAGACTTTACCCGGTATCGACCGCCCGGCGATTGTGAGCGCTATGCCGTCGCTGCGGGGACACATACACATGCTGGATTTGGGCGCGAACGTGGACAGCCCCCCCGAGCTGTTGCTGCAGTTTGCCGTCATGGGATCCATATTGGTGAAATATGTGGAACACAAATCCGATCCGAGCATCGGTTTGCTGAATATCGGCGTCGAGGACATCAAGGGTAACGAAATAGTTAAACGTGCAGCGGAACTGATGCGCCAAAGCAGTTTGAACTACAAGGGTTTCGTAGAAGGCGATGCAATATATACCGGGGATGTGGACGTGATCGTTTGTGATGGCTTCGACGGCAACGTTGCGTTGAAAACCAGTGAAGGATTGGCGCAGATGATTACGCATTTTATGCGCGAGGAGTACCGGCGCAATCTGCTGACGCGATTGGCCGGGCTGATCTCGTTGCCGGTGCTGAAAGCTTTGCGCAAACGAGTGGATCATCGCCGCTATAACGGTGCAACCCTGGTGGGGCTGCGCGGCACGGTGATAAAAAGCCATGGAAGCGCCGATCCTTTCGCATTTCGCCAGGCAATATTAGAGGCGTTCACCGAAGTGAAAAATAAAGTGCCGAAACACATTAGCGAAGAGCTTACCGATATGATGAAGGCGGCCGATAAGTGACCTACGCTAGAATCATCGGCACCGGCAGCTACTTGCCTGACAAGACCCTAACCAATACCGAACTCGAGCGCATGGTGGATACCACAGACGAGTGGATATTCTCGCGTACCGGTATTCGCGAACGCCACATTGCCGCCGATGACGAGAAGACCAGCGACCTGGCGGAACATGCAGCGCGGCGTGCACTCGACAGTGCGGGTCTGCAACCGGCCGACATCGAACTCGTGGTGGTGGCGACCACCACCCCGGATCAGGTGTTCCCCAGTGTGGCGTGTCTGCTCCAGGACCGATTGGGCATTCACAATGGAGGACCGGCATTCGACGTCCAGGCGGTATGTACCGGCTTTGTCTACGCGATGGATTTAGCGAATAAATTCATTCAATGCGACGGGGTCAAGCGGGCGTTGGTGATCGGCGCCGAGACGTTTTCCCGCATTATCGACTGGACTGATCGCGAGACCTGTGTGCTGTTTGGCGACGGTGCGGGGGCAGTGGTCTTGGCGGGCGCAGAGCAACCAGGTGTAGTGTCAACGCATTTACATGCTGATGGACGTTATCACGAATTATTGGCCGTTCCGACGGGAGTGTCTATCAACTATAAGCAGGTGTTGAAAGGGGAGGCCTATACCCAGATGCAGGGCAGTGAGGTGTTTAAGTTTGCAGTGAAATGTATGGTAGATGTGGTGGACGAGACACTTGCCGCTAATCGTCTCAATAAATCGGATATCGACTGGTTGGTCCCGCATCAAGCGAACAGCCGCATCATCGCAGCTACCGCGAGAAAACTAAATTTAAGCATGGACAAAGTCATTGTGACCGTTGAACTGCACGGCAACACATCCGCCGCATCGATACCACTGGCCTTCGATGAAGCGGTGCGTGAGCACCGCATCGTGCCCGGTGACACCATCATCATGGAGGGATTTGGTGGCGGCTTTACCTGGGGTTCGGTGCTGCTTCGAATGTAGCTATTGGAATCAAACGTAATCGCACTCAAGCAAGGTTGTTGATCGTAATGAATAGGACCTTGTAGATTGAGCCGGAGAACAGGACATGCGCGCTTTTTCTCTTGAAAATGAGATTTGCTTAGTCACCGGCGCCACACGCGGCATCGGGCAAGCGATTGCGCTCGCTCTAGCAGAGCATGGTGCCGCGGTGGTGGGGACCGCTACCTCCGACAGCGGATCAGAGACGATTACTAATTATATGAAAGAGAAAAATATAACCGGTTTTGGGGCGGTGCTCGACGTGACCGATGGCACTGCTTGCGTGAATTTGGTCAAGCGTATCAGCACCGAGTTGGCCCCGCCTACGGTACTCGTAAACAACGCTGGTATTACCCGCGACAATCTGTTACTGCGAATGACAGAGCAGCAATGGGATGAGGTATTAGAAACGAATCTAAAGTCAATCTACCACATGTCAAAGGCGTGTCTTCGTGGGATGACCAAGCTGCGCAAGGGACGAATCATCAACATTACATCGGTAGTGAGCGTTGCGGGCAATCCGGGGCAATGTAACTATGCGGCGGCGAAGGCCGGCATGATTGGTTTTACCAAGTCCCTGGCAAGGGAGATCGCGGGCCGAGATATTACCGTCAACACGGTCGCACCGGGTTTTATCAGTACCGATATGACCCACGGACTCGATGCCGAGCAACGTCAAATGCTGTTGGCACAGATTCCGCTGGCGCGGCTCGGAACCGTTGAAGACGTTGCGTACGCAGTGGTTTTCTTGGCCTCGCCGGCTGCTGCCTATGTCACCGGCGCGACCTTACACGTCAACGGCGGAATGTATATGGCCAGTTAAACATATCATATAAATCAATCGGTTATCGATCATTACTGGGCATTATCTAGGGCCATTATGGTTGTGTTTTGATTGGACTTGTCCGCTTGTTTGTTGTTAACTATGCGCCCTTCAAGGCTCGATAATATACGGAGGAAATAATACCGATGAGCAGTGTCGATGAACGCGTGAAAAAAATCGTCGTGGAACAACTCGGCGTGGGGGAGGAACAAGTGACACCCGAAGCTTCGTTCGTCGATGATTTGGGCGCTGACTCTTTGGATACCGTTGAGTTGGTCATGGCGTTGGAGGAAGAGTTCGATACCGAAATTCCCGATGAGGAAGCGGAAAAAATAACGACGGTCCAACAGGCAGTCGATTACATTCAGGCCCACGCGACCGCTTGATTAAAGAATTCTAGTTATAACCAGCCGCTGTTCCACGAGTGAGGCAGCGGCTTTTTATTGCATGCGCAGGTTAACGTAATGTCGAAACGACGTGTCGTCGTCACCGGTATTGGCATTATCTCCCCTCTAGGTATAGGAACCAACAAGAATTGGCGGGATATCGTCGCGGGGAAAAGCGGTATCGGACCTATCACCCGGTTTGATCCTCAAGGCCTGCCCAGCACGATCGCGGGTGAAGTCACTGGATTTGACATCAGCGTCTATCTCGATGCCAAAGAAGCGCGGAGGATGGATCGATTCATCCAGCTCGGTGTCGCGACAGGAATGGAAGCGATGACGGACTCAGGACTTGATTTGAACCACAGCGATGCCGACCGTATCGGCGTGCACATCGGCTCGGGCATCGGTGGAATGGAGACGATCGAAAAAACGACGGTTTTGTTACATCAAAAGGGCCCGCGGCGTGTGTCCCCGTTCTATGTGCCGATGGCAATCATCAACATGATTTCCGGCAACCTGTCTATTATTTATGGCCTCAGGGGACCCAATCTTTCCACGGTTACCGCATGCGCCACAGCGACGCATTCGATCGGTGTTGCCGCACGC
>CALZGZ010000263.1 GCA_945787105.1 uncultured Gammaproteobacteria bacterium
AAGTTAGAGGCCGTTTTTTTATCTCTGCAAACTATTTTCTGATCTCACTCTTTTATATTTTCTGGACCGCACTATTGGTGAACTCCCCCAACCGCATCGCCACATCGAGCAAAGTCAATAAGTAAAACAGTTTCCTCTACAACCACCAACGTATTTATGCAACTACCGGGTTAAATGTATCGGTGTATTGACTGATTCACGTAATACGCCCACGGATACCACGGCCTGACGAGTTAACAACTAATGTCTAACCCAGTGCATCTTGAAATAATCAAGCAAGGCATCGATGTAGGGAATGCTTGGGTTAAAGAACACGGGGATATACGGCCGGGCCTCCGCCGAGCGGACCTGGTAGGGTCGAGCGCTGGCGCGGTAGCCCACTAGGAAGACCCTTGTCGGTGTCCGGAGTTTCCTCCTTCGTGCTGTAGTAGTCCACCAATTCTTTGATGACGAGGAAGTTTGGATTTAACGTACTGTACAGAAGCGGTAATAACCTGACAGATGCTGTCCGTGTCGAGTGTGGATCGTGCGCACCCTGATACGAGGAGCCGGTTGGCCAGCAGGTCGGCATCTAAACGGGCTCCGCGTCCGACCGTGATTTGGTCGGCCAGCCGGCGCAGGTTCTCGACCAAGACAATGCGCAGCGTGATCGCAACCGCCCACAACTCGCCGATCGTAAGCGGCTGAACCCGCTGATAGGCGGTAACGAACCGACGCAATATGACTGGATCGAAGTGGCTGTCAGTGTGGGCGACGAAAGCCCAGACAAGGCCGAACACCCTCGGATATCCGGCGAACGGTCCGTCAGCCAGTTTCGGTAGCTGACGATAATAGCCAGGGGGCAGGTCATCACGGATTTCCCGGATCTGTGCCTCGACGAGATGATAATTATCGAGGAGCCATTCTGCCGCGGGAACCACACCGTGGCCGCTCTCCAGCTCCGCGGCGCTCGCCCGATAGGCTGCAAGCAAAACTGCAGCATTGTCCTTGAGCCGGGCGTGCAAAGACAGAACGACTGGCGGTATCGTCGTCACCGGCTGTTTGGCCGCGAGGCTTGCCGCGTGCTGTTCGAGCCGCTCGACGCCAAAAATCTCTTCCCGCACCGGGGAAACATCGTTCCATGGAGGCGACCGATAGCGTCGTCCGACAGCATAACGAAGGAGTGGCTTCATGAGCCCCTTTCCGGCCAGCGGTGGAGATCGCACGGGATGTCGAGCTGGTCTCGTGTTCGCATGTTCATCAGTGACCCCTCGTCATCAATGGACAGGGCTTTTGCATGGATTTGGGATTGGCCAACTATCGAACTCATCGGCGCCACGAATCCGAGTCTCAGGGCCACCTGTCTGGCACTAGCGCCGTCACGCGCATCAGAGATTCTTCCTCTAGGTCGGAAAGTTGCATCCCCTACACTTGGTAACACAACATGGCCAAAGCCCGTGCCTGGGTTAGATTGTCGATGCTGGTCAGTGCGGGAAGCCTTGGATTCCAGTGAACTGTGCGGGTCTGCTGGCAATGTACCCGAAATCACGGCCGTAGCCAGATCAAGAGGGGAGATGTTGACGATGTGGAGAGCTACGGCGATTGTGGAGCTCTGGCAAACCCGAGTTCATGTCGACGCTCGTTCGGCATCTATAAAACGAGACTGATGTGGCAAGCTCTCGACGCGTCTCCACAGAGGAAGTCGTGTATGGTTGCTGGACCTTCCAGTCCTTCCGCACTCCGATGGCTGCAAACATTCCTAGAAATCCTCCGCTGCCAAGCGGTACGCATAGGAGCCACTTCTGCCGCGCACATAGGCTTTGTTCGCAATCTTATGAATTTGTTTCCTCTCGGCATCGAAAGCTTTGAGGAATCCCGCTTCGACGTTGCTCATCTCCGGACACAGCTTTCGGAGAGCGTCCACTTCCACAAACAATGCAATCTCGATCGCGCTATCATATCCCCAAAATCTGACGCAGTTTCTCGTCGCATCGAAACTGCGGCTTGGGTTCGGAAAGTTCAACGTCATCGGTTCGTACCTCGGTCTCGAGCGGGAGTAACGTCCCCGGCCGGGGCCATGCCCTCGTTTACGCCTCGTTCTATGGCTTGCCGGTCGGCCGCTTCCCTGCATGATTCCATCGTCCCTTTTAGGGATTTTTCACTGGCATCCCCGCCGGCCGGTATCTTTGCGGGTGCCTGGTCGCGCTTCAGGGCCACGTCGAGTTCATGCGGATCGATTGTCAGCGTCTGCGTTACGCCCGGGCGACCTGGCTCTTGATGAAGGTCAATCCGAGTCGCTACCCGCCGGTAAGTAGACAAGGAAATGGTTCTATCGAACCTACCAAGGGCGAACGGCCTCCTGAAGGTCGCGGTCTTCTTGCTTGTGTGTATCGTCATCGAATGCCTTCTGGTTGGCGGTCTTCCCGCCCATTGAGTTGCCGCTCACGGATATGTGGTGTCCGTTTCGATATTCTCCTCCTCTCTCTAAAAATCCTTCCGTGCGCCGGCGTACACAGCGCGGGACAATGGTGGCTGAGGAGACAGCGGCCAATGTGGACGTTCGTTAAACCTAGAAAGCGCAAAAGAAGCTGGTGCGCGCTTGATCCGTCTCCACGCCGTACGTGCCGGGTGGCTACACTCTTAATTTCTATACTTTCAAAGCAGAGTGCACCCATCCTGTCGCTTGCGGTAAGGCTGGTTACAATCCCAATCATGTCCGGAAAAATTCAGGTGAGCGTTCTCCGGTACCTTCACTCCGACGCAGGCCTCATCGACCTCCCGATAACCTCGACCACACTCCCAACCGCTTCCGTAGGACGTATTTGCTAGGTATGCATTGGCAGGCACCTTAATAGCGACACAGACTTCGTCCACCGCTCGATACCCCTGATCGCATCGCCATCCGCTCCCATAGCTCTTAGCGCTTGCATTTTCTGGTAATTCGCCGGTTCCGCTCTGGGCGAGTACAAGCCCTGGGATACCTACCAAAAGCGCCAAAAGAATTATAGAGTGAAGGGAAATGTCACGTAGTGGTCGCAATCTACTCATGGATTATTCCTTCTCGCATTTGCTGAACACTGCAACGTGTTGGTTATCGCCAGGATGGCGTGTGTGGATTGCCACGCGTTACTGTTCAGCAGCACAGGCGCATCAGGCGCCGGACCGTATTCGATGAGGGGGGAGTAAAGAGGAAGATTGATATCTATATCTTTACGGGCCGTGTGGTACTGCAGCCGCTCTTGCGAGCCAGCCCAGTCATGGAATCACGTATCACTATACGCCTGCTTTAGTGAAATAGATAGCGTGGTTGCTCCTGACAACGACACCTCTTTATGGGCTCAAGCACACTGACAAAGGATGTTTTGGCTTACGAACGAATCCAATCCAGCACCCGGCTCAAGAGGCGGTGCTGATCCGCCCGCTCCGCAAGGCTTACGCTGCAAAACGCTTAGCAATATACCCACATCGAGTTCCCCACAGGCCCAATTAACGCACCAGCTATTAGCATCGCTGACTCAGGCAATCTCGCCACCGCCACAGCAATGTGATTGACTCCCCCCAATTCCACCGATTCTATTGACGAGTAAGTTTGGGTTAAATGTATTGTACAGAGGTGGTCATGACCTCACAGATATCGTCCTGACTGGAGCATAGCTAAGGACTCGCGTGCTTGAGTTTTGCGTAAATCAGTTGTGCACAGTCGTGCACAACAAGCAAAGAACGCCTCGATAAATGATTGAAAAACCTGGGACTTAGACCAGACATGAGGGACGGAAAATCTCCGCGTCGGCAGTTCGATTCTGTCCCTGGCCGGGTTCAATAAATTAATTAGATGCAACAAGATATCGACGTACGCAAGCGTCATGCCAGTCATCAAAACACCAAGCGGGGTTTTTTTAGTCCTCTGCTTGGCAGAATTCCAACACTGGGTGGACATGATCGTAACTATGCGCTGGTGGCAGCACGAGTGCGACGGCTTTTTCGGACCACAATGACTCCAAAATTTATAACCCTAAAGATCGCTGGACCACTACAGAGGCTTATACTTCTTATCCGTCCAACTATACGCTGACAGTCATTCACTTATGCCGTAACGGGCAAGATATCCGATGCGGGTTTGCATACGATGCGTTGCACAGAAACAGAGCGCTTGTTTTGCATAGAACTTCGACTCTACGAGTCAGCGCACGTATCCGATACTCTCGGGAGTCGCGTTCTTGCAATCGAGCACACATGTTGGATTGCTATGACAGATTGTGGGCCGTATGCTAGGGCATAGACGAACCCGGCAAAAATACAGCAAGAATATACATCTGTGGGTGGAGGGCAACGTTTATGAGGGTTGTCGCAGGGCGTGGTCGCAATGGTCAGCAGACCGGCTGGGTCAACCGGGTCATGTTACTTGCGACCGTAGCGCTTCTCACAGGCTGTGAAGCCCCCCTCGTGTTGGACGGCGTGCGATCCGAACTCAATAACCCGATCCGCCGGTCGGATCGTTTTCAGGCGGCGGTCAGCAATGAAAACGTTTTGGTCGTGGTGGGTTCCTACGGCGTGATCCTAACATCCGCCGACAACGGCCAGACCTGGTCGCGGCGGCTAATAGACGGACAACCGTCATTCATAGATGCCACCACCTGTCCCGACGGTTCCATCGCCGTCCTGGCAGTAGAAAGGCGAATCTGGACCTCCAAGGATAACGGTGAAAGCTGGGACGGCAAGGATCTGGAGTCAGAAGAAACACCCCAAGCGCTTAGCTGTGATCCCAGCGGACGGTTGTGGGTTGTCGGCAGCTTCAGCAGCATCCCGAGTTCATCGGATCTGGGAACCTCCTGGCAAATAGGGTCCCTGGACGACGATCTCATCCTCACCTACGTGAAATTCTTCAACGAGCAACAGGGACTCGTCATGGGCGAGTTCGGCACCGTAGCACGCACCGAAGATGGGGGAGAAACTTGGGAGCGGGGGGAACCCATACCGGATGACTTCTACCCAATGGCGGCGTTGTTTCCCGAACCTGACCGTGGATGGGTCGCCGGTCTGAATGGTGCGATCTTATACACGGAAGACCGCGGCCGAAGTTGGCAACGCGCGGTAACTGAGACCGATGCCCCAATCTATGGATTCGCGGCGCAAGGTGACGAATTGTATGCGGTCGGCGGTTTTGGAACCGTATTGCGTCTGGAGGGAAGCGATTTTTCCGGCGAACACCGACGGTGGAAACGAATGGATCTGCGTTATCCGGTGCGCTTCTTTCTGCGCGCTGCATTACCCGTCGCCAGTGATGGCTTGTTGATTGGGGGTGGAGCCGGAGCACTCCACGTCATCAAGACCGCCGAGTTGACGAAACGTTAATTACAGTTGCCTCACGATGGTCAAATTCGTTCAGCAACTCGTTAAGATCGACCGTATCATCTTCGCACACCCATGGCTCACGCTGGGAGTAATCTTCGCCGTAACAATGTTCTTTGCGTTGCAATTACCCACCGTACGCATGGCCTCAGACTTCGCAGATCTATTACCGCAGGAACATCAATACATACAACTGCACAACCAGATCCGGGACACCTTTGGAGGGGCCAATAACGTTATCATTGCCCTCGAGGTCGAAGAAGGATCGATCTTCACCAACCAGACCCTGCAACGCATTCATCAGATCACCCAGTCCGTTGATTCACTCACCGGGATCAACCACAACTTGGTAACCAGTGTCACGCACCGTAATGTGCGCAAGATCTGGATGACCGTAGAAGGCACGGTAAAGTCAGATCCACACTACGATCCGCAAAAATTGGACTACACGCCGCAAGAACTCAAACGGATGGAAGCAGACGTCATCTCCAATCCGCGCGTCTATGGACTGTTGGTCTCGCCTAACCTCAAAGCCGCTCTGATCCGGGGAACGCTGAATGAAGGCGAGTTGGATTACGAAAAGATTTTCCTGGAACTTCAGGCAATCCGTAAACAGGAGTCGATCCCCGGAATAAAGATACACGCCACCGGCCAACCGGTGTTGATTGGCTGGGTCACGAGTTACGTCGGCGAGATCGTGCAGATTTTTCTATATACGGTCTTGATTATGCTGGTTCTTCTGATCGTATATTTCCGTAGGGCTTACGGTATTCTCCTGCCGATTCTCGGTATCGTACTGACGACTATTTGGGGCTTGGGAATACTGTCACTTTTGAACTACAACCTCGACCCGCTGATGATGGTCGTGCCGTTTCTGATTTCGGCCCGGGCAATGTCTCACGGTATCCAGATGGTCGAATGTTATTATCACGAACTCGAGCTCACCAATGATAAACAGCGCGCGGCGCGCAATACCTTCGAGAATCTGTTCCGGCCCGGTTCGCTGGGGGTGATTTCGGACGCCATAGGTTTGTTACTCATTGCTCTGGGTTCTGTGCCGATCAACGACAAGCTCGCGATCTATGCATCGCTTTGGGCCGGTAGCGTAATCTTCACGGTATTGATCACGGTACCGGCAATCCTGGAGCTTTTGCCCCAGCCTAAGAGATTAGAGGCACGTCACAACCTATTGCGTTCTCTCGTCCCCCGGGTCGCGAAGGTCTCCGATACTCGTACCGGCGCTGTTACCACGCTCCTCGTGGTCGCGGGGCTTTACGTCATTGGCGGATATTTCAGCTCTTGGGTTCAAATCGGCGAGGCGGAGCCCGGCTCTCCACTGTTATATCCGTATCACGACTACAACGTTTCGTCCAAGGCGATCAATACATTGTTTCCCGGTTCCGAGGAGTTATACGTCATCGCACAAACCGAAAAGCAGGGCGGGTTGAAGCGTCCGGAAGTCGTACGCGCATTGGCGGACTTCCAAAACCATATGCTGACAGATCCGGATTTGGGTGGTACCAAAGGGCTGCCCAACCTCATTACCCAGGTCAATCGTCTTATTCACAGTGACGATCCGCGTTGGTTGACGTTCCCCCGCGATTCGCGCGAATCAACGGGTTTGATGTTCATGTATATGATGTCGAGTCCGATCGCTGGCGCGCTTCTCGAGTTCCTCGATACCGATGAACAGCACGCCAACATGGTGTTCTATTACAAGGACCATAAGGGTAGAACCATCCGGCGCGCCATCTACATGGCAAAGCAATGGACTCAATCTGCGGCGGCGCAAGTGGAAGGCCTCTCCATAAAACTGGCGGGCGGACTCATTGGTGTGACCGCAGCCATCAACGAGGCAGCCTACGAGACAAATCTCATAGTCATTCCGTTGGTGTTCTTATTGATCTTTGTCTTTGTCACTGTATTTTACTGGTCGATCCATGCCGGTTGGCTCATGCTCCTGACAATGTCTTTCGCTACGACGTTGACCTACGCCTACATGGGTATTGCAGGCATCGGCATCAATGTGAATACCGTACCGATCATTGCGGTAGGTATCGGCGTCGGTATAGATTATTCGATTTACATCATGGACCGGATCCGCGTGGAGATGAATAAGATTGGAAGCCTCGCGATGGCGATCGAAACAGCGATGAGCACCACGGGTGTGGCGATCGGATTTACCGCAACGACCCTTATCGCGGGTGTCTTGATGTGGGTGTTTATCTCCACGCTACGTTTTCAGGCAGACGCGGCGCTATTGTTGATTGTAATGCTGGTCCTGAATGCGCTGGCCGCCATGTTTCTCGTTCCGGCTTGGATCCGGGTGTTCAAACCCAAATTCATCGTGCAATCGGGGCACAGCTAGTGAACGTATCAAACAGACCGCAAAGGAGACGGAAACGATGACGGTAAATGGATTGAGCCAGAGAAATCCACTCTCCTAATGTTTTGTAATGTGGATATAAATGCATCATTATTATGAGCGACGTATACCTAAGCATTTGGTCGCCCTGACAACTATCATAATTGTACTCAGGAGGTCGTCATGATGAATAACAAACAGACGTGGATTTTTTTGATAGTGGCCGGGATGGTCGGAGTTAGCGGTCCAGTTTGCGCGTACACCTCCAAAGACGGGACGCTCGAGGCAAGGGGATTTTTGGAAAATGCCACCTACACGCGCGATGACGTAGGTCTGACCAAAATGCGCAATACGGGACAATTGGAGTTCACGAAGCAATACGGTGATCGGGGCATGTTCTCCGACGTCATCATCGACGGCACGTTTCGCGCCACCTTCGACGCCGTCTACGACCTTAACGACGAAGACTTTGGCGATAAATCCGGCCGCGCGGTGTCGTTCCCGGCGCCGGGCAACCCGGCGTTTTTCGGTGGTCTGGTCGGTGGATCCCCGCCATTTACGCCGCCTACGGCACCGGTTTTTGCCGGCACGTTTGGGCCTGCGGCGCTTGGCGCCGATGGCGCCATTCCTTTACCCGGTACCGGAGGCACGATTGCTTCGCCGGGCAATCCCAACGATGGATTGCGACTGGTTGGCGAAGACGTGCACAAATTCGAGAACGGCGGCGTGGTCCTTGCGTACCCCACTCGGCCGTGCGATGTGGATCCGCGCGGGTGTATCGACGGTTACCTCGATTACGACAAGGACGAGCTGCAGTTCCCTGAATTCAATAGTCGTTACGATTTCATTCGCGAGCTGTACGTCACCGGAAACATCCCGTTTGACAACGGCCACGAACTCGGCCTGCAGTTCGGTCGCCAACAAGTGGTGTGGGGACGCACCGACCTGTTCCGTGTTCTGGACGTGATCAATCCGGTCGATTTTTCCCGCAATAATATCTACGACGAGTTGGAAGACATCCGCTACCCGATGCTGATGTTGAATGCCGAGTATCGGATGGGCGCTATTGGCACATTCGATGATCTCAACTTTCAGGTGGTGTGGAAACTGGAGCGGCCGCGTCCCCACAACCTTGGGCAGGGCGGACAGCCTTACGCCATCCTCGGTGCAGGAAATTTCTTCCGCGCCATGAACAACTGCTGGGACAACGGCTGTACCGTCTGGAATTTTCCGGCGACCGGGGTGGCGGTGGATTTTCCCGCCAACACCATCGGCATTCGTCAGGCCAATATTCCGGAAAACAACGTGGACGAGGGCGGCGTCAGGCTGGAGGGCGTGTACAACGGCGTCGGGTTCTCGTTGAATGCGCTCACCTACTATTCCCAGTTTCCGTCGCTGCGTGGCGGGATTCCCGCCGACAACCCGTTTACACCGGGTGTCGAAAGTGCGTTTTTCCCGTACAACCTGGCATTCGACATCGATTTCCCCCGCATCTACCTGCTAGGCGGCTCTGCAGACATTTATTCGGAGGCGCTCAAGTCTGCGTTCAGGCTCGAACTCGCGGTTACCTCCGGCGAGGAGTTTCCCAACACCCTAGAGGAGCGGTTGTTCTCGGAATCCGATGTGGTTCGCTGGGTCATCGGCTGGGACCGGCCGACCTTCATACCGTTCCTGAATAAGAACCGGGCGTTTTTGATCTCGGCGCAACTGTTCGGTCAGCATCTGCTGGATCATGAATTGCAACGTATCAACGCCCAGGGTATCCCCACGGTGGGCGACGTCGGTATGGTCGATTGGGAAAACAACTACATCGGAACGTTATTGATTCAGGGCAATTACATGAACGACCGTTTGACGCCTCAGGCGATCACGGCGTGGGATTTCGAAGCCGGCAGCGGCGC
>CALZGZ010000264.1 GCA_945787105.1 uncultured Gammaproteobacteria bacterium
AACAATGCGTAAACGCATAATTACTTCAATCGCTGTTTCTCTTGTTGCCTGTTTGTTGGCAACACCAGGGGCTTACGGTCTAAATCTCGACATTTCGGGTGTCGGCCACATGTCTGTGGATCGCGCCGACGATGGCGTCGAAAGCAGCACGTACGTGGCAAGCAACTCTTCCCGCCTTGGCGTCAGTGGCGATCAAGATCTGGTTGAAGGTTTGATTGCTGTATTTCAGTATGAATCCGGCGTAGATCTCACCGGACGGGGTGAGAACGACGGTAATGGCGGGGCTAACTCTAGCGGACAACTGTTCACCCGAACCCGGGACGCCTTCGTCGGCCTGTCGGGCGGCTTCGGCAAGCTGATCCTGGGCCGGCTGGGCGGTTTGAATCAGTGGGTCTACGACTACAACCTGTTTGGTGACCAGGTCGGCGACCTTGGCAACATCTGGGGCGGTACCGGTCTATTCGGTCGCGTCGATAATACCATCCAATACTCAACCCCCGACATCAGCGGATTCAAAGCGGCGCTTACCTATGCCCCCGAGGAAGGCGTCGATGACTCTCAGGTCTACGTGGTCAAGGCGGACTACGGCACCGGCGGCGTAAAGGTCGGTGGAGCCTATATGAGCCAGGGAACCGGTATGCCTGATGAGCACACCGCATTCGCCCTCACCGGGAGTTATAGCGCCGGCAATTTCAGTGTTGGCGGTGGTTATCAGGATGAATCGGATATCGGTGGTGTATCGGGCAACGACCGTGATGGTTTCACCATTGGCGCGAGCTTCACCATCGGCAATGGGGCGTTAAAGGGCCAATACACCAAGACAAGCGGGAACCCTAGCGAGTCTGATGCGGACCAATTTGCCATCGGTTACGACCATCACATCAACGACAGCGCGACCGTTTACATCGCGTACGCAAAAACCAAGAACGATGCTACTCAAACCTTTAGTGCGAATAATTACGGCCACGGTAGCAATGTCGGTGCCGGGGCGCCTGGCGCCGATCCCAACGCCGTCTCCGTAGGCTTCGTGTACAAATTTAAGGCCAGGGTTTGGCCCCGATAACAAAGCGAGGACTGGATTGATCTTGCCAGCTTAGGAGCAGTTGGTGGCGGGTGTTGGATGTGTTTGCATCTCGCGCATATCCCTCGGCGCCACGCTCCTAGTCTGCGAAGTGGTTTGCAATAAGCCATTTGCGTTGATCTCAACGGTCCCAAATTATCATCCATTATCGCCCCGAGAATAATTAATTCTCGGGGCGACCGTTCTTGATCGCCAAGGCCCGGGGCTCATTGTCGGAGCCGGGGGGTCAGGTTTGCTACTCTCCCGACCGTTTGTGTATTATCGTTGCTTATGGCGGTAATGAAATGGTGTGACGAGTTTACAGTCGATGTGTCCTGGTTGGATGAGGAACACGGAAAAATGTTCGATTTGCTGAACGAAATTCACGCCGGCGTCCAAGCCGGGGAAAAACACTTCCGGCTGCATTATCTGCTGGATCGCCTAGTCTCTTGCACAGAATCGCATTTCGCCGAGGAAGAACAAAAAATGCTGCAGCTCGGCTACCCCAACTATGAAAACCATCGGCTGCAGCACAAGGTGCTGCTCAACGAAATCCGGCTTTTGCAGACCGCCTACCGGGAAGACTATGTATCGCTCTGTTCAGAGGCATTGGCACATATGAAGTCCTGGTTGACGAACCATATCGCCGGTATGGACGCCCATCTGGCACGGTTCGTGAAACGACTCCAAGACCGCGATCCTAATACCAACGATCCAGCGGATCTCTAAAGAGCATTTTCATCCAGAGCGGGTCACACGACACATTAGCAAGGTCATCAATGAGGGCCACCAATCCGAGGAGGTAACATGAGGAGAAACACAATGGTCGCACTTGCGTGCGCCACCCTTAGCGTCGCGTCTCCTTCGGGGATTACGGCCGAGGTGGATGAACTGCCCCGTGTCGTGCAAAAGATGGTCGCACCGCCGTTCGTTCCTGAACACGACCAATTAGTCACCGGCGGCCCCAAGGTCGTCCAAGTGCGCCTGGTTATCGAGGAGAAAAAGATCGAGATCGACGACGAAGAAACCGAGGTGTGGGCGATGACCTTCGGCGGCACCATACCCGGACCTCTGATAGTCGTTCATCAAGACGACTATGTGGAGGTCACCCTGGTCAATCCCAGCGCCAACAGTATGATTCACAATATCGACTTCCATGCCGCTACCGGCGCGCTGGGTGGCGCCGAGTTCACCAGGGTAGGGCCGGGCGAGGAGGCGGTTCTCCGTTTCAAGGCGACTAGGCCCGGCGTATTCGTCTACATCTGCTGCGCGCCTGGTGGGGTTCAGGGCTGCAGCGCCCCCGGCGGCGTCATGACCCCGTGGCACGTCATCTCCGGGATGAACGGCGCGATCATGGTGCTCCCGCGCGCCGGGCTGACGGATCAAAACCGCAATCCTATCCGTTATGACCGCGCCTACTTCATTGGCGAGCAGGACTTTTACGTGTTCCGCGAACCTTCGGGCGAGTACCGCACCTATGATACCGCGGTGCATGCGCTGCGCGATATCGTGAACACCATGCTCGGACAAAATCCCAGCCATGTGGTCTTCAACGGCGCGACCGACGCCCTGGTCGGGCGCAACGCCCTCAAGGCTAAGGTCGGAGAGACGGTACTCATTATCCACGCCCAGGCAAACCGCGACACCCGGCCGCGCCTGATTGGCGGGCACGCAGATTTCGTGTGGCCCTACGGTTCCTTCAACAATCCCCCGGTTACCGACGTCGAGACCTGGTTCCTGCCGGGCGGCTCCGCGGGTGCGATGGTCTACACCTTCAAGCAACCCGGGCTGTATGCGTATGTGAACCATAACTTGATCGAATCGTCACTCAAGGGAGCCGTGGCGCAGATAAAAGTCGAGGGCGACTGGAACGATGACCTGATGCATCAGGTGAAGCCTCCGGGGCCTATTCCTAAGTAGGATTCCCGATAACTGAAGCCATTCAACGACGGGAAGTACTCGGCATAACAATGATTCGATTCCGCTAGATCCGCTACCTTTGGAGAGCCGACATGAGATACCGCGTCCACCTCTGGTTTGTTTTGTCCATGGCGGCTTGGATGCTGCCTTTCCATGGCCTCCAAGCCGCCGGTGCGCAACAGGATGTCGCGTTGATAATACGCCTGATGGGATTTGATGGCGGCATCCATAACTTCAAGAATTACGTCCTGCGCGGAAGGCAGGAGTACCACACGGCTGCGCGAGAAAACTTCGCACAGATCCTTGAGATCATCCCCCAACTCAAAGACAGTGCGGAGCTAAATCCCAAGGATCAAGCGGCCCTGGACAGCGTGAAGGCGGTGGTGGAATCCTACAATACAACCCTCGATCGGCTTGCCGGGCTACGCGCAAAGGGATGGCGCACCGAAGACATCGACCGCACGGTGATCATCGACGATACCCCAGCCAAGGCGGCGCTCGATGCGCTGCGTGCCAACTGGTCCTGGAGCGACCTTGAAGAATTGGAGTTCCAACTCGGTTACGGCAAGGCCATCCATAACTTCAAGAACTATCTCCTGCGTGGCCAGGAACGTTACCACACCGACGCGCTGCAAAATTTGCTCACCGTGGACGCCCTCATCGCCCGCCAATTCAGCCTGCCCGAGTTCGCCCATCCACAATCGGCGGCACAAACCGCGGTCGACCGAGAGGGCAAGATCTCGCGCCAAGACCAAACCGCCTATGGCCGGGCAGTGCGGGAAACAGAAAACCGTTTCCGCCAGGATCGAGCGGCTCTGGAAGCGGTGGGGTGGGTTGCTCGATCCTACCGCGACCATCTACAGCTGATAAACAAGTTGATTGCTGCGCAACGCCCGGTGCAGCAGATCGATGAGGCGATCAAGATATACGACACACCGGCCAGACTAGGGCTTGCTCGCCTGCGTCAAGCGGCGTCATATCTGTTCTCGCCGGCGACACGCGGCTTCACGGATTA
>CALZGZ010000265.1 GCA_945787105.1 uncultured Gammaproteobacteria bacterium
CGCGCCTGAACTTGGGCTTCACTCGATCCATAGCTACGGCTATGCATCTCATTCCAGCCCGGCGTTCAGCCGCACCTGTCCTGCGCCATCATCCGGGATCCTGGTGAGAAATGCGGGCTAGCTCGTCACGCTCGAAATATCACTGACGAAACGCAACTTGACGTCTTCCACCAGTAACTCGTCGTTCTCACGGAGAACAACAGGTTCGTGCAACGGTGCACCATTGAGCGTCACTTCCGAGACGTCGGCCAGGGACGAGACCATATATTCCTGACCTACTAGCTCAATGACAAGACCGCGCCTGTGATCTTTCCCCAACACAAGCCTTTCGTGGGTTAAATCTACGAGTGCGCCTTGATTGATGCCATTTAACACCAGCAACTGCGCGCCGGGTGCAGACATCTCGGCATCGCCGCTTGCGACACCGGATACGGGTTTTGACTGGAATGCGGGTTCGGCGGCGACGGGTTGGGACGCATTTTGCTCCGGGATCGGAGCCGTATCGGTGGTTGTCTGAGCTGCTTGTGGTTGTGCGCCATCGTGTTGATACTGCAGTTTGTAGCTACCGATCAGAACCACGTCGTTGTTGCGTAATTCACAACGAGTGACGGCTGTATCGTTGACAAAAGTGCCCAGTGCGCTATTCAGATCTTTGAGCGTAGAACCGGAATCAGTAGTGAATATCCGCGCGTGCCGTTCACTCACCGAAGGGGACTTTAACTGGATCTCGTTAACCGCAGAACGGCCGATTCCAACCCCCCCCTCGGGTAGATTGAACTGGGCGATGACTTTCCCTTTTTTGAGTAACACTAATTTTGTCATGAGAACTCAGTAGATCATGGGCTAGATCGGCGCACCAGGATTACCGACACGTTGTCCGGGCCACCGTTGTTGTTGGCGGCGCTGATTAGTTGTTCGACCTTCTGTTGCAAGCCATCGTCAGCTTGTTGCAGCAATTTCTCGATATCAACGTCCGCTACGGCGTCGGTCAAACCATCTGAGCACAACAAGAAAAGATCATCATCACGTATCGAACCTTCAGTGATATCCGGCGTAATGATTTCGTCGATGCCGAGTGCTTTCAAAAGGATATTTTTTGCATTCCAACTGCCAGCTTGTTGCCGAGTGATGAAGCCTTGGCTCATGTATTGTTGAGCGAGGGTGTGATCGATCGTCAACTGTTCGAGCTGTCCCTGGGAACAGCGATACAGGCGTGAATCTCCTAAATGAGCCGCTATGAAGTGTTGCTCGTGAAAGCTGACAACGACAACCGTAGCCCCCATTCCAGAACAATCGGGATTTTGCCTGGCTGCGTCCAATATCGCGGTATTCGCATCGTCTAATGAGTCAGCAAGGGATTGCGGACAGATGGGAGACCCGTCGTCAGCCTCGCGCTCACTGTTATTGGGGACCAGAAGGGACGCGATTACGTCTACCGCCATGCTGCTCGCAACGTCCCCGGCGCGATGTCCACCCATGCCGTCGGACAGTATCACGATCCCTTGCTTTGGGAAAATGCGCAGCGCATCTTCGTTTCGCACTCGTATCAACCCAATGTCGGTGCCAGCCGCCATGTCCCAGCCGATGATGCTATTCACTGCCATTACATCGATTACACCTGGTTCGCGTGTATCAATCGCGATTACAACAACAATTTTTCCATGATGCTCAAATAGACTCGAGACAGCCGGTCTGGGTCTTGGACGGCCAAACACTCATTCACCTTATGAATGGTCTCGTTCGTTGGGCCCAACTCCACAACCTGTGCTCCGGTGGGCGCGATGAATCGACCGTCCGATGTGCCGCCGTCGGTCGATAGGCGTGGCTCGATACCCAATTGTTCACGAACCGCCTGTTTTACGACATCAATTAATTGGCCTTCCGGGGTGAGATAAGGGAGACCCGACAAATTCCATTTAATATCATATTGTAGTTCATGTTTGTCAAACGTCGACTGTAGCAAGGCCATCAGTTGCGCAGGGGTTACATCTGAAGAAAATCGAAAGTTAAACTCCATCTCCAGCTTACCGGGAATGACATTGACTGCCCCGGAGTCTGAGTGAAGGTTTGTGATCTGGAAGCTGGTTGGTGGGAAAAGGTCATTGCCGGTATCCCATATGGTTTCGGTCAGCGCCTGGATTACAGGCGCTACTTTGTGAATAGGATTGGCGGCGAGGTGCGGGTAAGCGACATGTCCTTGTATGCCATATACAGCGGCGGTGCCGGACAGTGACCCACGCCGTCCATTCTTGATTGTATCCCCGGTACGGTCGCTGGAAGTCGGTTCGCCCACGACACAGAAATCGATATGTTCGTTGCGGTGCTGCAGCGCCTCGATGACCTTTACCGTGCCATCGACTGCGGGTCCTTCTTCATCAGAGGTGATCAGCAACGCCACCGAGCCTAAATGATGTGGTTGTCGCGCTACGAATGCTTCCACAGCGGTTACGAACGCTGCCAAGGACGCTTTCATATCGGCGGCACCGCGCCCATATAACAATCCATTGTCGATGGTGGGAGTAAACGGGTCGAATTTCCACGCGCTGGACTCCCCGGGTGTGACCACGTCGGTATGTCCGGCAAAGACCAACAATGGAGACTTGTCGCCACGGCGCGCCCACAGGTTGTCGACCGCTCCGAATCGCAACCTTTCGATTTGAAAACCGATGGCCTGTAGGCGCTCGGCAATGAGCTCCTGACAACCTTGATCGTCTGGGGTGATCGATGGCCGTCGAACCAGTGCCTTGACGAATTCTAGTGTGGCATCATTCATTATATAGGCTAGTCGGCGCGCAACAGTTCGTTGATGCCGACCTTGGCCCGTGTTTTGGCATCGACTCGTTTGACGATCACCGCGCAGTAGAGACTATGGGTGCCGTCCTTCGCGGGCATGGACCCGGAGACGACTACCGATCCTGGCGGGATCCGTCCGTAGATGATTTCGCCGGTTTCACGATCCAAAATCTTCGTGCTTTGGCCGATATATACCCCCATAGAGATCACCGATCCTTCTTCTACGATCACGCCCTCGACGATCTCACTGCGCGCCCCGATGAAACAGTTGTCTTCGATAATGGTCGGCGCGGCCTGAATCGGCTCCAATACACCACCGATACCGACGCCCCCTGATAAGTGAACGTTCTTTCCAATCTGGGCACAGGATCCCACAGTGGCCCAGGTATCGACCATGGTGCCTTCATCGACAAACGCTCCGATGTTCACATAGCTCGGCATCAATACAACATTGGGAGCGATGAACGCACCTTTGCGAACTGTTGCTGGTGGTACTACCCGGACATCTGATTCTTGAAAATCATCGCGTTGGAAATGCGCAAACTTCAACGGCACTTTGTCAAAGTATTGAGTCCAGGTTCCTGCCATGGGTTCGTTTTCTGATATCCGAAAGTAAAGTAGCACCGCCTTTTTCAGCCATTGGTTAACGACCCATTTTCGGTCCACAGGTTCGGCGACGCGCTGACGGCCGGAATCGAGCATGTTGATCGCGTCAACAACCGCGTCTTTGACTTCAGCAGAGACAGTTTGTGGCGTGATTTCGGCGCGATTCTTGAAGGCCTGATCGATCACCATGCTCATGTCACTCATGAACGCTCCTCCCGTTTCTCGTATTGTTTCGTTAAGTCGATAGTGCAGTTTTGCCGCGCTATAAAGATGCGGCCTTGGGTGATTTACTCTCGATATCCGGAGACAATGCCCGTTGTATCCGGTGCGCTAAACAGGTTTGCTGCGTATGCTTGGTTACCAGATTTCCGTCGCGGTCGGTAATAAAGAAAATATCTTCGGCACGCTCACCGTAGGTGGCAATTTTAGCAGTTGCCAGCTTCACCTTGCACTCAGAAAGACAACGCGCCACCTCATGCAACAGGCCGGGCTGATCCTGGGCTACGACCTCCATCATCGTGTGTTGGCCGCTGGGCGATTGCGTAAAACTGACTCGGGTCTCGATCGGAAAATGTTTTAGGGTACGGGGGATGTGGGCCTGTTTACGCGGCCGGTCCAACGCCGGATTGACAATCTCGTTGTGAAGGCGATGCTTCAGCCGCTGCAATTTTTCCGGATCGCTGGCTTGCGTATCGCCCTGCTCGAGGGCGATGAAGGTGTACAGGGCAAATCCAGCGGGTGTTGCATGGATGCGGGCATCGACGATATTCAAATTCATCCGCGCAAAACCTCCGGTCACCAAGCTGAGCAGACGCTCGGTCTCCGGGGCGTACACCAGGAACACATTAGCAGCCAGATTTGGGTCATGCTGAACCTCGACTAACGGAAGTTGAATCGCCGCTGTAGATGCGATCAGGTTGATATGCAGAGCAATCTCCCTGGCGGCATAACGCAGAAAGTAGTCATTAGGGAATGACGCCCAATGTTGGCTTATTACTTCGGGGGCGATACGCTTCTTATCAATGAATTCCAGGGCTTGCTCTTTTACGTCTTTTATACGTTGCTCAACGCGGGTCGGCTCGGTATGACCGCGTCGCAACACCTGAGTAGTAATGAAGTAAAGATCATTCAACAGACGCCCTTTCCAAGCATTCCAAACATGCGGGCTGGTGCCGCGTATGTCGGCAATTGTCAGCAGATATAAGTTATTCAGGCGTTCCTGGTCCCCGACCTTTTTCGCAAAATCCAGAACCACTCCCTCGTCGGTGATGTCTTGACGTTGGGCGACCCAAGACATTAGCAGGTGATTACGCACCAGCCAGGCAACGAAGTGCGCGTCATAATTGCTCATTTCATGACACTTGCAGAACTCGAAAGCGTCTCTCTCTCCCAGTATGGAGTGGTCGCCTTTGCGACCCTTGGCGATGTCATGAAACAATCCGGCCAAATATAAACGCTCAGGCTTGAACGTTTGTGACATGATTTGGTTGGCGCGGGGAAATTCGTCGCGGTGCTTGGAAAGCGCGAAGCGCCGGAGGTTTCGCACAACGAACAAAGAATGCGCATCAACGGTGTACACATGAAACAGGTCGTACTGCATCTGTCCGACCACGGCGCCGAATAGCGGTATATAGGCGCCGAGCACGCCGTAGGCATTCATTCTGCGCAGGGTGTGTGTCTGGCCCCCTGGTTGACGCATAATCTCCATGAACAAACTGCGGCACCGAATGTCATTACGGAGCTCTTGATCAATACGATGGAGATTGGCACGAACTTGCCGAATGGTCGCGGCACGAACGCCTTTCAGGTCGGGATTTTGTTGCAGAATAAGGAACAGTTCTAATAGCGCCAGCGGACTCTTTTCGAATATATCCTCGTCTATGGTTTCCAGGTAGCCATTGTATGCCCTGAAACGCCGGTTTATCGTTTCAACATGAGCGGATCCTGGCGAGAGATTCGTCTCTTCATAATGTTGCAGCAAAATTTCGTTCAACAGACGAAGCTCTTTAACCGTGCGATAGTAACGCTTCATCAATTGTTCAACGGCGAGACGGCCGTCATCGTCCCGATAACCCATCTGTTCCGCCAGTACGCGTTGATGGTCAAACAGTAATCGGTCCTCGCGTCGATTGGAATTGAAATGTAGGCCGTTGCGCAGTTTCCATAAGAAGTTACGGCCACGCACCAGGGATCGGTATTCATCCTCGGTCAGGAAATCGTGTTCAATGAGATCTCTCAGACGGGTGGCTCCATATTGGCGTTGCACCACCCATAATACGGTGTGAATGTCACGTAATCCTCCGGGACCTTCCTTGATATTGGGCTCGAGGTTGTATGCAGTATCGTCAAACTTATCGTGCCGGACTTGTTGTTCTTCCAGCTTGGCCTTATAAAAGTCGTCCGCTGGCCAAAGCCTGGGCGCGGCAGTCTTGTTCTGCATTTGGTCGATCAATTTATTGCTTCCCTCGAGCAGGCGCGCCTCCATAATGTTTGTGGCGACGGTGAGATCGTTCTTGGCTTCGCGTACGCAGTCCTTGATCGAACGTACACTGTGACCGACTTCGAGACCGATGTCCCACAGAAAGCTCAGTAAGGACTCGGTAAACGACCGTATCTTTTCATAACGTTGGGTTTGCACCAGCAACATGAGATCCACATCGGAGTGGGGATGCAGCTCGTCCCGTCCGTATCCTCCTACCGCAACCAGGGCAACTTCGATTTTTTTTGGAAGCAAGTCTTGGTGATGGACCCAGGCGAGATGCAGTACTTGATCAACCAGCCACGCGTGATGGTGCACAATGTCCTGCGCTGGGGCGCCTTGCATGTGGTAGTCGCGAAGTTGTTCGCGTGCCTGGGCAAGTGCAGCACGCAATAATGCGATGGGGTCCTCCACCTCAGCAAGTTGAGATTGCAAACCTTTGACATCGATCAGCTTGGATTGCGCAAGATACACGTCAACGTGTTTCCTCGAATGAATTGGTCAGCACTTCGTGTCCATCATCAGTTACAAGTATCGTATGTTCCCATTGAGCGGATAGACTATGGTCGCGAGTGACCACGGTCCAATTATCGGACAGCAGTCTGGTCTCCTTGCGTCCGGCATTGATCATCGGCTCGATGGTAAAGGTCATCCCGGGAGCGAGTTCGATACCGGTCCCGCGTTCGCCATAGTGTAAGACTTGTGGCTCTTCGTGAAACTCCCTGCCAATACCATGCCCACAATATTCGCGTACTACCGAGAAATTATGCGCTTCCGCGTGGCTTTGGATGACATCACCGATGTCGCCCAAGCGGGCGCCGGGCCGCACTATTTCAATGGCGCGAAGCAGACACTCGCGACTCACCTGGGTGAGCCGTTTCGCCAGAATCGACGGGTTGCCGACGAAAAACATTCTACTGGTGTCACCGTGATAACCGTCTTTTATTACGGTGATATCAATATTAATGATGTCTCCATTCTTGAGCTTCTTGTCCCCGGGAATACCATGACACACGACATGGTTGACGGAGGTGCAGATAGACTTCGGATAACCCCGGTAATTCAACGGCGCCGGAATCGCTTGGAGATCGTTGACGATGTAATCATGGCAGATTTGGTCAAGCGTGCCGGTGGTCGTCCCCGCCGTGACCCGGGGACCGATCATATTCAGGACCTGAGCTGCGAGGCGGCCGGCGAACCGCATTTTTTCGATCTCCTTGCGAGTTTTTAGGGTGATGGCCATGAATTCGAGCGCGATATGGGTATCGGGGCGCACATGCTACACGATTTTTCATTCCGGGCGCAGGCACGCAAAGGCGGTCCCGGGACGAAGGGCCGCGATTGCCCAGGTAAAGGGCCTGTGCTATAAAGCGCCGTCATTTTTAAACTTCGCACGCAGGTCGACACGGCCGCCCGGGTGCCTCGCGGATTGTTCGCCGGGGTCGGTGGCTGGGACCTTCGTTAGTGTAAACCCGAACGGAGAAAATTCGATGGCAGACGTTACCATGCGCCAGATGCTCGAAGCTGGCGTGCATTTCGGCCACCAGACACGATACTGGTCGCCCAAGATGCGTCCCTACATCTATGGGGAGCGCAACAAAATCTACATTATCAATCTGGAACAAACATTGCCGCTGTTCAAGGAGGCAATGGAATTCCTTAGACAGCTGGCGGCCAACGGAGGTAACGTACTTTTCGTGGGCACCAAGCGTCCGGCAAGCAAAGTAATTAGGGAAGCCGCTGAAAACTGCCGGTGTCCGTATGTGAATCACCGTTGGCTCGGAGGCATGCTTACCAATTTTAAGACCGTCAAAAACTCGATTCAACGGTTGAAGGATCTGGATGCTCAGGTTGCGGACGGGGATTTAGAAAAATTAAGCAAGAAAGAGGCGCTGCGCCTGCAGCGCGAACGGACCAAGCTGGAGCGAAGCCTGTCAGGCATCAAGGACATGGCGGGTCTTCCCGATGTGATGTTTGTCATCGATGTGAAGCAAGAATACATCGCTGTGGCGGAGGCGAATAAACTCAAGATACCCGTCGTCGCCGTGGTCGATACCAATTGTGACCCGGATAATGTGGACTACGTGATTCCAGGCAACGACGATGCGATTCGGGCGATCAGGCTGTACTCGAACAGCGCGGCGGAAGCGATCCTCGACGGCCGTCAGGTTTCCGCGGAACAACTAGTACCGCAAGCCGGGGAATATGTTGAAGTGGATGAAAGTGGTCAGGTGGTGGCATCGGCGAGCGTGGAAACAGCGGTGGAACCTTCGCCCCAGGATTCGGTTCAATCCCCTGATGCGGAAGTAAGCGTGTCCGCGCCGCTAACCGCTGAGCAGGTCACCGCGACTACAGCCGAAGATGCCAACGAGCCTGAGGACACGAAGGTCACGGCGCCAAAAGCGGAGGCCGAAACCGATAAGGCGGGAGTGAAAACCGTCAAGAAAAAGACCAAAAAGAAGGTGGCAAGAAAGACCTTGTCCAAAAAGGCTGCAACCAAGAAGACCGTGTCCAAGAAAGCCGCGTCGAAAAAGGTCGTGTCGAAAAAGAAAGTAACCAAAGCCGCGTCCACCAACAGCGACGTTACGGCCAATACTGAAAAGGCCGATGACAAAGCGGCCGAGGACAAAGAGACCGCGGAACGCTCGGATACCAAATCTACTAACAAAGGGAAAGCTTAAGCAAACCTGTAAGCACATCGTCTGGAGATAACGAAATGGCAATTGCTGCCACAATGGTGAAAGAACTGCGTTCGCGCACCGGCGCCGGAATGATGGAATGTAAAGGTGCGCTCACAGAAACTAATGGTGACATGGAAGCGGCGGTTGAGTTATTACGCAAGAAAGGAGCGGCCAAAGCAGATAAGAAATCCGGACGAATTGCCGCCGATGGAGTGATCATCGCGTTAGTCTCCGCCGCTAAGAAATCCGGCGTATTGGCCGAGGTGAATTGCGAGACGGATTTTGTCGCCAAGGATGACAATTTCTCTGCTTATGCCCGCGCCGTGGCGGAAACCGTGATGGCGAAGCGGCCGGCCTCCTTGGAGGCATTGAGTGAACTGACGTTGAGTGGCGGTGAGTCGACTGTCGAAGAGGCAAGACGCGAGTTGATCACCAAGATCGGTGAAAATATCAATATACGCCGCTTTCAGCTAGTGGAAGCGAAAATGGATGCGAGCGTGAGTGCCTATGTGCACGGAACCCGTATCGGGGTGCTGGTAACGACAAGCGGCGGCCGAGCGGACTTGGGTAAAGACATCGCTATGCACATTGCTGCAAGCCGGCCACTTTATGTATCCAAGGACGCAATACCTGCGCAAGTGGCGGCGAAAGAACGTGAGATTTATGCCGCGCAAGCGAGTGAAAGCGGCAAGCCAGAGAATATCGTCGAGAAGATTGCTGAAGGCCGACTCCAAAAATACTTCAATGAGATCACCTTGTTGGGACAACCCTTTGTCAAGGACCCGGACCAGAGCGTCGGAAAGTTACTCAATTCTGAAAAGGCTACAGTAGAAGAATTCATCCGTTTTGAGGTCGGAGAAGGTTTAGAACGCCGGCCTGACAATTTCGTGGCTGAGGTCACAGCCCAGGCAAAAGGAGTATAAATCGAAGTGGATGCCCAGGGTGAGTGCTCCCGTTGCAGAGTGTTGCTCAAGCTCAGTGGAGAGGCATTGAGCGGTGACAGCTCGATCGGCATTGATCGCTCGATGATGGAGGATGTTTGTGCACAGATAGCTTCCATTACCAGACTCCATGTGCAATTGGCAATCGTTATTGGCGGCGGAAATTTTTTTCGTGGTGCGAACGCTGCAACGACCGGCCTGGACAAGGTCACCGCGGATTATGTCGGGATGTTGGCCACGGTGATGAACGCCCTGGTCCTGCAGAGTGGTTTGCAGGCGGTAGGGGTTGCGGCCAGGGTTCAATCCGCCATCCCGATGTTACCGATAGTCGAATCCTACCAACGTGATCGAGCGTTGGAATATTTGGAGAACAGTTGTGTTGTGATTTTTGCAGCTGGGACGGGAAATCCCTGTTTCACCACCGACACCGCCGCCAGCTTAAGGGCAATTGAGGTTGGCGCCGACCTGATGCTGAAGGCGACCAAGGTTAACGGGGTTTATAGCGACGATCCCGTTAAGAATCCAGATGCCACCAAGTATGAGCAGATCAGCTATGATGAGGTGCTGGAAAAGCGGTTAGCGGTAATGGATGCCACTGCAGTTGCGCTGTGCCGGGAGCATAATATGCCGTTGCGGGTGTTTGCGATTTCGCAACCAGGAATTCTGATGCGAATCATCAAGGGCGAAGATGAAGGTACGCTAATCCTGAACGAGGCATGATTTATGACCGAAGAAATCAGAAAAGACGCGGAAACACGCATGAAAAAGAGCGTCGATGCGCTCAATCATGAACTGGCGAAGATCCGCACCGGACGCGCCAATACTGCGCTTCTTGACCATCTGCGGGTCGATTACTATGGAAACCCAACCCCCATCAATCAGGTCGCGAGCGTGAGCGTATCGGATGCCAGGAGCTTGGCGGTGACGCCATGGGAAAAATCAATGATTCCGGTGATTGAAAAGGCGATCCAAGAATCAGAACTCGGTCTCAACCCGGTGACTTCGGGCGATATGATGCGTATTCCGATTCCACCACTCACTGAGGAGCGCCGTCGCGAGATGGGTAAACTTGTTCGCGCCGAAGGAGAGCACGGTAAGGTTGCAATTCGCAATATTCGACGCGACGCCAATAATCATCTTCGCGATATGTTAAAGAAAAAAGAGCTGGCTGAAGACGAAGAGAAACAAGCGTTAGATGAGATTCAAACACTCACCGATCACTATGTGGAAGAAATCGAAAAAATCGTCGCTGGGAAAGAGAAAGAGATAATGGAAGTCTGAGTTTGCCAACGTAGAGTCCCGATACGATGTCTGAAGAAAATCACGTCGCAAGCAAAGAGATGAAAGTTTCTTCCTTCGGGAGCTTACCGACGCATATTGCCGTAATTATGGACGGTAATGGCCGTTGGGCTAAACAACACGGATTGCCTCGTATTGCCGGCCATCGCCGGGGATTGGAATCTGTACGGACTATGGTGAAGGCGTGCGCCGATTATAAAATTCCATATCTGACGCTGTTTGCATTCAGTAGTGAAAATTGGAAACGGCCACCCGCGGAAGTTAATTTATTAATGGATCTTTTCGCGAATGCCTTGGAGCAGAAAGCGCGGAGATTACATGAGAACAACGTCTGCTTGCGAATCGTAGGTGAAATTAACCGATTTACTCCAAAGATCCGCATGTTGATTCAACGCGCCGAGACTCTGACCCGCGGAAACAACGGGCTGCGATTGACGATTGCGGCCAATTACGGCGGTCGTTGGGACGTGACACAAGCATGTCAACAGATTGTCCAGGATGTTACGGCAGGCAAATTAAAAGCGGAAGATGTGAATGCGGATACCATAGCGCGCCGTTTGGCTACTGCGTATTTGCCCGAGCCTGACTTGTTCATACGCACCGGTGGCGAGCAGCGGGTAAGTAATTTTTTGCTGTGGCAACTTGCATATACGGAGTTGTATTTTACCGAGACATTGTGGCCGGCATTCGACCACAAGGAGTTTGACCAGGCTATAGCGTCATTCGAAAAACGTGAAAGGCGTTTCGGAAAAACAGGCGATCAGATCGTTAAACAGCGCCAAATACGTAATGCTTAAATATCGAGTGCTCACCGCAGCACTGCTGGTCCCGCTATTAGTCGTCTCTATTTTTTTATTACCCTCTCGATATTTCGCGCTTTTCCTCGGAGGCTTTGTAGTGCTGGCAGCCTGGGAGTGGAGTGGGCTTGCAAACGTCATCTCGCCGTTCGCTAAATTTGCTTATGCCGGTACTGCGTTTCTGTTGGGTGTTGTCGCATTCGAGTTACCGGTCTTAATAGTGCCGATAGGCGTAATCGGTGTTCTATGGTGGATCGGTGCGTCGTTTCGATTATTCCATAAACAGCAACTTTTGGTGCCCTTAGGATCTAAGGTGAAACCGCTGGTGAGCGGGTTATTTGTGTTAGTTCCAGCGTGGTGTGCGCTGTACGGGCTCCATCAAGGCCCTCAAGGCCCGACCATGGTGCTGATCTTCATGTTGATTATCTGGATTGCGGATATTATTGCCTTTTTCGTGGGCCAGGCCTGGGGCAAACAGAAGCTTGCCCCACTCATCAGTCCGGGAAAAAGTGTCGAAGGATTGCTCGGCGGCCTGGCTGGGGTTATCGTGTTTGCCTCGGTAGTAGGGATTTGGTACTTACACCTTTCTGCCTGGACGCTGTTGTTATGGCTGGTGTTGGCTTTGATTAGCGCACTGTTCTCTGTGTGCGGTGACCTGTTTGAGAGCCAAATCAAGCGTCGTGCCGGCGTCAAGGATAGCGGAAAGACGCTGCCGGGACATGGCGGTGTCCTAGATCGCATAGATAGCATGAGCGCGGCGTCACCAGTTTTTTTTATTGGAGTACAAACGATACCGGCACTGTTGATGCCCAACACGACATGATTCAAGGAAGCGCAAGGTGAACACGATGGCACGATCGCTGGGCGTGGTGGTACTAGGCTCGACTGGTTCCATCGGTGTCAGCACGCTCGATGTTTTGTCTCGGCATCAAGCTCGTTATCATGTTGTCGCGTTGGCTGCCCACCGTAACGTCAGTATGTTGTTCGAACAATGTCGCCTGCACCGACCGGAGTTCGCCGTATTGGCTGACGACGATGCGGCTGACGAACTTAACACCAGGGTGAAGCAAGCAGGGCTAGATACCGAGGTATTGAGCGGTGAAGTGGGTGTACGACGGGTAGCGACTTTGGAAAACGCCGATGCGGTCATGGCGGCAATTGTCGGAGCTGCCGGTTTATTACCGGCCCTGGATGCGGTGCAGGCCGGTAAAAGGGTGTTGATCGCAAATAAAGAACCCCTGGTGATGCTGGGGGGGTTGTTCGTCAGAGAAGCGCGCCGTTCCGGCGCGACGATATTGCCCATCGACAGCGAGCATAACGCCGTATTCCAGTGCTTGCCGGCATCGTGCGGAAGCGGCATACCGATTGCTGATGAGCCAGGTCGCTACGGTATTAACAAGGTCATATTGACTGCATCCGGTGGCCCATTTCGAGACTGCGGTATTGAGGAGCTGGAGCATGTCACCCCAAAGCAGGCATGTACGCATCCGAATTGGGTGATGGGGAAAAAGATATCGGTAGACTCGGCGACGATGATGAATAAAGGATTAGAAATTATTGAGGCCACATGTTTATTCAATGTCAGCCCGGAACTTGTCGATGTCGTGATTCATCCTCAGAGCATCGTGCACTCATTGGTGGAATATGTGGATGGTTCGGTGCTGGCCCAACTGGCAAATCCCGATATGCGTATTCCTATCGCTCATGCATTGGCATGGCCGGATCGTATGTCCTCTGGTGCGGCGACGCTGGACTTGAGTAACTTAGGCGCGCTTGAATTTGAACCTCCGCGGTTAGATCGATTTCCGTGTCTGCGGATCGCGAGAGAAGTTGCTAATATCGGCGGTACCGCACCGAGTATCGCCAATGCCGCTAACGAAGTAGCGGTAGAGCATTTCCTGAATCGGAAACTCAAATTTACTGATATTCCTTGGCTTATCTCCGAGACGTTGGAACACGTTACAGCCGTTGATGACTGCGACTTACAATCGGTGTTAACCGCCGACGAACAAGCGAGGATGTTTGCGCTTGATAAACTTCGTACCAAATCGCGGATCCGTAATGTCGGCGAGCAACGGGTAACTGTAACGTAAGCCATGTCGGAATTACTTTATAGCATCGGTGGTTTTGTCGTTGCCCTGGGAATACTCGTGACCGTGCACGAGTTTGGCCATTTCTGGGTTGCCAGGCGCCTGGGTGTCAAGGTGCTGCGGTTTTCAGTGGGTTTCGGACGGCCACTTTGGATTCGGCGCGGCAAGCAGGATGGCACTGAATACGTCGTTGCTGCGATTCCCCTTGGCGGATACGTGAAAATGCTCGATGAGAACGAGGAAGAGGTGCCGCAGCAGGAATTGCATCGCGCCTTTAACCGTCAGCCGCTATGGAAGCGGGTGGCGATTGTTCTCGCCGGTCCGATGTTCAATTTTCTGTTCGCAATATTGGCCTACTGGATAGTATTCGTCGCCGGTGTGGACGGCATAAAACCGGTCGTGGGACGGGTGATCGAGAATTCGATCGCCCAGCAGGGTGGGTTTCAGGTTGGCGATGAGATCATTACCATTGACGGCAAACCGAACCGCAGCTGGGATGAGCATCGGCTTTATTTATTTAATCAGGCGTTCAAGCAGCGACAGATTCCTGTCGAAGTCGTGGCTGCGGATGGGGCTCGGCAAACTAGAGAAATAGACCTTCGGCGGTTACCGTTATCTGAAATAAACTCCGCATTATTAGAACGAGGAATAGGACTGATGGGATACATCCCAGAGGTCAAAACCATTATTGGCAGAGTGCAGGCTAACTCACCCGCTGATGCGGCAGGTCTTCGAGCGGCCGATCGTATCGTTAGTATCAATGGACAGCCCATTGGATCGTGGCTTGAAGTAGTCAAGCTTATTCAACCGCTTGGCGGCAAGATGATAAGAATGGAAGTTGTGCGCGCCGGGCAGTCCATGTCAGTTGATATCGTTCCCGAGCGGATACAGGTAGACGGTAGGGAGATCGGGCGTGTCGGTATTGAACCGACACCTCTGGAGATTCCGCAGGAGTTACGGGTAAAGATCAGGTATGGCCCCGCTGAAGCGATGATAACCAGTCTGCAAAGCACCTGGACCATGTCGATATTGACGCTGAAGATGCTGGTTAAGATTGTTCAGTTGGAGGTGTCGGCCAAGAACATCAGCGGACCGCTTACGATTGCCCAATACGCTGGACACACAGTGCGAATTGGGTTTGTCCAGTTTCTTATATTCCTGGCTGTCGTCAGCATCAGCTTGGGGGTTCTCAATCTGCTGCCCATCCCGATATTGGACGGTGGCCATCTTCTTTATTATTTGGTCGAAGCAATAAAAGGAGGACCGCTCTCAAAGGAGGCACTTGCTTGGGGACAGCAAGTGGGCATCGTGTTGTTGTTCGCACTTATGAGCTTGGCTTTTTATAATGATATAGTTCGGCTGCTCCAGTAACGCTAGTAGCACCGGTCGTAATACTATCGGTATGTAGTCCAGAACAAGACCGATCTATTAATCAATACGCTACATAAAAATATGAAAAAGATATTGGTTTTCTTGTGTGTGGTGTTCACATTGAACTTGCCCGCGAGCGCGATCGAGAGTTTCGTCGTATCAGATATTCGAGTTGAAGGGTTACAACGCATATCAGCGGGTACTGTGTTTAATTACTTGCCGATTAAAGTAGGTGACCGTATCGATGATGATACCGCTCAGCAGTCGATTCGTGCTCTGTATCAGACTGGATTTTTTGATGATGTGCAACTGGAACAAGAGGGGACGGTGCTGATCGTGCTGGTTAAGGAACGACCCTCTATTGCAAATATCGAATTCAAAGGAAATAAAGCTCTGGACAAGGATACGCTCGAGGAAGGCATGAAACAGATCGGATTTGTAGAAGGCCGTGTTTTTAACCAGTCGATTCTCGATCGGGTCGTACAGGAACTAAAAAATCAGTATTTCGCCCAAGGTAAATACGGAGCGGAGATCGAGACAATCGTCACGCCGTTGGAACGCGGCAGAGTGTCAGTTACCGTTGACATCACCGAGGGCGAAACCGCTAAGATCAAGCAGATTAATATCGTGGGAAACGAGGCGTTTTCCGAAAAAGATCTCCAAAAACGTTTCCAGCTCAGCACGCCAACTATTTTTAGTTTTTTGAATAAGAAAGACCGGTACTCTAAACAAAAGCTATCCGCGGACCTGGAATCATTGAGGAGCTATTATCAAGACCAGGGCTACTTGGACTTTGATATTGAATCTACGCAGGTCTCCATTACTGCCAACAAACGAGACATCTACATAACAATAAATATCACTGAGGGTGAGAAGTACACGGTATCAGACTTCTCGATAAAAGGGAGATTAGTAGTTCCGGAAAGTGAACTTATATCTTTGGTCACGATTAACCCAGGTGGTACCTATTCTCGAAAAGAGATCAGTGCCAGTCGCAAGGCGATCGCTGACCGCCTCGCGGATGAAGGCTATGCGTTCACAAACGTTAGGGCGGTACCAGAAATCGATAAGGAGAATCGGACTGTCTCGTTCACTTTTATTGTTGATCCAGGACGGCGAATTTATGTGCGTCGAATCAACATTAGCGGCAACACGACTACTCGCGATGACGTCATTCGTCGCGAAATGCGGCAATTAGAGGGCGCTTGGTATTCAGCGTCGCAAATCCAAAGGTCACGTGTGCGTTTGCAGCGACTTGGTTTTTTCGAAGACGTAAAGATCGACACGCCTACGGTGCCCGGCAGCCCAGATCAAGTGGATGTCAATATTGAAGTCAAGGAGCGGGCTACTGGAAGTGTGCTGTTCGGTGTCGGTTTTTCGGATGCCGACGGCATTCTGCTCCAGGCGAGCGTCTCGCAGCGCAATCTGTTCGGCACCGGCCGAGAGTTGAATTTAAGTTTTGATAATTCATCTGTGACGCGGGTGATTAATCTTCAGTACGTGAATCCATATCACACCATTGATGGTATTAGTCGAGGTTTTAACTTGTTTCGCCGAGAAGTTGATGCCGAGGAGGCGAATACCGCGGAGTATGTTACCGATACGACTGGACTCGGCGTCAATTACAGATTCCCATTGAGTGAGTTCAACTCGCTCAATGCCGGACTGTCATTTGAACGTGTAGATCTTGAATCAACCCCGGAAACGCCACCAGAAATACTAAGTTTTATCGAGCAGAGTCCATCTAATGATATTGTCCCATTCAAGGGTAGCGTCGCCCACGACACACGGGACAGCATTCTGTACCCGACAACTGGAGTACTGAATCGGTTATCATGGGAGCTTGCGTTACCGGGACTCGACTTGGAATATTACAAATTGAACTACCGGCTCTCGTGGTATCAACCGGTGACTGCAAAGATGGTGTTCAAGGCGGCAGGCGAACTTGGATATGGAGCTGGTTATCGCGACACGGCAGAATTGCCGTTTTTCAAGAACTTTTTTGCCGGCGGTGCGGGGACCGTGCGCGGTTACAAAGCTCGATCGTTGGGACCGCGAGACAGCGGTGATACGCCCGAGCCGTTGGGGGGCAGTCGCCGGGTCCTAACCAACGTGGAGTTGTTGTTTCCGATACCTGGCACCGAGGCAAAAGATAAGCGATTCAGCATCTTTGTCGACGGTGGGCAGGTCTACGGGCCAGATCAGGACGTTGATCTGTCCGATATGCGGTTTTCTACTGGGATTGCTTTTAATTGGTTTTCGCCATTGGGGCCGTTGTCGGTCAGCTATGGTGCACCGATAAATAAGAAAGACGGAGATGAAACTGAAAACGTTCAGGTCACGATAGGTCGTTTTTTTCGTTAGTATCATGGGACGTAACGTTACGGCGGGTTAATCAAGTGATGTGTTTAAAGAAATTTATTGTCAGTGTGTTTGGCGTTGCGGTGCTGTTTCTTGCTCCGGCTGGTTGGCCACAACAGCTAAAGATCGGATACGTCAATGTGGTCAAAGTGATTGAAGAAGCCCCCCAAGGTGATGCGGCCTTGAAAAAACTGGAATCGGAGTTCGGTCCGAGGGATCGCCAGCTGCGCACTACGCGAGGCAAAGTGAAGAGTATCGAAGACGAGTTGGAAAAAAACGAATTAGTAATAAAGGAGTCCGAGCGTAGAGAGAAAGAACGGCAACTGCGTGACCTCAAGCGAAAACTACAACGTCAGACGCAAGAGTTTCGGGAAGATTATAGCGTACGGCGGAATGAAGAACTGCGCGAGCTGGAAAAGATCGTTCACAAAGCTATTGTCGAGATCGCCAAAAACGATAATTATTCCTTGATCATCCATCAAGGAGTTGTTTACGCCGATAATCAAATAGACATAACAGAGCATGTACTAAAAAAACTGGCGGCCGAGCGTCAAGGTTCCCCATGACATGAGCCCACCCCGGTTTTTCCTCACGCATGGTCATCCCCTTGAGGATGTCGATACAATAAGCCAGGATCAGTAGGTGGAAGGATTAGACATCCATAAAATAAGGGACTATCTCCCACATCGTTATCCATTTTTGCTTGTTGACCGTATTGTCGAACTTGTGCCGGGCGAATCGCTGACGGCAATAAAGAACGTAACGATCAATGAACCGTTTTTCCCCGGTCATTTCCCCAATCGGCCTGTCATGCCCGGAGTTTTAATCGTGGAGTCAATGGCACAAGCCTGCGCGATATTGGCAAGTTATGGTCTGGATAGATCGGGTGGTGATAAGCGCGTTTATTATTTTACTGGTATCGATAAAGCGCGTTTTAAAAGGCCTGTGGAACCTGGTGACCAGCTTCGTATACATGTCACTATACTGCGTCGCATTAAAAACATGTGGCGCTGTGGCGGTGAGGCAAACGTGGACGGTAGTTTGTGTTGTAGTGCGAATTTAATGTTTACCTATAAGGACCTGTAAGTGATCGATGACCGTGCGGTCATAGCGTCCGGCGCGCAATTGGGAGATAGGGTCAGTGTAGGACCGTACTCAGTAATAGATGAAAACGTCGTTATCGGCGACGGTACTTGGATCGGTCCTCATGTTGTCATCACTGGTCATACGACCATTGGGCGCGATAACAAGTTCTATCAGTTCTGTTCGATCGGAGAAGCGCCACAACATCTCGCTTATCCTGGCGTGGACACCCGACTAGAGATTGGCGGCGGTAACATTATCCGTGAATACTGTACGATAAACCGGGGAAGCGAAGAAGAGGGGGTTACACGTATAGGCAGCAATAATTTTTTAATGGCCTATGTGCATATTGCCCACGACTGTCAACTTGGCGACAACACAATTTTTGCAAATTGCGCCAGTCTTGCGGGACATGTGACGGTGGGGGATTATGCGGTATTAGGAGGTTTTTCCCTGGTGCATCAGTACTGTCGAATTGGTGCCC